>SVSA01000038.1 GCA_015064545.1 Oscillospiraceae bacterium | reverse complement strand
CAGATACGAAAGCGGCGATTCCGAAAGGCCGAGCGAACCTCGCTTGAAATACCAGGTGATTAGGGATGCCGGATCATCATACATAGCATGAATGGCGTGATGGACGGCTTTTTTGGCAGCGGCCATTTCGCTTTCGGAAATGTGACCAAGGCGGCAGGCCTCCACCTCGGCAAGAATCGCTTGCTCTGCCTTGTCTTTGTTCGACACCTCAATGCCGCTGGCCAAAATCAGCATGCCCTTCTGTCCATCGGGAATGGCGGAGCAATAATAACAGAGGCTCAGCTTTTCACGAACATGAAGGAACAGCTTGGCAGTCGGCGAGTTGGCTAACACTTCGCGGAACAGTGTGTAGGCGGGTGCCAACGGATGATCGGTACGGATGGGGGTGCCGAAGCCAAGGCACAGCTTGCCCTGCTTAACCGCTTGAGATTCGGTGATACGCTTGGTTTGAGGGGAGGGAACAAAGGGTGTTACCGACAGGGCTGTCGGTGCACGGCGCGCCTTCCCGGCAAACAGCGCACACACCGTATCGATCAAAGCCTGACGGTCGAAGGCGCCGACACACCAGATTTCGATCCGGCAAGAGGCCAGTACCTCGGAAAGCCGGACCGTCAGCGAGGCCGGGGTTACCGCCTCAATTTCAGCAACCGTTCCGGTCGGTGTCAGCGGAATGCTGTCACCGCTTCGCATTTCTTCACGGCAACGCTGCAGCGAATAGCTGTATTTGTCATTGATGGTGGCACGGACGCGATCCGCAAGAAAGCGCTTTTCGCATTCTACATAACGAGCGGCTAACAGGCCGTCTTCATAATAGGGATCCAACAGCATCTCACCGATAAGGCTCAGCACCTCAAGCGTGATGTCCTGTCCTTCGGTAAAATCACAGCGCAGGGGTGCGGCGGAAAAGCCGAAGAACTGAGTATCGCCCATCCGACCGAAGTGTGCATGGATGGAGGTGCCGTAAAGGCGCTCCTCTTCACGTGCCAACAGAAGGGGTGTTGGCAGACGGCGTGTACCGCGCTTCAGCACATAGGGCAAAAGCGCCTGCTCGGCTACGGTGTCGTGCGAAAGCGGAGCTAAAAAATCCACCGTCAGTGCATTGGTTTTAAAGGTGTCACAAGCGAGGAGATTGAGGGCAACGCCCTGACCGAGTTCAATGCGTTCGGGTATCAAGAAAGTACCTTCTTTCGGATGTGATCGAAAAGAGACGCAAAGCAAGGGCTTTCGGATACTTTGCGCTCTTTTCCTCTTATTCTACCGCAAATCGGAAGATTTTTCAACCATTATTTCAAGCAAATGGGAATTTTTATCAAAATAAAATAAATTGTTTACATTTTTCCCGTCCAGCACGAAGCGATTTGCCGTGCCGTACCGTGCCACAAGGATATACTCTGTCTCGCGGTGGACAAACCGAAGCGAATAGTGCGGGAAGGAAGGGGACAGGCGCGGTGTGACCGTAAAGGTATCCCCTGTGATTTCCAAACCGATCAGCGAGGTTAATACCGCAAGATAGAACCACCCTGCCGAGCCGGTATAGTGGCTCCAGCCGCAGCGGCCGGGGAAGGCGGGATGGCCCGAAACATCACCGGCCAGACAATACGGCTCGCCGCGATAGCGCTTGGCATCAGCTTCGGTTTCGGCGATAGCCGCCGGATTGATGCGGCGAAGAATCTCGGCCGCCATGTCGTTTTGTCCGGCTGCTGCCAAGCCCATGATGCCCCAAACGGCGGCATGGGTATATTGTCCGCCGTTTTCGCGTAATCCGTGTGGATAAGCGGCAATATAGCCGGGGTCCTTGGGCGAGCTGCGATCATAAGGCGGTGTCAGCAGCAAAAGCGTTGCCGAATCGGGGCGCCAAAGCCGTGTCAAGGCTTGGTTCAAGCCGCTTTGGACATGCTGTGGGGATAGCCCGATCAGCGAAGCAAAGGCTTGCGGCAGCAGATCGATGGCCTCCCCTTCGCCAAGGGGCGTGCCGTCACCGTAATAGGCGCGTACATAGTGACCGTTCTGAAAGGCACGCTCGCAGGCCGTACGAAGCGCTTCGGCAGTCCGTCGATATTTGAGCGCACCCGAAAGATCGCCTTGGGCCGCGGCAAGCGGTGCCATGCGCTCCAATACCATAATCAAGAACATGCCAAGCCATACGCTTTCGCCGCCATTCTCACCGACGCGGTTCATGCCGTCGTTCCAGTCACCGCCGCCCATTTGCGGAAGACCGTGTTTACCGAAGCGCAACGCGTGTTCGACAGCCCGCACACAGTGGAAATACAGCGATTCGCGGTATCGGCTTTTGTGTGCCTGTTCATAACGATCCTGCTCATCCTTGTCCAAGGGGTGTGAAGAGAGATAGGGGAGCTCGATGTCAAGAATATCGCGGTCGCCGGTAACGGTGACATAGTCGGCAACAACATAGGGAAGCCAAAGCAGATCGTCCGAATAGCGGGTTCGCACACCGCGGTCGATGCCTCGTACCGAATGCCACCAATGCATCACATCGCCCTCTTCATACTGGTGTGAAGCACAGCGGAGAATATGGGTTCGTACGAAAGAAGGCGCTCCGTGTAAAAGCATCAGGCAGTCCTGCAGCTGATCGCGGAAGCCATAGGCACCGCCCGATTGGTAAAAGCCGGTGCGGGCAAAAAAGCGGCAAACGAGGGTCTGATAAGGAAGATAGTAGGACACCATTTCCTCTAGGGCACGATCGGGGAATTGAAAGACGCTCTTGGGGAGAAGCGCCGCGATATGCGCTTCATACCGCGCGGCACAGGCGCCGAAATCCTCGGGTGTACGGTATTTTTCTCTAAGACGTGAAAGCGTTTTTTCGCCGTTTTTCGGATAGGCGCCAAGCAAAAAGCCGATCGTGTTTCCGAAATCGCACCGAACCAAAAAACCGATGTCATAGCCATCCTCGGACACGACACGTGGGACAAACCGTGTGACGGAGTCCTCGTCAATCGTTTCAATCGGACGGCTTGCCTTGGGAAGATCACCCATGACGGGAAGGATGCGATAGGTCAGTAAGGGGGGCTCGTCGGAAAAGGTTACCGTGACAACCTTGCAGGGCAGATCGGGATCGCAGGTGGCGGTTACGGTATAGCGGAACGTGGCAATTTGTCCCTCATAGCGCGCACTGCCGCGCCCGAATACGGTATACGAGGCACAGGCGCAAAGATCATACGCCTTGCCGTTTATCGTGGCAATCAGCAGTTCTCCGGTGAAATCCTGCAAATAATCGCCGTTGAAAGGCGTGATGCGTCGCTCGTGACAATTCCCGATCCAGGTGTATCCGAGCGAATGCTGTGTCACCAGCGTGCCGAAATGCGACTGTGCATACAGATAGGACCAGGGCGCCGATTGCTGTCCGTCAAGGGCAGTAAAGCCATCCTCCGAAAAGAAGCCGCCGTGGACAACATGTGCGTGAACGGGAATCGATGCGGTAAGGTGAGTTTCGGGACGACGGCAGAGAGGCGGAAGCGAATTGGTCTGGCCTTGTCTGTCGGAAAAGAGCGAGGCAAGCGTGAAATCACGGTGAAGGACTACGGAGAGGGTGGCAATCCCTTCCAGTAGAGGCACATCTTCGGTACCGTCGATGGCAAACACGCCGCCGCTGTGTCCGAGCAAATAACTACTTGCACAGCGCTCTAATTCCTCGGTGATGACCGCGAGTGTTGGATTTTGATAGGCACCCTGACTATCGAAAAGAAGAACCAGATCCAAACGAATCCCCGAGAGCGCGAGATATTTGTGCGCGGCGATGAAGGCGTGCAAATGACGGGAGTGCGGCGAATTCGGGGACAAGGGATCCTCAAAGCGCAGGGAGAGAATCGGCAGATCGCCCGAAATACCGTACTTCCAAAGGGCACCGATCGGATAGGTGCGGGAAAGCGGAATACGGCTCGGGCGGCGGCACATGGCTTCCAGAATTCGTTCGATCGCTTGTGGGACACCTGCCTCACCGCCGCATCCGGCCAGCTTTTCGCTGACGGTTCGTTGCATCGACCGCCAAGCCGGCGCAGGGGAATACCGTGCTTTTTTCAGCGTGGCACGAGCGGCACGGAGCGAGGTCAATGCATGATCACGTCCGTGGCCGACCGAAAGCAAAATGTGAAGGCGATACTTCCCATTGGTTTTCGATACCTTTCGCAGAACGCAGAAGGGGTGAATGAGCGCACCCTCACTCCCGCAAAGCGGACGGTCAACCAGCGAGGTAAGGTCCTCCTCATCGTAGAGTAACCCAAGCGTGTCGCGGCGAGACTCCCAAGCGACGCCTCCTCCATAGCTTTCGAAGGAGACCGCAAGCGAGCGATCGGGCTGACGGCGATCCTTCTGCCGACGCGTATACAGAATGGCACCCTCCCCCTCGCAGGATTCGGCTGTTATCAGAAGATCGGCATAAGCCGGATGAGCCATCCGGTCCTCACCGCTTGTCAAGCTCGGCTGAAAGCACAGCGTCGGGCACAGCTCGGAAACCTGACCTTCTACCGATAGTGTGAATAAAAAGGTGCGGCAGTTTCCGAGAATTGAGAGGGTAAGATCTGCCATCAGCTCCGGGGTATCGGTGCGCCAGGTCAAGTGACTTTGGGTAGCACCGCGTGAAAGCGTTCCCGATAGCAGATCGTAGCATTTTCCGTCGGCTTTGAGAAAAAAGCGCGGGCGGTAGATGGCGCCGAAACGAAAAGGATCGATCGTTAAATCGCATCCCATGGCCGAGAGACGAAGCATTTCGCCGCTGACCAAAGCACAAAGACCGTTTTCGGCTAAGACTGCTGTATAGGGAAGATCGGGAGGGATGGGGGAGGGCTCGGCATGAGGGAAGGGCTTGGTACGCAATGGCGGCGTCGGCGCCGGGAGCGGCGGGCGAACCGTTTTGCGGGGAATTCCGATGCTGACGGGGATTTTCTCCTCTAACAGCTCAGCGGAGGATGCCATATGCGGATCTTTCATAAAGGCTTTGACGCAGTACCCATCAAAGCAGGCGTTGGCACAGGCAAGCAGGCTCATGCCAACATGGTGAGACATATAGCTGCGAATGACAGCGCGCCCGCGGCCGACACGCGACGGTGTGCAGTCGAGTGCCTCATAAAAGCCGTAAGGACCGTAGAGACCGAGATCGCTCAGCCGGTACAGATTCCGCAGGGCGGCTTCGGGACAAAACGGCAGACATAAGAAGGTGGCATACGGTGCGATCACGGCATCGCGGTGCAGCCCGCGCTTCAATCCGAGCGAGGGTGCACCGAAGGCACGGTACTGGTAGTTCATATCGGCATCAAAGCGGTAATAACCGCTTTCGGAGCGTCCCCATACCTCCGCAATAGTCGAGGCGCGTTGCTCGCGAATGGCAAAGGCAATCGCCTCATACGATAACGATCCGAAGGGTGTGGGGAGAAGAAGCGCTGGCATCAGATATTCAAACATGGTACCGGTCCAGGAGGCAAAGCCGAGATATCCGTTGCGGCTGATCGGAATTCGGGAGAGGCGTGCCCAATGCTCGCGCGGCACCTGTCCTGATGCAATGGCGTAATAGGAGGTGGTGCGCGCCTCGCTCATGAACAGATCGTAATGTCCTTCATTCGGATTGGGATGAACCGTATGGATGCCGATGCGGAACAGCTTCTTTTTTCGATCGTATAGCTTCGAAAAGTCTGCGCGTCGGATCAACTCAGTCAGAAGGGCATCCAACTCTTCAAAACGGCGCGTTCGGTCGTCCCAATCCGAAAGGCCGCCCCGTAAAGCCACAAGACAGGTGATAAAATTACCGGAATCCACGGTAGAGACATAGGGCTCTCCGAGAACGGACAGCGTTTTCGTATCATACCAGTTATAAAGATGACCATGCCAGGTGTCAAGACGAGCGATGGTTGTCAGCGTTTTCTTGAGTCTTCCCACCAGCTCGCCCGTGCTGATAAAGCCGAAACGGGCGGCGGCAAGACAGGAGAGCAGGTATAAACCGATATTGGTGGGTGAGGTGCGATGGGCGACGATCTCGCCGGGAGATAGCTGGAAGTTGTCGGGCGGCAGATAGGAGTCTCCTTCTCCAACCTGCTCACTGAAAAAGCGGAAGAGGTCGGACGCATAAGCGGTTATGGCGGTCTTTGCGTGTTTCCCGATCCGTTTCCCACGGCGAAATGGCTTGCCGATGTGCCATGCTGCGAAGGGAAAGAGCGCAAATAAGAGGCCGATCACACGGATGAGACGGCCGGGATAACAGAGAAACAAGGCAAGGCCGAGCAAGCACGAGGGAAGCATGCGATACAGATAAAGGGGAAGACCGGCCATGCCATGCTCCGATTCCGAGGCGGTTTTCCATTCTAACATACGCTTTCGCGAAAAGAGAAGACGGAATCCGGCGCGGAGTACGGCGTCCGCCGAAAGCAGCGCGGTGTGCAAGAGCGAGGCTATGCTGTAAAGCAGATTGCCGAGAGCATGAAAAACTCCGGGCATGACATAGGACACAAAGCGCCGTCCGCCAAAACGAAACAAGCGGATACCGGTCAAAAGCGTCGGCAGTAAGAGATAAGACAACGCCAGGATGAGCGAACGGATCGCAAGGATGCGCGGCGCAAACAGAGAAAGCAGAAGAACAAGTACTGCCGATACCGGTACCAGCGCACGGCGGACATTATCGAGAATTTTGTAGCGAGAGAGCGCCGAAATCGGATTGCGATACAGTTTGCCGTTTGCATCCGGTACATAGTTTCCGACAAAAAGCAGGGCTTGAACGTCACCGCGGATCCAACGGTGCTGGCGGTCAAAGCAGGCTAAGGGATTTTTGGGCAGATCGTCGGTAAGGGGCAGATCGGTCAAGGCGGCGGCGCGCAGACGGCTGCCCTCCAGAAGATCGTGACTGAGAATGGTGCCATCGGGGAACTGTCCGTCAATGCATGCGCTGAACTGTTTGACATCGAAAATGCCTTTCCCGCAGAAAATACCCTCATCAAAGAGCGTCTGATAGGTTTCATAAGCGGCCGAGGCATAGATGTCTGTACCACCATTACCCGCTGAAAGTACGGCAAAGGGTGTCTTCTCGGCCGAAACCAGCGAGGCCTCCATACGCGGCTGCAGAATGGCATGGCCGCGCACGACGATACCGTTTTTGACAACCGGACGGTTGGAGGGATGCAGCATGGCACCGACAAGATCGCGCACCGCGCCGTGATAAAGACGGGTGTCGGTGTCCAGCGTGATGACATAACGTACTTTACTTAAGGTGCTTGCATCGCCGCAAATCACCGAAATCGTGGTATCCTTGCCTTGCAGAAGGCGGGTTAGCTCAATGACGGCGCCGCGCTTCCGTTCCCACCCCATATAGCGCCCCTCGGTCGGTGCATACCGACGCCGACGGACAAACAGATAGAGCTCACAGCCGTATGCCTGCTTGAGGGCGGCCATGGCCTCGGAAAGACGGGCGATGCTTGGCTCGTCAGCCGGTGTGCTTTCGCTGTCGGCTTCTCGCAAATCACAAAGTAAACCAAAACGGCAGTGCTCACCGCGGTTGGCGAAATAACAGTTGCGGATGCGCTCTACCAGCGAAAGGTCGTCCTCGCGCCCGCTTAACAGGGCCGTGATAACCGTAAGTGTAGCGGCCTCCGCAGGAATGTTATCCAGCTTTTTTCGAGGGACGGGCATGGTTTTTACGAGAAAGGAGAAGAGAAAATCGGTGATTTGCTTGGCGGTTTCGGAGAGGGGAAGCCATAGAAACAGGAGAATCCCGATATTCGGGCAGAGATAGGCCGCAAGCAGCATGAAAAGTACCGTCAAGAGCCAAATGCAGGGAAGATACAGATAACTTGCCCGCGAACGCGGACGGGAGCAGGGATCGTCTGCTACCAGAATGCGGGCGGCGTCACTTTCGGAGCGATGAAAGCGGCGCGCATAGGCGACAACATTGGCGCGGCAGCTGTTTTGGGTAACCTCGTCGCATCCGATAAAAGCATCGCTTGTGCTCAAGATTCGTTCGGCCTCGGACAGAAGCGGATAGAGCTCCTCGGGCTCAATGCTGTGGAGCGCTTTGAGATAGTCAATGGTTTGACACAAGGCCCTGTCAGAGGGCTCGCTTTCCCACAAGCTCCACAGGGCGGCAAGAACGGCATAATCATAAAACAGAGCAAGCTCCCGATAGCTGAATTCGCGCCCGGTTGCCTTCAGATGTGCGGCAATTTCGGTTGGATCGGTCAGCTTTTCGGGGGAGACCGTTCGGGCAACGGCTTGATAGAAATCCGGATAACGCAGCGTGCGTCCGATGTTGCGACGGGCTTTGTCTGCATAAGGAAGTAAGAGCGAGGCAAGATCCGAGGTGTTATAGCGGACAAGGAGCTTGTTTGTGAGCGCTTTTATGTTTGTCAACGACTTTGGATGGTTCATAATAAACACCGTGCCTTTGTTCGATTCGGTTTGGATAGTATCGGCAGTTTTTGGTGTTTTATGTAACGAACGATGATTCGATCCTTCAGGCGATCGGTGGATGACAAAAAAGGAAGGTTAGAAAGTTCCATGAGAAAAGACCGCCTTGTTTCTATACAAGGCAGCCTTACCTGGTCTGTGTTCGATTGTGTCTTAAGAATGCTCAATCGGTCAATCGTTTTTTTCTGTACTTTCAAATATTTTTCGTTCCACGTATGCCATCATGGTGTTGTTTCTCCAAGCATGTCCGACTAACAGTAGCAGCATCGCAGCGACAATAAGAAGCGGCAAGGTTGCGATAATGCCGATCACAAGAACCGTAATGATTCCGATGCCCCAACAACACATGGCAGTTATATGCTCTTTCAACCACTTCTTCTTATAATACATCATCTTTTCCTTGCGCGAAAAACTACTCGCTTTAACGATTGGCTTTAAGTTATCTTTTGCTGCTTTGTGCTCGTTCGGATTCAGCCTCTTTCCGCTCAAAAGCTCATTGATACTGACAGCAAACAAATGACTCATAGATAACAGCATTTCTACCGGTGGTAAGTATGTTCCGGTTTCCCAACGTGATACGGTTTTGTTCGTTACCCCTAATATTTCCCCCAATTGTTCTTGCGATTGCCCGCGTTCTTTTCGGAGTTGTGCTATAAACTTTCCGATCTGTATTAAATTCATCGGATTCACCTCCAAAAGCATGATAGCAAATAGTATTATTTTTGTCTTTACCATAAACAGCGAATGCTCAGACTTTCTCTTTAAATCGGTCATTTGCTTTGCAAAAAACCGCAGAAAATCAATCTGCGGTTTCCTTGTTTTTCTATCAGTAAGCAGTGTGTTTTCAAGCGGTTCTTTAAGACTCAACCTAATCATCCTTTTCGGATTCCTGTCGAAGCCGCTTACGGATCGCGCTTGAAATTGCCAAACACCTCGTTGACCTTTTCGAAGCTGGCAAAGGTGTCGGGAAAGCTTTTGATGATTTTCATCATGTCTCCGATCTGCCGCTTATGAATGATGCAGACCAGCATATGCTTGTCGGAATCGGAGTATACCCCGTGAACACGGATTTCGGTAACACCGCGGTGCAGACGCTCGATCAACGCGGTCGACACTTCCTTAGGGTTAGTGGTTACAATTTCGAATTTATAGCCGTTTTTAATGCCACTCAAGCCATGATCGACAATAACATTGGCGATAAAGAGGTTTAACAAGGTGCAGATGACCGGTGTGATTTTCATCCCGTAAACGAAAAAGGCGATGAAGACTACGCTCGCATCCAAGATGAACGAAACATAGGCAATATTCATTTCGGGATGACACTTTTTCAGCATAGCCGAAATGCCGTAGGTGCCGCCGCTGGCGCCGAATTGCCGCAGCATCAGCGAAAACCCGAAGCCGGAGATAACGCCGGCGGCAATACAGGCAAAGACAATATTGAAATCATCGGCATTATTGGCCAGCGAGTAAGCCTTGACACCGAGTGCCGTCCAAAACTGAGGCATAAAGGATTGCACACAAAGGTACAGACTGAGCATAATCCCCAGCTTACGGTCGACGATTACGCTGACCAGCACGAAGATCGGCAGGTTAAAGGCGATCATCAGCAGCGACCAGCTGACGTTTCCCCGAAGCAGGTGGTGCGTGATGGTGGCAAGGCCTCCGACACCGCCGGGGGCAAAGCCGTTACTGTTTTGAAACAGATAGTATGCGGTTCCGACAATGATGCCGGCAGTGATGGCATAAAAGAAATCGAGAAAAATCGTTTTAACAGTCGCTTGGGATTTCATAACGGCAGGATTGCTCCTTCTTCTACATGGTAGGACAGCGATGCTTTATAGGATTTTGTCTTGCGGAGGCATTCTGTTATGCTCGGCCGATGGAGGCACGACAGGACGTCTGACGAAGAAATTACGGGCGGCTGCGTTGGTAACGGCGACGGTGACCGCGATAATACCCGAAATAAACAGCGTTCTGACGCCGACCGATACAAAGCCGCCAAGATCGTTTTGGACCAGACAAAGCATGGTGCGGTAGAGGCCGACACCGGGCACCAGCGGGATGATGCCGGGAAGGACAAAGATGGTCGCCGGCTTTTTCAGAAGACGGGCCAACACCTCCGAGGAGACCGCTACCAAAAAGGAAGCGACGAGGTAGCCGAGCAGCTCGTGGCCGGCCAAAAGATAAATGAGACGGTATGCGACATAGGCAACAGCACCGTTTAGCGAGGCCCACAAAAGCGGTTTGTAAGGAACGGCCATCAGCCTGCCATAAAAATAGACTGCAGCGACACAGGCTACAAAGTCGCGCAGATAGTAGAGAAGACTCATAAGACGCCTCCCAAAAAGCTGACATAGCCGGCCAGCACCAGACCGATTCCTCCGGCTATGGCAACCGCTACCAACAAGGTTTCAACGATACGAACGGTTCCTGAGAGAATATCGCCCATAACCGTGTCGCGGATGGCGTTGGTAAGCGATAAGCCGGGGAGAAGCGGTGTGATCGAGCCGATGATAATACAGCTCAGATTACCAATACCGGTCAGCCATACCGAGAGTACGGCAATTAATCCGATCAGAATGGAGGCGATAAAGGTAACGGTGAATTGATAGGCGTTTTTCAAGCGCGAGGAAAGGCTGACATATTGTGCGGCAAAGGCGCAAAGCAGTGTCACGGCGAGATCGAAAAAGACCGTGGCGGTCAGAGTCTCCTCAAACAGAAGCGAAAACATCGCCGAGGAAAGACCGGCCACCAAAGCCAAAAAGCCGCGACGGTAACGTGCGGCCTGCCGAAGGGTATTCAGCTTTTTATTGAGCGTATCGAGCGACAACTCCCCGGCGGCAAACGCACGGGAATAGGCATTGACGCGCTCGACCTTAAACAGGTTGATGGAGCGGCTTTTGGTACGAACGACCGAAGAGACCTTACTGCCGTCTTGACGTTCGGCTGTAATGAAAATGCCATGTGGCAGCGCGAAAACCTCGCTCTCCTCGCGTCCGGCAGAGCGGCAAATGATGACAGCGGTTTCCTCGGCGCGGAAGGTTTCGCCGCCGTTTTCGAGAATGACCAGCGCGGCAAGCTGTGCGGTGTCGACAACCAGATCGGTGTTGTCAACGCGCGGAAGCATCTGTTCGGTATTCATATCGAATCAGCGACAGTGACACTGTCAAGCTTGGCGGCGATCATCATATTGATTTCGTCGAAGACACGGTTGAAAAAGCATCCGCAGGCATCGGAGTTTCCATCATGGCGGCAGACAAAATCCTCGGACAAGCAACGCGAAATGACGAGTGGGCCCTCGACAATTTCGATGACGGCGCGCAGGGTAATGGTTTCGGCAGGACGGGACAGCGTATAGCCCCCATTGGCCCCCTTGCGGGAGGTAACCAGGCCGCCGGCCACCAGCTTTCCTAAAATTTTCAGCGTAAAGCGTTGCGAGACCTCAACCGCTTCCGAAACGGTTTTGGCATCGGTCAGTCCATGACGCATAGCAAGACAGCGCATAATGCGAAGCGCATAATCGGTTTCCATGTTGATCTTCATATTACAGACCAATCCTTCATATACTGGAACGGAATTCAAGCAGAATTCCCCATAATGATTATAGCCGTTATAAAGACTTTTGTCAAGCCAAAACGCGAAGAAGGAGGAAAAAAGCGTGCCCGATCTCGTCAAGAAGGCCAAGCGTGTTGAGCGCGGAATCAATGAAGCGGGCGAGCCTTTTTTACTGTCGCTCACCTATCCGATGGTTTCTGAGGAAGCAGCGGGAGCAGAAGCGCTAAACTTGTTTTACCAGGCGATGACCGACCGTATTGCCGAAACGGCAGCCCGCCATGCCTGTACGGCCATTACCGAATTCCATCGGGTGATTGAGGACGAGCGTGGATATTGCTTGTGTATGGATGTATGGTATTACCGCGGACGGCAGGTGCTCATGTACCGACGGCTTGCCGATGCCAGAGAGTGGGATGGAAGCGTGCGTTTGCCGCCCAAGGTGCTGAGACGTCTTTTGCCGCGCTATGACGGCTGGTACGACGATGGGCGCTGCTATTGTCTTTTCCGCCACGAAGCCCTGCCGGCCGACTGTGAAGGACAATCGCGAGCGGCGTATCGAAAGACGGTTCATATTACTGAAATTCCCTATCCTCAAGCTAAATAAACAAGGCCAGCCCCGAAAAAAGGCTGGCCGGTTTTTATTTGAAGAATTGGTAATAGTAGCAGGGAATCATACCGTTATAGAGCTTTCTTACCTTGTCGGCACGGCGACCGTAAAGCTTTTCAAAGGTTTCGTCGGAGGTCAGAACGTAAATTTGCCAGCGGTCGAGTGTTTTGAAGTGGCGCCCCATCTGCTGATACAGCGCTTCAGCCTCGGCGAGCGTTGCCAGGCGTTCGCCGTACGGCGGATTACAGACAACCGTGCCGCGGCGCCCTTCGGTGGCAATCGACAGCGCGTCGCGCTCGAAGACCTTGACCTGAGCACTTACGCCGGCACGCCGTACGGTTTCCTTGGCAATGGCAACGGCTTGCGGATCAATGTCAGAGGCATAGGCTTGAAAATCGGTATCAACAATCGCGTCGAGCGCCTCGTCGCGCGCCTCCTCCCAGCATGGGGAGGATAGCCAGGGAAAGGTCTCGGCAGCAAAGGCACGGTGCAGACCGGGTGCTGTGTTCGTCATCAGGAGTGCCGCCTCGGTCGGGATGGTACCCGAGCCGCACATCGGGTCCCAAAACAGCACATCCTCACGCGGACGCGCTAATTTAACCAGTGCCGCAGCCAGTGTTTCGCGCAAGGGAGCCTCGGTGGAAACCGGTCGATAGCCGCGCTTATGAAGTGGGGTGCCGCTGGTGTCAATCATCAGCGAGGCCATATCCTTGAAAATAAAGAATTCAATCTGAAACAACACCTCGGTTTCGGGAAGAACCGAAAATCCGTAGTGAGCGCCCAAGCGTGTGGCGGTCGCTTTTTTGATGATCTTCTGACAGTCGGGGATGGAAAACAGCTTACTCTTAATGCTGTGTCCTTTAACGGGAAAACGGTCGGCGGCACCAATATATGCTTCCCACGGCATGGCGCGTACCCCTTCAAAGAGCGAATCAAAATCCGGAGCGGGACAGGTGCCGACCTCAAGGAGCAGACGCTCGGCAAAGCGAAGATTGATGTTCAGACGCGGAATGGCCGAAAGCGGTGCGCGAAACTTGACACGCCCGTCGATGGTCTCGGTACGGGAATAGCCCAACGCGGTAATTTCCTCGCCGACAAGCTTTTCCAAACCGAAAAGACAGGTGGCAACAAAGGTGCAGACAGTATGGCTCATACAAAAATCCTCATGATTGAAATCGGTTCAGTTTACCATGTTTTTTTCGGATTGTCAAGGCTGATGCCCTTTCTTCGGGCGGAAAGCTTCTTTTTTTCGAAAAAATCTGCTTTTTTTCGCAGAAAATCCGCGCTTGGCCGTTGCTTTTCCTTCCGATCTTTGCTATAATAAAATTGTTAGAAGTCTGATATAAGAGAGGATGACCGAAAGGATGAAGCCGCGTGTTCTGATTGTGGGAAGCGCCTGTGTCGAACTGATTGTCAAAACGCCGAGCATTCCCGGTGCCGGACAAACAACGGTAGGGGACTGCTTCTATTATTTGCCCGGCGGAAAGGGAACCGATACGTCGGTAGCCTTGGCACGTTTGGGGGGCGATCCGGTCTTTTCATCCAAGCTCGGTGACGATCCGAACGGCAAGGAATTGGCCGATTATCTGGTGTCCGAGGGGGTAGACTGCCGCTTTGTTCAGTTTGAACGCGGTGAAAATACCGCCCTTGAAGTGGTGTTGCGGGAGGAAGGACAGGCCGATCGACGGCTGGCCTATCCCGGAGCCGGTGCTCTTTTCTCCGCAGAGGAGGTGGAGGAGGCCTTTATTTGCTATCCGGATGCGGTCATTCTGCATCGCGGCTTGCCGACCTCGGCAATCGATGAAGCGGCGACCATGGCGGAAAAAAAGAAATTGCCGCTGTTTGCCGTATCCTTACCGGATGCCGATGCTTATCCGCTGTCGCGTCTCGGCGAATGCGAGGCCTTGATTGTGGATGAGGAGGATATTGCCCGCTGTACCGGCATCCGTCCTGTTGATCAGGAAAAGTGCATGAAGGCCTGTATGGCGCTGACTCAGCATGTGAAAACCAAGTATGTCATCCTGCGCCTTGGTGAGCGGGGCAGCTTCCTCTATGACGGGATGTACTATCATTTCATTGCCGCTTACGATGTGCCGCAGCCGAATGGGGTAACCTCAGAGGGGGCCTATGCGGCCGCCTTCGTGCTGGAATATCTCCGCTCGGAGGGCGATTTGAAGCGTTCTTGCGAATTTGCTACCATTATCAGCGCCATTTATTTGACGCGGGGCGGCGGCATGCGTGCCTATCCGACGACGGAGGATGTCAGACGCTTTATCCTCCGTAATGAGATCGATTTTGAACTCGATACTTAAGAAGAAGGAGCAATCCATGAGCTATACCAAGCGTGAAGGCCGCTTTCTGTCGGCCGACGGCGTGACGGAGGTCTATTATGCCATATACCTGCCGGAGGGGAATCCCAAGGCGGTGGTTCAGATCAGTCACGGGATGTATGAATATATCGGTCGCTATGAAAGGGAGGGGACGGTTGAGGCCCTGACCCAAGCGGGGGTGGTTGTGTGTGGAAACGACCATCTCGGACATGGCTATACCGCCAAGGATGAACAGGATCTCGGTCATGTCGAAAACTACCGCTATTGGGTGGAGGATCTCCATACCACCAATCAGATCGTAAGAAAAACGTATCGCCGTCTGCCGTATATTCTGCTGGGTCACAGCATGGGATCGTTTGTAGCGCGGGACTATATGGTCAGTTATCAGGATATTGACGGTGTGATTCTCAGCGGTACCTCGTCGGGCAATCAGCCGCTCGGCCTTGGTATTGCTTTGGCCGGAATGATCGGGGCGTTGCGTGGCGGACATCATCACAGTCCGTTCTTAAAGCGGCTGAGCCTCCGGGGATATAACAAGGCCTTTGCTTCCGAACAGGATGAGCATTCGTGGCTCTCTTCGGATCCCGCGGTGCGGAATCGGTATGCGCACGATCCGTTTTCCACCTTTGCGATGACCTGTCAGGGATATCGTGAGGTTTTCCGTCTTTTGGCAGCGGTATCGGACGAGACATGGGCAAGCAAGGTGCCGCTCTCTTTGCCGGTCCTTCTGATATCGGGGGATGCTGATATTGTGGGCGAAAACGGCGAGGGCGTTCGTGAGGTGTACGGTCGACTGGAGGACATGGAGTTGAACGAGCTGCGGCTGAAGCTTTACCCCAAGGGGCGCCATGAACTGCTGAATGATATCGATCGTGACACCGTGATCGCGGATCTTCTCGCTTGGATCGACGAGGTGATA
>SVSA01000037.1 GCA_015064545.1 Oscillospiraceae bacterium | reverse complement strand
AAAATGACCACGACGGAAGTTAATCAAATGATATGTGAATGGAGAACATCGTTGAAAAAATAAATCCTGTTTTAACACCTCACAGCGAGAGCTTCTTTGCTTTCTGCATATCAAAAAGCCACCACGAAAACCGTGGTGGCTAATTTCATTTTACCGCTAATTTTGCAGACGCTCAGGTGTTCTTCTTTTTTACAAACCGTTTATTTTGCTTTCTTAATCTTTAGCATCGTAACCACCACGATCGCAACAATCGCCACGCCGGCAACAATCAGAATGATCGCGATGGGATTCACGCCGCCTTCATTGCCTGCCGGCTCGGTGGTAACAGGAGCGGTCGTTGTCGGCTCGGTTACCGCAGGTTCGGTAGCAGCAGGCTCGGTTACCACAGGCTGCGTGGCAGGAGGCTCGGTCGCGGGCGGATTGGTAACCGGTGGCTCGGTGGCGGGAGGCTCGGTAGTCGGCAGAACCGTCTTATCAACGGTAAAAATATGCATACCGATCTTAGCACTATCAGCAATGACACCGGCAGGAATCAGCGCAGCATAACGCAAGCAACCAAGATACGCCTTGGTCGAGTTTGCGACAGCAAGATCCTTCAGATCCGAGTGAGCAACGCCGAGCTGATACATAAAGAAACCACGCTCCGGCACCTCATCGCTTCCGGTCAGATCCTTCCAAGGAAGCTCCGCTTCGTAAACGGTCGTATTCGAAGATTCATTGCGGGTAGCCGCAAAGCCGGCAATCTCGGAAAGAACGGGGTATTGGCAATACGACGAAGCGGTTGCGACATAGGAATAGGGCGTATTGCTGTTCGAGATACCGAAGGCAAGGCGCACACGGTCAAGCATACCGTCGGCCGTGCCGTCGAAGCGGAAGCCGACATCGAATTCCAGATAGTCGCCGTCCCAAATTGCCTCACCTTCGCCGGGCGTGTAGTGATTATCATCCACCACAACAGCGGCAATGTACAGGCTGGTTTCATCGTAAGCCATATAAAGAGTAGCCTTCTCGGGAACCGTGTCGGCGATCTTAAAACGATCGTTTTCCTGCATACCGTTCCAGTACTGGCTCTTATCGTTGGCATCATATCCATTCAGGATGTGAAGAGCCTCACCATACTCGCCCTCTTCAACCTTACCGTCAATATCCGGCACCGAAGCGATATAATTCGCTGCGTGCGTCTTCTGGCCGTAAGCCGACAGATCGTCGGTTTTCGCTTCATATTCATCGGCTGCCAATGCCGCAACCGAAGAGGAAAGCAGAAGGAGCGCACTCAAAACGAAAAATAAAAACTTTTTCATCTTAATATTTACCTCCAAAAAATAGTATTTCCATCATAACGAATATTTTTTGTATTGTCAACGCACATTTGCGATATTATTCTTCAAAAATGTGACATCTGCGTATCGGAACCATCGACACAACGCAGTCTCTTTCCTCTCTTCAGGCAACCTTGTCGATCCTACACAAAACGCGCCCTGTCCGAAATCGGACAGGGCGTATGTTTTATCCTTGTGCGCTATAGTTAGGGGCTTCCTTGGTAATGCTGATGTCGTGAGGATGCGATTCCTTCAGACCGGCACCGGTAATCCGAATGAAGCGGCCGCTCATCTGCAGCTCGGGGATGGTCGGTGTTCCGCAATAGCCCATACCGGCGCGCAGACCGCCCATCAACTGGAAGACCGTATCGGCCAGCGGTCCCTTGAAGGGAACACGGCCCTCAACACCCTCGGGCACCAGCTTGCGGTTACCTTCCTGGAAATAACGATCCTTAGAACCGTTCTCCATGGCGGCAAGCGATCCCATGCCGCGGTATACCTTGAACTGACGGCCCTGATAGATTTCGGTTTCTCCGGGGCTCTCCTCACAACCGGCAAAGAGCGAGCCGATCATAATCACATCGGCACCGGCGGCAATGGCCTTGGGCAGATCGCCCGAATACTTGATACCGCCATCGGCGATAACCGGGATATTATACTTCGATGCCACACAGGCAACATCGTAAATGGCCGTAATCTGAGGCACACCGATACCGGCAACAACACGAGTCGTGCAGATCGAACCGGGGCCGATGCCGACCTTCAGCGCATCGGCGCCTGCCTTGATCAGATCCTCGGCGGCCTCGGCCGTTGCGATATTACCGGCGACAAGCTGGCAATCGGGATAAGCGGCCTTGATATCCTTTACACACTGAATGATATTCTTGGAGTGACCGTGTGCCGAATCGAGGCTCAAGAAGTCAGCACCGACAGCCAGAAGAGCACCGGCACGTTCAACCGCATTGGCGGTAACACCGATCGCGGCACCGCAGATCAGACGGCCGTTTTCATCCTTGGCCGCATTGGGGTAGCGAGTAGCCTTCTGGATATCCTTGATGGTAATCAGACCGCAAAGGCGATATTCCTCATCCACCAGGGGGAGCTTTTCGATCTTGTGGCGCGAGAGAATTTCTCTTGCCTGATCGAGCGTTGTTCCTTTCGGCGCCGTGACCAGATTCTCCTTCGTCATCACCTCATCGATACGCATATTGTAATCGGTAAGGAAACGCATATCGCGATTTGTGATAATACCGACGAGCTTGCCGTCGACACAAATCGGAACACCCGAAATTTTATATTTGGCCATCAGATTTTCGGCCTCATAGACATAGTTATCGGGCGAAAGTGAGAAAGGGTTGGTGATAACACCGTTCTCGGAGCGTTTCACGCGAAGAACATTATCCACCTGCTGTTCGATCGACATATTCTTGTGAATGACACCGGCACCGCCCTCACGAGCGATGGCGATGGCAAGATCTGCCTCGGTTACGGTATCCATAGCCGCAGACAAAAGCGGGATATTGAGTCTGATCTTGTTGGTTAAACGGGTGCCAAGCTTGATATCTCGCGGGAGAACCTCGCTCTTGGCCGGAATGAGGAGAACGTCATCGAAGGTCAATCCTTCGGGTCGGAACTTTTGCTGAAAATCGGTGTTTACCATGTCAGATCCTTTCTTGCATTCGGCTTATAAAATGGTTCTTATTAACTCATAATTATACCGTATTTTTCACCATCTGTCAAGAGCGAGGCATGAGAAAAATGTCGTTTTCGGATGGTTTTTTTCGGGAAGTTTTATCAAAATAGCAAAGCCATACCCTCGATATCGGGCACATCATCAGCAACTCTCGGCAAAAAAACGAGCTTGCTACCATAAAAAACGTCACGTTTTTTCATCTGCCTCTTGCAAAACCAAGCAAAATATGGTATTCTATACCATAAGATACCCACTATTCTAACGTTAGGAAACCGTGATTGTGAAAAGATTACATATTTTTAATCCGGCCTCCGGTGTTAAACACTCGCCCGAGCTGTTGGCCAAGGGCGCCGCGAATGGCGAGGAAAGCTACGTAACCACCTGTGTCGGCGATGCCGAGCGCTTTGTTTACGAAACCTGTCTTGAGCGTCCCGACACCCATTTTGTCGTTTACGGCGGTGACGGCACTGTCTCGGAGGCGGCAAGCGGCATCATCCGCGCCGGCGCCGGAAGTCAGGCGCTGCTTTCGATCATTCCCGCCGGAACCGGTAACGATTTTGTGCGCTCTTTCCCCGAAAAGAATCATATTTATACGGTCGATGCCATGAAAATCGGCGATCGTTATGCGGTGAATATTGTCAATTTCGGCTTTGACAGCCGTGTGGTGCAAAAGACCGAGCGCTACAAAAAAATGTTTCCGGGCAGTGCCGCGTATATCGCCGGTGTTGCCGACACCTTCTTCCACAAAATCGGCGAGACCTGGCAGGTAGAAATCGAGGATGCCGACGGCAAGATTGAAGCCCTGGATGAAATCTTCACCCTGGCGCTGATTGCCAACTGCCAATACTATGGCGGAGGCTTCCGTGCCGCGCCGCTGGCCGATCCCTCCGATGGGCTTCTCGATTTTATGGCCGTCACCAAGGTAACGCGCCCGCAGTTCTTACGTTTGATCGGCGAATACAAAAAAGGAACGCATTTGGATCCCGTAACCGAGCGTCCCTATCCTAAGTTCGAAAAGATTGTCACCTATCGCCGCTGCAAGCGCATCCGCATTTCCGGCATTCACGACCGCTGTGCCGACGGTGAGATCGAGCCGGCGACCGAAATTGAGGTTTCGGTCGTTCCCGGTGTGCTTCGCATTGCCACCTAAGAGAGACAAAGCCCGGCTGCGGTCGGGCTTTTTTGACGCGACTCCGACGGCGAATTTGTGACCTGTCCTTTTTTGTCACAAAAAATTTATATATTTTTCCTAAAATAGGGATTTACAAACTGCCTTTTCTGTGGTATAATATCCTTGCAGGAGAAAAACCTGCAAATACCGTAAAAGGGGTACGTTTTATGAAGATCAACATCATCGGACGCCGCATGGAAGTCGACGAGAGCTTGAAGCAGCTCATCGCCAAAAAGCTGACCAAGTTCGACAAGTTTTTCAAGGATGATGCTGTGGCCTATGTCACGCTCAGCCACGAGAAAAACGCCGAACGCCTCGAGCTGACGGTCTCAAGCGGCGGCACGCTCTTCCGCTCGGAAGAGCGGAACAGCACCTTCAACAACGCCCTCGATACCGCGCTGGATACCATCGAACGCCAGATCCGCAAATACAAAACGCGTCTTGAAAAACGCTTGCGTGAGGGTGCTTTCCGCACCGTCGAGATCCCGCCGGAGGAGCATGAGGAGGAATTCGCCATCCGCGAAAAGAGCTTTGTTATGAAGCCCATGACACCCGAAGAGGCCATCCTGCAGATGAATCTCATCGGTCACGCCTTCTATATGTTTGAAAATTCCGAAACCGGAAGTGCCGCTGTCGTTTACAAACGGCAAAACGGAGGCTACGGTCTGCTCCTTCCCGAAAAGTAAAGACAATACTAAAACGGTTGCCCGCGGGCAACCGTTTTTTTGATCGGTATTATGTGAGGCGAGCCTTATCGGCACTTACTTCATCGGAATTGCGGCGGTAATTGCCGTCGGCATCGCGGAAGAGACGCAGACGGCCGTCCTCCATGAGGTAGATCTTATCTGCCTTTTCGGCAATGGTAATGTCGTGCGTCACCATCAGAATGGTCTGACCGATGGCTTTTCGTGTGCGGAGAAGAAGCTCCAGAACCTCATCGGCGTTGCCGCGGTCAAGATTTCCGGTCGGCTCATCGGCAAAGAGCACCTGCGGCCGATTGATCAGGGCGCGGGCAATCGCCACGCGCTGTTGCTGACCGCCCGAAAGCTCGGAGGGAAGGTGATGCAAGCGATCGCCAATACCGAGCATATCGATCAGCTTCGCCAAATGCTCCTCATAGCGATATGCCTCTTTATTGCACATAATCGTGGGAATCAGGATATTCTCCAGCGCCGTGAGCTGGGGAATCAGATTATGCTTTTGAAAAATAAATCCGGTATAGATGCCGCGGAAGCGGCTGAGCTCATCGGCACTCATCTTGGTCAAATCCCGTCCGCGGATTTTGACGCTGCCGGCATTGGCACGCTCTAACCCGGCACAAACATGAAGAAAGGTGCTCTTGCCCGAGCCGGATGCCCCAATGATCGCGACAAACTCCCCGTCCTCAACCTTAAGACTGACACGGTTTACGGCTGTCACGGTAGCATCATACTGTTTATACTGCTTGATCAGTTGATCGGTTTCGAGAATCGGCACGTTTCTTTCCTCCTTTGGTTTGGATTTCACCATTCGCTCGCGCCAGCTGCTTCCGACGCTCTCCGACGTACCGACGATAGGAGAGCATAACGGCCGTATAGGCTAACAGCGCGGACAGCAACACGGCAGCGGCAAACACGGCATACGGGAAGTGGGAGGGGTAAAACAGCTGCGCACCTCCGCTTTGTTGCATCAGACGGTATAGAGTCGCTATGACCGCGATCGAGCCTATGGTACTGAGAATGGCCGAAAGGACAGCCAACACCATACCGTCGTAACGGTGAATGGCGGCCAGCTCGCTTTCTTTGGCACCGATGGCATACAGTGCATCCATTTCGGGACGCCGCTTGCGATAGAACACAAGCTGTGCAAACAGGGCAATCACCGGCACCAGCCCGGCGAGCAACACCGCCATGACCGTCAGAAGGGACGGTACCTTCCAAAGAAGGGCAATCTGACGGTTCAATTCGGTACGATAGTGAATCAGGGCAATCTTACCGTACTCCTGCGCCCAGCTTGAGAGTCGCTTTTCAAGACGAGCCAACGCCTCACTGCCAAGATCAGCTTCGGGATAGATCGCAACCTCATCAAACCCAACCGACACCTGTCCGTATACATCAAACGGTGCAACCACATCATGATAGCCCTGCATCGAAAGGAAGACCGGCAGATAGCTGCCTGTCGGATAATCTTTCAGAACAGCGGCCACCGTCAGCTCGATGTATTCATACTCATAGTATTCCAAATACCCGCGGAACAGGGCATCGCCCGTCATATACATCAATTCACTGAATCGGATCTCGGACTCGGGATTGATCCCAACCTGAACCGCCGCATAGATCTTGTCTCCCGGCTCTACCGACAGCGTCCTGGTGTTATTCATCGTTTCGCTGATGATTACCGCGCGGTCGTCGGTCAGGATTTTGGTCATATCTCCCTCATGGGAAAAGCGCGACAGATATTGCAGCAGCTCCTCGTCGCAGGCACGATAGCTGACGCGCTCGGTTGCCGCGGAAAAATAGGTTTCATACCGTTGCGGATGGCGCAGGGCGGAAAGAGGAAGGCCCTGCCCTTCCAAAAACATCAGATGCGAATTGATATCCCATCCGATCGTCTCGCATTGCTTTTGGGTATACGCCACACCGTCGATGGCCAACAGCTCCTCGGCAATCTCCTCGTCGTACAGGAGTCCGCCGCCAAAGCGAAGGACAAACTCCGGTGCCACCGATTGACGCTGCTGCTCGGTAACGAAGGTGGAAAAATACGAAATCCCAACCGAAAGAACCACAAAAGCAGTTACGGTCAAGAGAATTTTGGCATAGAACGTTCGGAAGCGGAAAAGCGAAAAACCGGCATAATGAGGCACCAACGAGCGTCCGCGCAACGAAAACGAACGGCGCGGCGAAGTGACATGATGAGCATTATCCGCGCCGAGAATATGCCGAAGCGGAAAAATTTTCGAGACAACAAGCATCGGAAGCAGGCAGGAAATCAGCCCGATCAGAAGCGAAAGCACCAACACCTTTACGACGTAGGACAAGGCCAACGGCACAAGACCGCCGTGAATCCAGGCCGCAATCCCGTAAGCACAGCCGCAGGCAGGCACAAAGGCAAGGAGAATCACCACCAGCATCTCATAGGCTGAGGTTTCGATCAGCTTTCGGTAATCGGCACCAAAGGCCATATAGATGCCGTATTCGAACTTGAAGTTCTGAATCCGCACATAATACAGCACCGTCATTAACATCGTTCCGACGACAAACAGCAGTACCGTGACCACCGTAACAGCACTCTGCCACAAATGATCTCCACCGGTCAGAAGCGGAGAATCGCTGTATACCGGCAGGGTGCCGTCATCGCTTTTGTAGATCAGCAGATCATAATAGCGGTTTTGAAATTTTTCATAGTTTTCGGCAGGATCGTTCCCGCGGAACCACAAATAGATATCGTAATGACGATCGGCAGCCGAAAAGCCGGGACTTTGATCGATCCGCACGATATCGTAAATGGCGATCGTGCTGTTATCGGTACCGTAGGCATACGATTCCAAGAACATCCGCTGTCCTTCGTTCACCTGATAGAATACGGTATGATAGGTATAGGATTCCTCAAGCAAGGCGCGCTCGTTCTTTTCCGATTGAGCGGCTGAGAAAAAGAGGACGCCGAAAAAGAGCTGAAACACAAAAATCGCAGCGAAAAAAGGCAGATACAACCGATAATGATATCTGACACTTTTGGCCGCGATTTTCAGATGATTCCGAAAGGAGTCCCACCAGTCTTCCAATACCGCATCCTCCCCATTTTTTCTGTCTAAATTGTAACACGATACCGCATGGCTATTGGTGAATAAAGTGTTAATATTGACAAGAAATTGAAAGTGCGGTATAATAAGAACGGAATCCAAAGAAAAGAGGACAGCATCATGGCAGAGGAATGGCTATCCCGCGAAGCGGCATTGATCGGGGAGGAAGGAATTGCCCGCCTGCAGGCGGCGCGTGTCACGGTATTCGGCATCGGCGGTGTCGGCAGCTATACCGTCGAGGCTCTGGCCCGTGCGGGCATTGGCTCGCTGACGCTGATCGACGGCGATACCGTTGCGCTCTCCAACTTGAACCGTCAATTGATTGCCGATCATACAACGCTCGGACGAAGCAAGGCGGAGGTTGCCGCCGAGCGCGTTACGCGTATTCATCCTGCCTGCGAAGTACAAGCACACACTGTCTTTGCCGATGCATCGAATACCGCTGACCTGTTAGCGGCATCCCGTCCCACCTTTATCGTCGATGCCATCGACAGCGTAACCACCAAGCTGTTGATCGCTTCGTGGGCGGTCGAGCATGAGGTGCCGCTGATCGCCTCGATGGGAACCGGTAATAAGCTGGATCCCTCACGCTTGACCATTACCGATCTCTCTAAAACCTCGGTCTGCCCTCTCGCACGCGTCATGCGCCGTGAGCTGAAAAGCCGCGGGATCCACCATCTTCCCGTTTTATTCAGTACCGAAGAGCCGGTGCATACCGGCATGCGTACGCCGGCCTCGATCTCCTTCGTCCCCTCGACGGGCGGACTTC
Source organism: Oscillospiraceae bacterium (assembly GCA_015064545.1). Lineage (GTDB taxonomy): Bacteria > Bacillota > Clostridia > Oscillospirales > CAG-272 > Colimorpha_A. The sequence goes on along the minus strand of SVSA01000037.1, from coordinate 7,337 downwards.
TGATTGCCGGTTATGTGGTAAGACGGCTGCTGGGATTCTCCCACTGAATCCTTCTGACAAAAGCAAGCTCCGCCACCCCCGGATGGCCCCGAGGTTGGCGGAGTTTTTTTGCTGTTTAATACTTTTCTCGTACGATCTCCTCGCCGTCTTTGTTACAGATGATACGCCCCTCCAGCTTGCCGGCCGTGTCGCGCATGGTTCGGATAACCGTTTCATCGTCAGGATAATAATAAGAAACCTTCTGCCAACCTTTTTTCTCAAAAAGCAACCGGCCGTCCGAATCGTACTCATATTGAATCTGCGAGGTTACTTCGCCGTCCTGCTTGGTAATTTTCTTCCGCACAATACCGTTTTCATCATAGGTATAACTATATTCGGATACCGAAACCTCTCCCGACGCATAGACGGCCTCTCTTCGGATTTGGTTTCCCTTTTCATCATATTGGTATGTCGAAAAACCGGTAAGCTCGTTGTTCTCAGCATAATGGGTTCGTTTGATTTCTCGACCGTCGGCATCGTATTCGATTTCATGATGCGAGACAACCTTGCCGTCTGCCGCATAATACCAATAGCTTAGCTGCCGTCCGGCGGCATCATAGGTTTCCACGCATTGATTGGTCGGCTCACCGTTTGCGTTATACCGCTGTTGGTGAAGCTCTCTCCCTTGCTCACGATAGGTATTGACCCAGCAGTCGGTTAATCCCCCGGCCGCATCGTAGGTGCTTTCTTTAGCTACACGGTTCTGCTCGTCATATTCATACCGTGTGTACGAGGTCAAGATTCCCGAAGAGAACGTACTGTGTTGAATCAAGCGGTTTTCCGCATCGTATTCCCAGGTCTCATAACCCCGAAACACGTACGTTCCGTCGGTGCGGATGCTAACCAGCGGCTTTCGAATCAGATTACCGGCTGAATCATAGATATTCTCAATGCGAAATAGCGGCTCCGGATCCTCCGGACTCAGCCCCGTTAACGGCGATATCGACGCTTGGATTCTCCAACTCTGCCATAGCGCACAAGAAGACAGCAAAAGTACTGCCACCGAAAGCATGACGGCGATCCCTATCTTTTTCATTTGTTTCCCTTTCCTTTCTTCGTTTTCGTGTTTCGTCTGCCGGCAAATCCGCATCACGACCGGCACACCGGCTTATTTCGTTTTCTCCCTTCCCTCCTCGAGAAGCTGACGTTCGTAGGCCTTTTTCACCTGACCTTCGCTGGCTTTCTTCAGCGTAAAAATAAACTCACAGTATTCTCCCTGCTTGCTCTTTACCCAAATCTCTTCATTATGCGCATCGATAATGGATTTGGCAATATAAAGCCCGAGTCCGACGCCGCGTTTATCCAGTCCGCGGCTCTTATCGCCCTTATAGAATCGCTCAAAAACATGCGGCAGATCCTCAGCGGGAATACCGATACCTTCATTATAAACCGACACAAAAATCTTTCGGTCGCGTTCCAGAATGCGGATCCGATAGACGCCACCCTCGTGCGAGAATTTGATGGCATTATCACAGATATTATAGAGAATCTGATAAATGGCATCGTGATCTGCCCAGGCATAGAGGTTTTCGGCTTCAACGTCAAAATCCACCTCCAGCTTCAGCTTATCGATCTTTTGCTCAAAGGAGATCAGAATTACACGCGCCATTTCGCAAATATCAAAGGCACCCATCACAAATTTGCGATCCCCCGCCTGAATCCGCGAGACATCGAGCAAAGCCGCTACCAGGCGCGAAAGACGTCTGACCTCATCGCCAATCATCCGCAAATAGTACTCCTGCTTTTCCTCGGGAATTGTGCCGTCAAGGAGGCCGTCGATAAAGCCCGAGATGGTGGTCATCGGCGTACGGAGATCGTGCGACACATTCGAAAGGAAGGTACTACGCATATTTTCCAAATCCGAAAGCGAAACGGCCATATTGTTGAAATTGACAGCCAACTCCGCAATCTCATCGTTTCCGGTCACCGGCACGCGAACATCATATTTTCCCGCCGCAAACGATTTTGCGGCACGTGCCATATCCTTTAACGGCCCAATGATTTTATCGCTGATAAAATACACCGCAATCAAAGCGGCCAGCAACACCCACAAGCAGGTCATGATGATCGTCTTAACCGTTGTGCGCATCAGGACATTGATATTCTCCGAGGTTGTGCAGGCAAAGACCGCGCCGACCGTTTTTCCTTCATAGCGAAGCGCGACGGCATTCACCGAGCGCTTGATGGTAAACAGGCCGCCGAGGTCGCCATGACTCTGATAGCTACCGTTGGCCAGCGCTTCCATGATCTCTTGCGGAATCCGAATCGAGCCGAAGGCCGGATCGTGAAAGCCGATGGAGGCCAGAATTCTGCCGTTCGTATCGGTGACAAACAGCGCCATATCATCGCTGTATTTGGTCAATGCCGAGAAAAAGGCGCTCACCTCGTCGGAATGCTGGCGGATATAGGTATCCAGCGATCCGTCATGAATATCCGAAAGGCGTTCCTCCAGCAAGGATTTCATCGAATCGGCCGCCAGCGTCAGCTGCTCCTCGCTGGTTTCGTTGTAGTAATCCACCATCATCGTACTGATAATAGCCGCCAGCATCACAAAGCTGACGATAATAATCAGCATAAAGGTTGTAATGTATTTTGTAAAGATACTTTTGAACATACCGCACTCTCTTTTCTGAGCCGAAAGAGGCGGCACTGCAGAAGCCTGCAAGAGCCGCCATGAGGATATTCCTTACGGAAGCAGTTCGAACTTGTAGCCAACGCCCCAAACCGTTTTGAGGATCCACTTATCCGAAACGCCCTCCAGCTTTTCGCGCAGACGCTTGACATGAACGTCGACGGTACGCGAATCGCCGAGATAATCGAAGCCCCAAACCTTGTCGAGCAACTGATCGCGGGTGAAAACGCGATTATAGTTCGAAGCTAAGAAATAGAGCAGCTCGAGCTCCTTCGGGGGGATATCCACCGGCTTGCCCTTGAGCTTGAGCTCATATTTTTGACGGCTGATCTCGATATTGTCAAACTTGATCGCCTCATCATCGTTTTGATTATTATGCGCGGAAGCGCGGCGAAGCACGGCCTTGACACGAGCCGACAGCTCCTTCATATCGAAGGGCTTAACCACAAAGTCGTCGGCTCCCAGCTCCAATCCCAATACCTTATCAAACACATCACCCTTAGCGGTAATCATGATGACCGGCTTGGACGAGATCTCGCGGATTTCGCGGCAGACCTGCCAGCCGTCCTTTTTGGGCAGCATAATATCGAGCAAAACGAGATCGGGCTCATACATCTTAAAGAAATTGATGCCCTCAGCGCCGTCGCCGGCCGTCTTGACCTCATAGCCCTCTTTTTCAAAGTAAATCTTCAACAAGTCGCAAATACCGGTTTCGTCATCCACAACAAGAATTTTCGTTCCCATATCCATCCTCTTTCCTGCCTTACGGCAAATTATTAACTTCGTTAGTTTTTTAACCAAGTTCATAATACCACACTTGAATCGATAATGTGTGAACCTGCTGTTAATTCTTCGCGACTTTTCCTTTTTTTGCTTTTTTTCATAAAAATATGCACCTCCCAAAGTGTTTGACTTTGGGGGGTGCATCTCCTGGTTACCGACACTATCAGCTTGCTTCCAATTCGCCGGATGCCGAGCCGACCGTGATGGTATAGGTTTCGCCCTTCTTGATCTCAGGGCTGCTGAGAATCACGACGGCAAAATTCAGCGCGGGCGTATGCTCGATCACCACATTGCCGGATGGATCCTTCAGAACAACTTTGGTTCCTGCGGCTTGGTTCCCCACGCTCACCGCAACAACTCCCTGCTCGGAATCACTGAAGGTCTGTGCCATTCCCGCTGCACCTGTACCGATAAAGATGCCGCCGGTGATAATTCCGCTCTTATCGTAGTCCAGTGTTGCGGTGTCGCCCTGTGTCGGGCCAACAACCACCGTATAGCCGCCGGAGATTTCCAGCGTTCCGTTAGCATCGATGCCATCACCGGAGGAATGGATATCGAGTGATCCGCCCGAAATCTTGATACTTCCGTTAGCGCTTGAGGCCATACCGCCCGGGCCTCCGCCGCCGGGTCTGCCGAACATGCCGCCGAACATACCGTCGCGTCCGCCCTCCGTGCCGCTTTGATCGGTTCCGCCGGCGGCGTTGAGGCCGTCATCGCTTGCCTTGAGCTTAATATCGCCGCCGCGCACGTCAATATGAAGCGCTTCAAGGCCTTCGTAGCATTCGGAAATATCGATTTTGCCTGCGGTAACCGTCAAGGTATCTTCAGCGTGGAGGGCATCGTCACCCGAAGCAATGGTGAAAACGCCGCCGTTGATGGTAACAGACATATCCGAATGAATGCTGTCATCGGCAGAATTGATTTGGAAGGAACCGCCGGAAATCAGAATGCTGTTGGCCGCCTTTAAGCCCTTCATACTGACAGAATCCTCGGTTGTCGTCGTATTTTGATTGCCTCCCGGACGCATACCGCCGTGACCGCCGCCCATAAAGCCGCCGTAGTTGCCGGAGGATGCTTTGGTGCCGTTCTCACTTCCGCCGCCGATCCGAAGATCAAAGGTGCCGTCCTTAATTTGCAGATAAGCACCTGCGGCAATGCCGTCCCCTTCCGCTTCCGCGGTTATCGTTCCGCTTGCCATATAAATAAAGCCCTTTTCCGCATCCTCGGCATTCTCACAATGAATGGCATCCTTGCCGGCCTCTATTGTAACGCTTGCCATGGAAATTCTTACACTGTCATTGGCATCGATGGCATGGGAGGCCGCATGAATCGTGTAATTGCCGCCGGTAACGACGAGATCATCCTTACAAACAATCCCGTGTCCTGCCGGCGATGTAATGGTTAACGATCCGGTTCCGTTGAGGGTCAGATCCTGCTTGGAGAACAGCGCGCCATCGATCTTGTTGTCGTCAATGGCCGTGAAGCTGCCGCCATTGGTGAGACAATTGCTTGTGCCGTCGGCAAGTGTGACAAACACCTTATCCGCATTCCGAACATACAGAGCCGCCGAGGTTTGGCTCGTCATCGTGACACCGTTCAGAACAAGCTGCAGCTTCGCCGTGTCGGGCGCATTGACGATCAGCATACCGTCCGTGAGCTCTCCTGTTATCACATAGGTAGCTTCTTCGGTAAGCGTGACTTTTGAACCGGAGATGATGACGCTGTTAGAGCTGGCGGTTGCCGATGTACCGTTGAGCTGAATCGCAACGGCTTGGCTTTCGTCATAATCCGTTTTTCTATCCCGTTCGGTAAACATATCCGCATCGGTTTGGGAAAAGTCTGCGTCAGCCGGTTTGGTATTGTCGGTTGATGTTATAACACTGTTATCGTTTGTGCTGTTCGTGATACGTTCCATGCCGCATCCTGTCAGCACAGAAAGCATCAGGGTAAGAACAAGAAAAACCGATACCTGTTTTTTCATTTTGCGTCTCCTTTTACAGTTCGGTCACGGTGGTATCCTGCCTTGAGACGGTGATCTCCAAATTACCGTTACGGCAACGGATCTTATCAATCATTTCCTTCTCTCCGGACGCATCGCGCAAAATCACGTGATAGGTAAGCTTGAACAGGCTTCCCATATTGGTGCTTTTTACGCGGGCGAGCTCATGGGAGACGGTGTATTCCGCAAAGATATCGTCGAAAATACCGGAATAGTCCAAGTCCTCAGGAATGGTGATCGAAACGGTCTTATAGACATCGGCATTTTTCTTCTCCCCGAAATCCAGGCGATGATACAACAAAAACATCGCACACATCACCACCGTAAACAGTACAGCATAACCGAGATAACCCATACCCGCAATCAGGCCTGCTCCCATCGCAAGGAACAGCGTACAAATTTCCTTTGCCGTTCCCGGAACAGAACGAAACCGTACCAGGCTGAACGCACCGGCCACCGCCACGCCGGTTCCTACATTGCCGTTGACCAGCATAATCACCACGCACACCACCGCAGGCAGAAGAGCCAGCGTTACCACAAAGCTCTTGGTATAGCGCGTGCGATACATATAGGCAAAGGCCAGAATCAGTCCCAGCACAAGGGAAACCCCGAGGCAGAGAAGAAAATCGGTGATACGGATGACCGAAACAAGATCCGAATCAAATACTCCTCCGAATATGTGATCAAGCATGGAAAGCTACCTCCATCGTTGTTTTCTGTTACCGCTGCATTGCGGAAAAATCATCGTCCGATAGGCCGTTCCGTATTTGGAGAACGACGTTTTGTAAAGGTGTTCCTCGGACAGAATGGTGGTCATCCAAAGCGGAATGCCGCCCGAACACTTAAGTTCCATCAGCACCATACCCTCCGGCAGAATCGGAGCTCCGTACACATCGGATGTCAGTGATAGGTCCTCTTGCCGGCAAAGGATGGTATCGTCAAAGGTCACACGAAAATCCGAATCCTCTCTTGCATAATACGCTTCTCTCTCATACGAGAGAAAAACGGTCGGATGCAAGGTTTGATAATAGTCAAGAAAATAATCCACTTCTTTGGAGATTTGCGTATGTTTTTGAGAACGCTGCTCACGGGAGAGCCATGCCATGGCCTCTGCCTCGGAAAGAGAAAGGCGGCGCTTATAGACCACGTTCTGATACTTTTTCTTTAATTCCACAAAAACCGTACTGTCCGGCTCGGCGCGGCCGTAGCTTCGGACGCGGAGCTTTTCCTTATATATCGTTTTCTCAATCGATCTTCGAATCAGAAGGAACGTGTCGGTATCGTAATAAATATTACGGATCGTGGTACGTCCGTATGGATCCGGCTTCATGTACGGCATCATGGCATCAAGCACGCGGGCTTTTTGCTTGTGGGTTATCAAATATTTGATTTCATAGCGCTTGAACACCGTTTGAACGGCCATAAAAACAACCTCCTCCTCTACCGTGTTGCACCCATTGTACAGGAGGAAGATTGAAGTTTTATTGAAACACTTTGATCATTTACTGAGCCGGCAGTTGAATTTTGAATTCCACAAATCCATCATAGCAACAAACCTCAATACGCCCTTTGTGAGAAACGACGATGGCTTTGGCGATAGCAAGGCCCAGGCCGTAATGCTTATCCTCGCCATTACGGGCCGTGTCCACACGATAAAAGCGCTCGAAGATCTGCTCCCGCTGTTCTTTGGGGATTTCATCCCCCCTGTTGATGACGGAAAGCTTCGCCACGCCGTGTTCCTCGGTTAGCGTCAACCGAATCTCTCCTTGTGCCTTACTGTGACGGATGGCGTTGTCAAGCAGGATCGACACGAGTTGCTTTAACTGCGTACTGTTGCCGATCACACCAACAGGATTGGCAAGATCCGTTTGTAAGCTGAGTCCT
>SVSA01000036.1 GCA_015064545.1 Oscillospiraceae bacterium | reverse complement strand
GGAGGATCGCCCCGGTGTTACGCGGGACAAGCAATGGATCACAACCCAATACGGACTGGAGCTTCTCGATACGCCGGGTGTGCTTTGGCCGAAGTTTGAGGATCAGACGGTTGGTGAAAACCTGGCTGTGACCGGTGCGATTCGGGATGAAATTTTGGATACCGAGCGTATGGCGGTGATTCTTTGCCGTCGGTTGCGCGATAAGTATCCCGCGCTCTTAGCCGCCCGCTATAAGCTTGGCGATATGGCGCAGTATGAAGAGGTTACCGATTACGATCTGTTTGAAACCATTGGGCGTAAGCGCGGTTTTCTTGTTGCGGGCGGTGAGGTGAATACCGAACGCACCGCCGTCATGCTGCTTGACGAATTCCGTGGCGGCAAGATTGGACGAATGACACTGGAGGAACCGTAAGATGGACTATTCCTATGAAGCGGAAGCTCTCGCGCAGGGCTACACCGTTGTTTGCGGTGCCGATGAGGCAGGACGCGGGCCTTTGGCCGGCTCGGTCTATGCGGCAGCCGTGATTTTGCCGCAAGGCCTTGTCATCGACGGCTTGAATGACTCCAAAAAGCTGACCGAAAAAAAGAGAGAGAAGCTGTTCGATATGATCTGCCGCGAGGCAATCAGCTATGGAATTGCCTCTGCCACGGCCGCCGAGATTGATGAAATAAATATTTTAAACGCCGCGTTACTTGCCATGCGGCGCGCGATTGCGCTGTTGGATCCTCAGCCGACGTTTGCCTTGATTGATGGTAATCAGACACGCGGATTTACGTTACCGGTCAGAGCCATTGTCAAGGGGGATGCGCTTTCGCCCAGCATTGCGGCAGCCTCGATCTTAGCCAAGGTCAGTCGTGACCGCTCCTGCCTGGAGCTCGATCGACTATATCCCGCATACGGTTTTGCCAAGCACAAGGGATATCCCACCAAGGAGCATTACGAAGCGATTGCGCAGTATGGCATCACGCCGGAGCACCGACGCTCATTTCGACTGTATAAAGCGTAAGGAGATTGACGATGAAGCAGATTCTTCAAAAGAAAAAGCTGTTTGTGTTTGACATGGACGGCACCATTTATCTTGGCAGTCGGGTATTTGACTATGCCGTTTCCTTTATCAAGAGGCTGCGCGCCAACGGATACCGCGTTCTGTTCTTTACCAACAATGCTTCCCATAATCCCGATTTTTATCGGAAAAAGCTGACACGTATGGGCTTTGAACCGCAGGACGGTGAAATTCTGACAGCGGGCGATGTAACGATTGCCTTTTTGAAATCCCACCGTCCGGGGCAGGCTTGCTATCTTGTCGGTACTGAGGAGCTGTGCCATCAGTTTCGCGAGGCAGAAATCACACTTTCCGAAACAGCACCGATTGTCGTGACCAGCTTTGATACGACGTTGACCTATGAAAAGCTCGATATTGCCTGCCGTCTTGTTCGTGGCGGCGCCGAATATCTGTCGACGCACCCCGATTATAACTGTCCCACCGAGGATGGCTTTATTCCCGATAGCGGCGCGATTGCCGCCTTTGTGACCGCCTCAACGAGTGTTTCGCCGACGTATTTCGGTAAGCCGTATCGCACAGCGATGGCGATGATGGCCGAGATTACGGAAACCGATCCCGAGGATATCGTGATTTTCGGCGATCGTCTTTATACCGATATTGCGCTCGGCAAGCGTAACGGCGTGACGGCGGTGCTTGTCTTGACAGGAGAAACCACCGAGGCCGATGTGGAGGCCGCACAGCCCGAAGATCGCCCCGATTTTGTGGTTGCCTCCTTGGCCGAGGTAGACCGCGTGCTGTTTGAAGAGTAAGGAGCATGGTTTATGAAAGCAATTGTGTTTGGCGAAATAATCTGGGATGCGTACCCCGAGGAACAGACCATAGGCGGCGCACCCTTTAATTTTGGCGCTCACCTGGCGCATCTTGGTGACGAGGTTTATCTGGTTTCGGCGGTTGGTCGGGATACGCTGGGCGAACAAGCGCTCTTTGAGGCCGCACGACATGGCATCCGAACCGAGCTGGTGCAGAAAAATGCGTTTCCGACCGGTGCCTGCCTTGTTACGCTGGATGACCGAGGGATTCCTTGCTATCAGGTGTTAACCGATACGGCATACGATAATATCACGTTGACCGATGAAGCACTTGCGGCAATGCGTGAGCTTCAGGCAGATCTATTCTATTTTAATACGCTGTCGCAGCGATCGGAAGTCTCACGCCGAACGCTTTCCACATTACTTGAGACGCTGACGTTTCCGGAAATCTTCTGTGATATCAATCTGCGCCAGGATTGCTTTGACCGCGAATCGCTGTTACGCTGCCTTACGCAAGCCACGATGATCAAGATCAGCGAGGAGGAAGGCCATTTTCTCTATGATCTCGGCCTTCTGACACCGAGCGAACTGCCGTTTCCTCAAGCGGTAGCCGCGGCCTATCCGAATCTGAAGCTGGTTGTGTACACCCTCGGCGGCGACGGTTCACAGGTATATGAGCGTGCCACCGGCCGTCTCTTTGCTTCCGGAAAGCCGGCAGCGGTTACGGTTGTTTCGACGGTAGGGGCGGGCGACTGTTACGGTGCTACCTTTGCATCGACCTATTTTGTTGAACGAGATATCAAAAAAGCCATCCAAGCCGCTACTGAGCGAAGCAACTTTGTGGTATCTCACCGCGAAGCGGTACCGTTCTGAGGGAAGGGAAACACAAAAGGAACGCATACAAAAACAGGATGTCCTGAGAAGGGACGTCCTGTTTGGCTTTTTTAGCTACTTTTCGAAAAAACCTTGCCAAGAAGGATTTCCTGTGATATAATAAAAAAGTATGTTTTTTCTCCAAACTGCGACGGTACACGGAAATGAGGTGATTTGCGATGCTGTTTGGAAAATATATCAACCGTTACTATTGGCGCTATCTGCCGCTGTTTTTGCTGGGTATTGCTTCGCTTGTTGTGGTGGACTATATGCAGCTCGTCGTTCCCAAGCTGTTACGTTCGGTTGTGAACGGAATGACCTACGGTAAGATCGTAACCGATGGTGTAACGGTACCGTTTGATATGCGCTATCTTCTCGACGAGATTTGCTTGCCGATGACGGTGGTGATTCTTGCCATGGTTTTGGGGCGTTTTCTGTGGCGTGTCTGCTTCCGCGGCGCGGCCCTGGGCATGGAAACGCATCTGCGCGGTCGGATGTTCGACCATTGCAAGGACTTGTCACAGCAGTATTATCAGGTGAACAAGGTCGGTAATCTGATGACGCTCTTTACCAATGACCTTGAAACCGTGCAGGATTGCTTTGGCTGGGGCGTTCTGATGTTTTGCGATGCCTTGTTCCTTGGGGTGATGGCCATTTGGGATATGTTCTTGATGGATCCGCTTCTTACTCTGCTGGCGCTGATTCCGATGGGCTTTTTGTTAGCCATCGGGGCGGTTCTTGATCATCACTTGGAAAAACGCTGGGATGCAAGACAAGCCGCCTTCTCCTCGTTGTCGGATTTTTCACAGGAATCCTTTTCGGGTATTGCTGTTATCAAGGCTTTTGTGAAGGAAACGCGGATGCTGATGTCCTTCCGCAAGCTGAACAAGAAAAACGAAGATACCAATATTGCCCACACCAAGTTAGCAACGCTGCTGACCATTCTGGTTACGCTCTTTGTGGAGTCGGTGATCTGTGTCATTCTCGGTTACGGCGGTTATCTGGTATACAGCGGTTCGTTTGATGCGGGACAGCTTGTCGAATTTATCGGGTATTTTAATACGATTGTATGGCCGATTATGGCCGTATCGCAGTTGATCGAGATGCGGTCGCGCGGCAATGCCTCGCTCAAGCGTATCGGAGAGTTGCTTGAGTCCCGGATTGATGTGTGCGATCGTCCCGATGTCAAGGAGCCAGACGCTCCTCTTCAGGGAAAGATCGAATTCCGCAATCTTACCTTCCGTCATCCCGGTGCCGAATACGATGCTTTGACCGGTATTTCCTTTACGATCGCCGCGGGCGAGCAGGTCGGTATCATCGGTAAGACCGGCGCCGGTAAGACGACGCTGGTGGATTTGCTTCTCCGCACCTACAACGTGCCGGACGGCACCCTGTTCTTTGATGATTACGATGTGAATACCCTCCCGATCCGAACGGTTCGCCGCTTTGCCGCCTATGTCCCGCAGGATAATTTCTTGTTCAGCGAAACCATTCGAAAGAATATCGCATTTTCTTGTGATGAGGCCGACGAGGAATCCATTGAGCGCGCGGCTCGCTTGGCTGATATTCACGATAATATTTCCGAGTTTGCTCTGGGCTATGAAACCTTGCTCGGCGAGCGCGGTGTTACCGTTTCGGGTGGACAAAAGCAACGGATTTCCATCGCACGAGCACTTTTGAAGGACGCCGGACTTTTGATTCTTGATGACTCGGTGTCGGCGGTCGATGTCAAAACCGAGAAGGTGATCCTCGATCATTTGCGCCGTGTTCGCCAAGGCAAGACGACGATCCTGATTGCTCACCGTATCTCCACCATCCAGTCGATGGACAAGATTGTCTTTATTGATGATGGACATCTTGTGGCGGTTGGCAGTCACGAGGAACTGTATCAAACCTGTCCGTCCTATCGGAATATGGTCGAGCTACAGCGGTTGGATGATGAACAGCAAACCGGAGAGGGGGTGGGCGTCCATGCATGAGTTTTTTCCCTTGATTGCTGTCGGAGCCGTCCTTGGCGTGCTCTCCATCGTGTTCGTTATCGCCTATCTGACTATCCGTAAGCAAAAGGAGGCCATTGGCTTCGACCGCTATATGAAGGATAGCGAAATCACGCGGCGCTTGCTTCACTATGCGAAGCCCTATTGGAAAAGCTTCCTCTTTGTGCTGTTTTTGATGCTCTTCTCGATCTCTTATGATGTCATTGCACCGAGACTGATGGGGCGTGTCGTCAAGATGATCAGCCTCGATTTTGAGATGTCGGAGCTTTTGTCGCTGGTTCTTCTGTACGGTGCGATTCTTTTGGTATCGTTGCTCTGTACTTACGTGCAAGCGATCGTTTTGCAGAAAACAGGACAGAAGATCATTTCGCGGATCCGCGAGGATCTCTTCCATCATATTGAATCGCTCTCGCATAATCAGCTGAACAGTATTCCTGTCGGAAAGCTGGTCACGCGCGTAACCAATGATACGGCCGCGATTTCGATGATGTTTACGAATTTGATTGTCAATCTCATCAAGAACTGCTTTGTGATCATCGGTATCTTTGTGGCAATGCTTTGCCTCAATTATATGCTGACGCTGATGGTGCTTGCTTTTGTTCCGTTTATTGTCCTGTTTACGGTGATTTTCCGTAAGTTTTCGCGAAAGGCGTATCGTCGTGTCAAGGACGCAACGACCGACATCAATACCTTCCTTTCGGAAAACCTGTCGGGAATGAAGATTATTCAAAGCTTCAACCGCGAAACACAGAAGAAAAACGAGTTTGACCAAAAGAACGCCAATCTTGGCCGCTCCAAAATGGGCGAGATGTTTGTGTTCAGTGTTTTCCGTCCCTTGGTTTACATGCTGTATATCTCCTCGGTGCTTTGTCTGTTTTATTTAGCGGGACGCGGCTATATCAAGGAATTTTCGTTCCTCGGTCAGTTGGTTACCGGTGATCTTGTCTTTACCTTTTATTCGTATATCAGTAAGTTCTACAATCCGATTCAAAATCTTGCCGAGCAGTTTAACTGGCTGCAGTCTGCTTTTGCCTCGGCCGAAAAGATCTTCACGATCTTCGATATGAAGCCGGAGGTGCAGGATGCGCCGGATGCGGTTGAGCTGGATCATATGGAGGGACACATTGAGTTCCGTGATGTTTGGTTTGCCTACAAGCCGAATGAATGGGTACTGAAGGGTGTTTCCTTTACGGTCAAGGCCGGTGATACCGTGGCATTCGTTGGTTCGACCGGTTCAGGAAAAACCACGATCCTATCGCTTTTGTGTCGCAATTATGATATTCAGAAGGGACAAATTTTGGTTGACGGACGCGATATCCGTACCATAAAGATCGCTTCTCTTCGGAAATATTTTGGGCAAATGCTTCAGGATGTGTTCCTTTTCTCGGCTACCATACGCTCCAACATTTTGTTGGATGCCGAGGGTATTGACGACGAAGCCGTCATGGAGGCCTGCCGCTATGTCAATGCCGATCACTTTATTGCCAAGCTTTCGGAGGGCTTGGACGAGCCGGTTCGCGATCGCGGAAACAATTTCTCGGCCGGCCAGCGTCAGCTTCTGTCCTTTGCCCGAACGATTGTGCATAAGCCTACGGTCATGATCCTCGATGAGGCAACGGCGAATATCGATACCGAAACCGAGCTTCTTATTCAGGATTCGATGGAAAAAATGATGCATATCGGTACGATGCTGGTGGTGGCACACCGATTGTCAACCATTCAGCATGCCGATAAAATCATCGTCCTGTCGCATGGTGAGATTGTTGAAGAAGGCACGCATGCACAGCTGCTCGAGCAGCGCGGCCGCTACTACGGCTTGTATCAGATGCAGTTTGAAAAAGAAAAGCTGAAGGCATAAAAGGAACGCCCCCGTGTGTGAGCACGGGGGCGTTGCTTTGCTTTTGGGCGAGGAATTTATTCGTCGCAGCAGGGATCCTGCTTGGGAACAACGGGATCCTCGGGAGCCGGCTTGGTAACGTCACCGAGACCGGTGGTTTCGGAGAACAGTACGTTGGCCTTGGTCATAGAGACAGCATCGGTCGGGATGATGATTTTCGAGGCGCGGCCGTTCGACATGGCAACCAAAGCATCATATTTTTTCAGCTCAAGAATGGCCTCGTCGGCACCGGCCTCCTTAAGCGCAATCAAACCATCAGCCTCAGCCTTTTTGGCAAGATAAATAGCACGGGCTTCACCTTCGGCGCGAGCGATGCGGGCATCGCGTTCACCTTCGGCCGCCAGAATCATTGCCTGCTTGTCGCCTTCGGCACGGGTAATAACGGCGGCCTTGTGACCCTCGGCCTCCAGCAGGGTTTCGCGGCGATCGCGCTCAGCCTTCATCTGCTTTTCCATCGCGCTCTGAATCTCAGAGGGAGGAATAATGTTTTTAAGCTCTACACGATGTACCTTAATGCCCCATTTATCGGTGGCCTCATCGAGAATGGCCGTCATCTTACCGTTAATGGTATCGCGCGAGGTGAGGGTATCGTCGAGCTCAAGCTCGCCGACCAGGTTACGCAGGGTGGTGGCGGCCAGATTGGCGAGAGCCGAGATAGGATTGACCGCACCATAGGCATACAGCTTGGCATCGTAGATGGCGTAGTAAATCACCGTGTCGATCTGCATGGTGACGTTATCCTTGGTGATAACCGGCTGAGGAGGGGAATCCAGCACCTGTTCCTTCAGCGTGACACGCTTGGCAATGACCTGAAGGAAGGGAACTTTGAGGTGAATACCGGCTCCCCAGGTTTGTTGGTACTTACCGAGAAATTCGATGACATATTCGGTAGCCTGCGGAACGATCTTGATACAGCAGATCAGGATCACAAGAATAACAACAGCGGCAATAACAAAGGGCATAGTAGTTCTCCTTATGTTGGGATTTGATGATTGGGCATCTACTGTTATTATACAATATCCTGGGCTGTTTGTAAAGTGTTTTTTTGCAAAATGCGTTGAAGTTTTAGGGCAAACGCTTCGGAATACTTTGGTTGGTTTGGCTCTTCCTTGCGCAAACCGAATAAAAGAGCGGTGTTGCGAGGGAAGTGAGACAGAATAGCGGCTTGGCTACCCCATGCGTTTCATCATGGCACGGCGTCTGGCGGCGTGGCCGGCGCGCTTTGGCTTTCCGAGACATCCTCCCACCGTACCGAGTGCCACCAGTGCAAGGCAGACAATGATGGCGGTGAGAAACGAGAAAGCACCGTCGGTAAAGGCTGCTCCCAAGAGAATAACTATCGCGAAAAAGCCGCCGGCCAAGGCACCTGCCGATGCGCTTTTTTCTTTCAAAAAGCGAGCCGTCGCAAGACCGGCGATCCATGCGCCGAGCCCTTGGGCGATATGCGAGAGAAGCGGTACCAGACGATCGGGATCGGCGGCTTGCATTGCCAATCCATTCAACAACAAAAGTAAGCTGATGGCCGCAATCAGTCCGAGCGCGGCACCCTTGAGCGACGAAATCAGTAACATTCGATTCATATGAGAGTCTCCTTATTGATTATCGCGGCCAAAGAAAAAGCCCCTGTCCGTCGATCCATTTGCTTCATGGATATTCGGACAGGGGGCAAATTATGCCTGAATTATTTGTTTTGTGTGTCTTCGTCGTCCTTCAGAACGGTTTTGATGGAGTTACGAAGAATGGTAAGCTTAGAGCGATCGTTTCCAGTTTCGATCATGACCTTATCGTCCTTGATGATCAGCACGGTGCCGATGATGCCTCCGATGGTGACAATTTCATCGCCTACGGCAAGGCTGTTACGCATATCGGCCATTGCCTTGTCCTGCTTTTTCTGAGGACGGATGATGAAGAAGTAGAAAACAAGAACCATACCGACCAGCATGATAATCGTGGGCCAAATACTGCCGGTGGGGTTTGTCGTGGGGGCAGCGGTCGTTTCGGCAAAAAAGTGAAGCATATTATGAATCCTCCGGGAAATCTTTTCATTTACCCAGTATTATACCTTATTTTTCCTGTCTTTACAAGGGGGTAAAGCGAAATTTTATGATTCGTTCATAAATTGAAACCGAAACTGATGGCGATTCAGCTCGGCAAGCAAAAAAACAGGACGATCCTTTTCCTGTGTGAGATATACCGTTACTTGACCGGAGGGTACAGTATAGGTGGCATAGCTGTAGCGTATCCCGTCCTTTTCGGTAACACCCGCACCGGCATAGCTGTTACCGGACAGCGAAAAAATCTCGGCCGAGAGTAAGAGCCCCTCCTTTGCCGCATAACCGCCGTCGGCCAGCGGAATGACAAGGTCCTCGTAGGTCAGAGAGGCGATGCCATCGCGGATTTCCAATACCGTCCCCGCCAGGCGTTGTGGGGAAACAAGCTGCAAAATCAAATCTCCGGCCTTGTGAACCGTGACGATTACCTCGTATTCGCTTTCATCAAAGGTCAAGATCCCGCGCGCATGAAAGGGGTAGGTCTGATAACTCAAAAAATTGATGCGGTCGGTGGTGCCGCAGGACACAAAACAGGGCAACAGACATAAAACGACTAACAGACAGCAAATGGTCGAACGAACAGAAAACAAAACAATCACCTCCGCAAGCCAAGGTATGCGGAGGTGGAGAAAAGTATGTCTTACTCAGAAGCGAACCGAGCTGACAACGGTATTCGGGTTGTGAAACTGCAACAGGCGGAGCATTTTTGAGGTGGCTTCAAAGAAAAGCACAACCTTAACCGTGGGATTGGCAGAATCGGCGGTAACCGCATAATAGAGATCGGGCGAGGTAAGCGAGGAAACGGCCATGATGACGCGGCCGTCGGCTTGACGACGGCGCAGATCCTCCGGCGTATAGCGGTAAGGAGCAATCGTTGTAAAAGCTGCGATCGGACACGCAAGAAGCACCTTGCGGTTCGTTTTTCCGCGGATTTCAGTAACGGTCAACGTGCCGTGTCCGATGCTGTATTCGTATTCGATATGAAAATTGCGAGAATACGTGAGGCGGACAACAATCATCAGTACGGTAGGGCATAGCGGCACAAACCAAATGAAAGCGGCCGGGCCAATAACATACAGCAGCAAGAACAGGAGTAACAGCGGGCAGAGAATGTAGAGAGCAATGGCCAGGTACCGTCGCAGACGATAGCCTCCCTCCGATTTGCGGACAACAGCATAGGTGTAGGCATGAACCGAATCGCTCATGGTGATGTGTTCCTTTCTTGATCTGTCATGGCGGGCTCAGCGAACTTCACGACAACGGTGCGTCGGTTATAAAAGGCGATTAAGCGTAAAAGCTTGGGCGAGGGCTCGAAGAGCAGGAGCGTTTTGAGGCTGGCGTCCTCTTTGTCGGCGATAATGGCATAATACCGATCCGGTGCATCGGGCGAGGAGGTGGTATCTAGGATACGCGCAATCGTCATACGGTCAACCGAGGTGCGATAGGGCTCGCGATAAGGAGCAACGGCCTCAAAATCGGCGGCAGGAAGCGAGAGAAGCTCTTTTCGTAGATATCGGTCGGTAATCTTGGCAACGCTGAACTCTCCGCCGGCCAGACAATATTCATATTCGATGCGGAACAAAAGACGATAGATCAGGGTATCGAGAATGCCGAACAGCGTCCAAACGAGGGCGGTGCCAATCGCACCGTAAAACACGAAAATGGCACAGCCGATGATGGCGTTGATGGTGATCATCAGAGCGACCGTGCGGTTTCGTTTGGCTTTAAAGGGGCCGGAGAGCTTTTTCTTGACAGCGTATTCGGCAATCTGGGAGAACTCGTTCATGAGGAATCCTTTCAATTCTTGGTCATAACCTATTATAACATGCCGAAAGATACCTGTCAAGTTATCAAAAAACAGACTTGATTTTTTTTGAAAAATCCGTTATGATATAAGAAGAATAAAAAATCATGGGGGCTTTTATCATGAAAGCAGTTATTTCGGTCACAGGACGCGACAGTATGGGTATCATTGCCAAGGTGAGTTGTGCATGCGCAGAATATGGTGCCAACATTATCGATATTTCGCAAACGGTACTCAGCGAATATTTTGCTATGATTATGATTGTGGATATTACGAAGATGAACATTCCGTTCGGGGATTTTGTCGATGCAATGACTGATCTCGGAAAGAAGCAGAATCTCGAGATTCATACCATGCACGAGGATATTTTCAACTCGATGCACACTATCTGAGACTGGAAAGGATCGTCTATTATGATCGATATGAAAAATATCCTCGAAACGATCAATATGATCCGCGAGGAAAATCTGGATATTCGAACCGTAACGATGGGGATTTCGCTGTTCGACTGTGTGTCGGATAATGAAGATGTCCTCTGCGCAAAGGTTTATGATAAGATCATGTCCCGCGCCGAGAAGCTGGTTCCGACTGCTTGCGACATCGAAAAGCAGTACGGTATCCCGATTATCAACAAGCGTATTTCGATCACGCCGATTTCGATGATCGGCGGTAATTGCTCGGAGGCAGGATATCTTCGCCTGGCCAAGGTGCTCGATCGAGCCGCCGCCGATCTCGGTATCAATTTTATCGGCGGCTTCGGTGCGATGGTGCAAAAGGGAATGACGGTCGGTGCCGAGCGGCTCTTGAATGTGATACCGCAGGCCTTGGCCGAAACCGAGCGTGTTTGCTCCTCGGTCAATGTGGCCTCGACTAAGGCCGGCATCAATATGGATGCTGTTGCCAAAATGGGTAAGATTATCAAAGAAGCGGCACGGCTGACAGCCGATCGTGATTCGATCGGATGCGCCAAATTTGTTGTGTTTGCCAATGCGCCCGAGGACAATCCCTTCATGGCCGGTGCCTTCCACGGAATCGGCGAGCCCGAAACGGTGATCAATGTCGGTGTTTCCGGTCCCGGTGTGGTGGCAAGCGCCATTCAGCGTGCCGGTGATTGCTCTTTCTCGGAGCTGGCGGATCTGATCAAAAAGACGGCGTTTAAGATCACCCGTATGGGACAGCTGGTGGCGTGCGAAGCCTCGTCGCGGCTTGGCGTTCCGTTCGGAATCGTTGACCTCTCCTTGGCACCGACGCCGGCGATCGGTGACTCGGTGGCACACATTTTGGAGGGTATGGGCTTAGAATCGGTGGGTGCTCCCGGTACCACAGCCGCGCTTGCACTCCTCAACGATGCGGTGAAAAAGGGCGGTGTTATGGCTTCCAGCTTTGTCGGAGGCCTTTCGGGTGCCTTTATTCCGGTATCGGAGGATGCCGGTATGATCGAGGCCGTTGCCAAGGGCGCCTTGACGATCGAAAAGCTCGAGGCGATGACCGCCGTTTGCTCGGTTGGCTTGGACATGATCGCTGTTCCCGGTAATACCTCGGCCGATACGATCTGTGGGATTATTGCCGACGAGATTTCCATCGGTGTTGCCAATACGAAAACAACGGCGGTTCGTATCATCCCCGTCGAGGGAAAGACGGTTGGCGAAACGGTCAGCTTCGGCGGCTTGCTCGGCTATGCCCCGATTATCAAGGTAAACGAATATTCTCCTGCCAAATTTATTGCGCGTGGCGGACGGATTCCGGCACCGATTCATAGCTTGAAGAACTGATTCATACAAGAGTTTTCCATGCATCACCGCTTCGACGGTAGTGAGCCAAAGCCCGACATTTCGAAAAACGAGTGTCGGGCTTTGATTGTTATAACTTACCATCCATCCTTTTGCATAAGGCGTGCTTGCCATCGGCAATACTCGAAAGGAAAGCCGAAGGAAAGGAAGTCATTCATGTATTATCGGAAAGTTGAAATCTGCGGTGTCGATACCGCCAAGCTGAAAACGCTGAGTGACGAGGAAAAGCGCGATCTGCTATTAAAAACCAAAAACGGAGATACCGCGGCCAGGCAGCAGCTGATTGATGGGAATCTCCGCCTGGTGCTCAGCATTGTTCAGCGCTTTGCTACACGCGGGGAGAATATGGACGATCTCTTTCAAGTGGGCTGTGTCGGGCTGATCAAGGCGGTGGATCACTTTAATGTCGATCTTGATGTGAAATTTTCCACCTATGCCGTGCCAATGACTGTACTGCGGTGAAAAAACTGCCGTACCTACGTAGGTACGGCAGTTTTTATGTTTGGGAAGATGTCATTGAGTATTATAACAGAGAGGCAAGAGCCTCGATCTCCTCCTCGGTTGTTGCCCAGCTGGTGGCAAAACGGACAACGGTATGGGTGTTGTCAAGTGTTTCCCAAAAGCTGAAATTAACCTGCTTACTCAACCGTTCCCTCGTTTCGCGGTCGAGCACGATAAAAAGTTGGTTGGTGGGAGATTCC
This sequence comes from Oscillospiraceae bacterium, assembly GCA_015064545.1. GTDB lineage: Bacteria > Bacillota > Clostridia > Oscillospirales > CAG-272 > Colimorpha_A. The sequence continues at coordinate 3,839 of SVSA01000036.1, read as the reverse complement.
AGATAAAAGGTATAGCCTTTTTCGCGGAAGATGTTTTTGAGCTTGTCTGCCATGACAATGGCGTGACGGGCGATGCGGAAATAGAGTCGGTCGGTAAACAGGGTGTCAAACTGAATGCCGAGAAGTCTTCCCTTAGCTAAGAGTGCGCCGTGGCGTTTGATGGTGGTAAGAAACCGTTTGGGTGCATTGCCGCGGGGGAAAACTACGGCCTCTCCGCAGAGAGCGCCGACCTTGGTACCGCCGATGTAAAAGACATCACAAAGAGCGGCAATATCAGGAAGTGTCAGATCGGTATCGTCGCTCATCAGTCCATAACCCAAGCGCGCGCCGTCCAAAAATAACGGGATCTGATGCTGACGGCAGACGGCGGCCAAAGCGGTCAGCTCTTCCTTGCGGTAAAGCGTCCCATATTCGGTCGGGTGCGAAAGGTAGAGCATGGCGGGAAGGACCATATGCTCGTGGTTGGCGTCGGCGTTGAAAGCCTTTAAATAGGCGTTAAGATCGTCGGCTGACACCTTTCCTTGGTGATGCGGGAGTGTTAAGACCTTGTGCCCGGTTGCCTCAATGGCACCGGCCTCATGGGTAGCAATATGACCGGTATCGGCGGCGATGACGCCCTCTCCCTCATGCAGTAGCGCGGTGATAACGATTTGATTGGTTTGCGTACCGCCGACAAGAAAGTGAACATCTGCGTTTGCTGCTTCGCAGGTGGCACGGATTTTCGCGGCGGCACTTTCGCAATAGGGATCGCTGCCATATCCGGGAAGCTGTTCACGGTTGGTTTCGGTAAGACGGCGTAAAATGGTCTCGTGTGCGCCCTCTAAATAATCGCTGGCAAAGGATAACATTCAGGACACCTCCGTATTTCGGGTTTTATAATAGGCGACTGCCAGATCGACAACCATGCCATAGCTGCGCGAGCCTGCGGTCTGCCCCTGCGATTGCAGGTAAGAATTGTTGATGGAGCCGCTGATATCGGCTGCAACATGATCCTCGTATTTGTCGAAGAATTCGTTATAAGCAATCATTTCATAACGGAAGGCGAAATCGGTTTCCTTCAAAAGTGCATGATACCGATCCTTGTCGGCGCGGTAGAGCGCCGAGATTACATATTCGTAGACGCTCATATATCCCGAATATCGGATATAGGGATCCTCACTTTGCAGACATACCAAAAAAGCAATAAAGTTGGCCTCGTCCTCCTTGGCAATGCCGCGCTGATGCGCCAGCTCATGAGCAGCGGTGTAGGGGAGGGTGTAATCGGGAAAATTGGTATTGATGTTGGATTCGCCTGTAAAGTAGGAATAGACGCCCGAGATGTGGGTGTAGGTCATCGGCTCGCTGAGAACGATCGGCTTGATGCGCGAGGTAAAGGTCGGTAAAAAGGCGTAGTCCTCGGCGGCGTTACGATAGGCCTCTTGGAGCTTATCATTCATGTCACTCAGTGAATACGGCATAATCGAGGAACCGTCGCGGCGATAGCGGATTTCGTCCAAAAGCGGCTTCATCTCTTTCAAAAGCTGACGTGCCGTTGTGTCCAGCTCCTCCGCGGATACCTTGCTTTGTACGAGCCCCAGCTTATCTGACAGCGAGGTGCCGCGATATCCGGCGGCAAAGCCAAGACAGAAGGAGGAAACAAAGAAGGATAACACCGCCAAGAGCACAAACGCAAAGCGCAGCATATCACGCACCGCCTTTTTGTAAAGACGGAAAATATAACCGATGACAAGGAGGATAAGAAGCGGCACCAGCATAATCAGCGTTTCGGCAAGCGAAAAGGGAAACCAGCCGGTCAAGGTCGCAAAGAGGGCGCGGACAAAAGCCCCGGGATAACGGTTATAGAAATCGGCAAACGAGGGAAAGAGAATAAACGAGAGAAGCAGTAGCAGCGAGCATAGGGCGGTCAGAATCATAGCACCGGCCCATTTGGGGCAGCAGGCAAATAGCTTTTTGAGAAATTGCTTGATTTTTTTCATGATCTATCCTTGTGAAACCGTGGTATGGAAAACGGGTAATCCTTGCGCGATCGCGGCCATATCCGTGGGAAGCGGTGCTGTTACGGTGATCGCTTCGCCGTCGGAGGGGCGGCGGAAGGTGAGAGAAGCGGCGTGAAGTCCTTGGCGCGCCAGAAGGGGAGAGGGATTGCCGTAAAGGGTGTCGCCCAGCAGCGGATGGCCGAGAGAGGCCAAATGGACGCGTATTTGATGGGTGCGTCCGGTCATCGGCGTTACCTCAAGGAGTGTTATCTCCTCACTACCGGCTAACGGACGATAGTCGGTTCGGGCGGCTTGTCCTTCGGTTGGCGGACACACCATACGCGCTATCATACTTTCGGTGCGTCGGCGAATATTGGCCTCAATGGTTCCGGGATGTGTGATCCTGCCGAGCGCTAAAGCCAGATAGCGCTTTTCGACTTCACCACCGGCAATGGCTTGGGACAGTTGGAAGGCGGCACCGCGATTCTTTGCCACCAGAACGACCCCCGAGGTGTCGCGGTCGAGACGGTTTACTGCACGAAAGACGAACGGCTCTCCTGCGGCGGCAAAATAATAGGCAAGGGCATTGGCCAGCGTGTCCTCATAATGGCCGTGCGAGGGATGCGTCGGCATGGCGGGCGGCTTGTTGACAGCAATCAGATCCTCATCTTCATACAGAATCGAGAGCGGCAGCTTACGCGGAAGTACAGTCTCGCCCGAGGCTTTGTCGGCACGGTCGAGGGTGAGCAGATCGCCTTCGTGCAGGATGGCACGAACCGTAACGCGCTTGCCGTTTAAAAGAATTCCTTCCTCACGTTGCTTCAGCACGGTTAACTCGGCGCGGGAGAGGCCGAGCGTTTTTCGAAGATAATCGCGAAGCAAACAGCCTTCCTCATTTTTGGTGATAACAAACGGCATCACGGGAATTCCTTTCTTTTGGTCTAACGCTGCAAGAATGCACATATGTATATTATAAAGGAAAATGTCCTGACTTACAACCCGAATTTGCAAATAAACCGTGAAATTTTTGCGCGGAAATTTTCACACGCAATGGGCATAATCGGAAACGGCGTGGATATACTGTTTTTGCAAACAAAATATATTGTTCAAGGAGGAACGGTTGTGAAACATTGGATTCGAAAAGGCATGGTAGCCATGATAGCGCTGTTACTGATTGCGGCGGTAGGAGGAGCCTCTGTCTATGCCAAAGAAGCGCAAGCGCCGGTCAGCCCTGCTTTGGCAATTCTTGCGAACGATTTGAGTCTGACAAAAACCGGATTGTGCGGCCGCGATATCACCTTTACCGCCGGTGATTTTGAAGAGGCGCTTGGGGTTGATGGGCTGTCGGAGATTGTGATACGCTCGCTTCCCTCAGCGGTGGCAGGTAAGCTGATGCTCGGCTCACTTGAGGTTATGAAAAATCAGACGCTTTCGCGGGATCAGCTGTCGGCCCTTCGCTTTGTACCAAACGATGGTGTCAGCACCTCAGCCTTTGTCGTTACGGCAGGAGATCACGCCACCTATGCGGTTACCTGTCATCTGCGGGTGATTGAAACCTTAAATTTTACGCCAACGGCAGTCGGTATCGAGGAGAATCGCTTTTCGCTTCACACCTACCGCAATATTGCAATTTACGGCTCGCTTCCCATTGAAGATCCCGAAGGGGACAGCTTAACCTTTGAGATTGTTTCGTATCCGAAAAAAGGCTTGCTTTTCATGACAAATAAGCAGAGCGGCGAATATGTCTATACACCGATGAAAAACTTTTCGGGAACCGATAGCTTTTCGTATACCGTTACCGATGAGTATGGCAACCGGTCATCGGCGATTCCGATGACCATATCGGTTGGTCGCTCGGATTCG
>SVSA01000035.1 GCA_015064545.1 Oscillospiraceae bacterium | reverse complement strand
AACGAACGCATCCAACTCAAAACAAAACTGACACCACTTGAAATGCGATGTCAGTTCGTTGATTAATTTCTTAATATGCTACCCTCTCGGGGCTTTTTGTACTGTCCGCACAATTTGGGGCAGTTCAACTTGGTGTTTATGGCAGTCGATGATAAGATCAAAGGCCCTCATACGCATCGGCATCTACCGCATAGCGCGAGGCGAAGGCCTCATCCTCCAGGGCGGCAAAGTCATATTTTTTCTCCTCAGCGAGAACCTTTTCCAGGTCGGGACGTGTTTTGGGGTGGCGAGGGGTAAAGACCGTGCAGCAATCCTCATAGGGAAGGATTGAGGTTTCGAAGGTTCCGATTCGACGAGCGATCGTGATGATCTCCTCCTTGTCCATGCCGATGCAAGGACGGAAGACCGGACGTGAGACCACCGAGTCGGTTACGCCGAGTGCTTGCATGGTTTGGCTGGCAACCTGTCCGACGGCCTCACCGGTAATGAGTGCCTGGCAGTAGGTTGCTTCGGCTACACGCTCAGCCAAGCGCATCATCGAGCGGCGCAAAAGGAGCGTAAAGTATTCCTCGTTGCAGGTGTCGCGAAGTGTTTCCTGCAAATGGGTTAGCGAGATCACATGAACACGGATCCGGCCGCAGTATTCCGAGACCAGACGAGCCAGCTCGATGACTTTTTCTCGCGCCTGATCTGAGGTGTAGGGGTAGCTTTCGAAATGGACAGCCTCGATGGTTACACCGCGCTTGGCCATCATAAAGCCGGCGACCGGGCTGTCGATGCCTCCCGAAAGAAGAAGTAAACCCTTGCCGTTGGAGCCGGAGGGCATACCGCCTGCTCCGGGGAAGCTGCCGGCATGGAGATAGGCCTTTTCTTCGCGGATTTCGGTCATGACGGTGACATCGGGGTGCGTCATTTCGACCTTCAGTCTTGGCATACTTTCCAGAACCGCGCCGCCAACCTGTGCCGAAATTTGCGGAGAGGTGAGCGGGAAGCGCTTATCTGAGCGACGGGCATCGGCCTTAAAGGTGGAATAGGGCTTCAAGAAGGGCGGCAGATACACCTTGGCCAGGGCTTTGATGGCCTCGATGTCCTTTTCGGTTTCGGCGGCGCGCGCCACAGCGGTGATGCCGAAAATTTTTCGACAGAGACGGAGGGCCTCGTCGATGTCGGCAACCTCGTCCTGCGGTACAACATAGATTGTGCTTTGCATGGCAGAGACCGAGAAATGGCCGGCCAGCTTCAGCCTCTTTTCCATTTCGCGGCGAAGAAGCTTTTCAAAATAACCGCGGTTGAGCCCCTTCAGTGTGAGCTCACCGTATTTGCAGAGAAGAATTTCTTTCATGATATGTCTTCCTTTATCTTTGATGCCTGTCCGCGCGTCTCGTTTTCCGCTTTTTGACAGAGGGCGGATAATGGACAGGTGTTGCAACGAGGGGCACGGGCGGTACAGGTTTCGCGCCCGAACAATACGATGCGGTGACAAAAATCCGACTGCTCCCCGGGCTCAATCAGACCGGCAAGAATGGTCTCAATTTTGCGGGGATCCTTGAGCGTCTCGGGATAAAAGCCGAGACGGCCTCCGATGCGGATACAGTGTGTATCGGTCACAATGGCAGGCTTTCCGTAAAGATCGCCGACCATCAGATTGGCAATCTTGCGTCCCACACCGGGTAAGGTCAAAAGGGTGTCGATGTCGTCGGGAATATGACCGTCAAAGCGTGACAACAGCTCGTTTGCCATTCCTTTAAGATCCTTGGCCTTGGTGTGATAAAGACCGCAGGAGCGAATCAGAGATTCAATGGTGGCAAGCGGGGCATCCGCCATGGCCTTCATGTCGGGTAACACGGCAAACAGCTCACGGCAAACCAAATTGACACGAGCGTCGGTGCACTGCGCTGACAAACGGGCCATGACAAGAAGCTTCCAGGGATCGCCTTGATATTCAAGCGCACAAAGGGCTTCGGGATAAAGCTGTGTTAGGGCCGCCACGATTTTGGCGGCATGTTCCTTGGCTTCCATGGCGTTTCTCCTTCTGAATTCGCAAGAAAATGTAAAAAACAGACGAAATTTTTCAAAATCCTATTTTCATCTTCCGTAAAACGTAGTATAATAGTATTATACTACAAAAGTTCGGCGATTTCAATAGATTTTTGCCTGACAATTCCGAAACCGTCAAAAACTTCGGTTCGATGCGAAGGAGTTTACAAAGATGAAACAAAAATACCGCATTACCGTGGCCGGCACAACCCTGTCCTTGCTTTCGGAGGACAGCGAAGAATATGTCAACGAATTGGCCGGTATGCTTGATCGACAGGTGACCGAGCTTGCCATTACTAAAAGCCGTTGCTCCAAAACCGAAGCGCTTACCCTCTGCGCGCTGGACTATCTCGATATGGCGCTGAAACTGAAGGCCGAGCTGGAAGCCGTTAAGGAGAAACAGCCGTGAGAATTCCCGAACTGCTTGCCCCCTGCGGCTCGCCGGAGGCGATTGCCGCCGCAATAGAGGGCGGCGCCGATGCCGTCTATTTCGGCGGCACGGTGTTCAATGCCCGCATGAATGCTAAAAATTTCAGCCGCGCCGATGTCATTACGGCGGTCAACCGTTGCCATGCCGCGGGCGTGAAGGCCTATGTGACTTTGAATACCCAAATCTATGACCGCGAACTCAAGGCAGCGCTTGAGCATGCCGCTTTTTTGTACGGTGCCGGTGTCGATGCCTTGATTGTGACCGATCTCGGTCTTGTTTCGCTGCTTCGGCAATACCTGCCCTTGCTCGAGCTTCACGCCAGTACGCAAATGACAGCCCACAATCGGGCGGCCGCGGAAAAGCTGTATGATCTTGGCTTTTCCCGCGTTGTCGGCGCACGGGAGCTTTCCTATCCGAACATACAAGCGCTTTGTACCTCGCACGCCGAAATCGAGCTATTTGTTCACGGTGCAATCTGTGTAAGCTGCTCGGGACAGTGTCTGATGAGTGCGATGCTGGGCGGCCGTAGCGGAAACCGAGGGGAATGTGCCCAGCCGTGCCGCATGAGTTACAATGGTTCCTATCCGCTGTCTATCAAGGATATGTGCCTGGCTGCTCATGTGCCGTCGCTGATGGAGGCAGGCGTTGCCTCATTCAAGATTGAGGGACGCATGAAGAGTCCGGCTTATGTTTACGGTGTCAGCCGTATCTACCGCCGTTTGTTGGATGAGAAGCGCGCCGCCACCGAATCCGAGTGGAACGAATTACAGCGTCTGTTCTCGCGCGGCGGCTTTACTGACGGATACTTTACCGGTCAGATTGGTCCGACAATGCTCGGCGTTCGCAGTGAAAAGGATATTTCGGACAGCCGTGCGGCGGCTTCCTTCCGTACTGAGAAGGAAACGGCACCCATTTCGGCGCAGGCTGAACGAGAGGTGCCGCCGCTACCCGAGAAAATTCCCTTTCCTGTTAAGCGGAAGGCCAATCGGCCAATCCTGACGGCAACCTTCCATACCGCGTCTCAGATTCCTGACAGCCATGATTTTGTGCATACCTATCTGCCGCTGTCCTCCTATGAGGGCGGTACGGATGGCGTCTTGATTCCGCCTGTAATTTTTGACAGTGAATGGGATGCCGTCCGCAGACGGCTGGAGCAAGCGGTCAAGCGCGGTGCGAAGCACTTGATGATCAGCAACCTCAGCCATCTGTCGCTGGCCGCCGAATTTGGTATGGCGCCTCATGGCAGTCATCGTTTGAATACCTTTAATACGCTGACCGCCTCGTTTTGGTGCCGTGAAACAAACCCAATGCTGGAAAGCTTGATTCTCTCTTGTGAACTGATCCTGCCACAGATCCGCGATGTCGTTCTGCCCGAGACGGTGCGGAAGGGTGCGGTGGTTTACGGACGAATTCCGCTGATGCTGTTGGAAAAGCCGGTGGGGAAACCGCAGTTGCGCGATACCCGCGGTGCCATTTTCCCGGTGATGCGTGAGGAAGGGCGGGATATCCCGGTCAACAGCGTGCCGCTGTACATGGCCGATCAGCTCGACCGTCTCGACGCCGCCGGTGTTGAGGAGAGGCACTTCCTCTTTACTTCCGAAACACGGGCCGAGGTGATGCGGGCGGTGTATGCCTATCGTAATAAGCTCCCACCCAAAGAGAAGGAAAAGATACGCAGAATTAAATAAGGCAAACCGTTAAACGATACCGAAAGGAGCGTCGGACGAATTCCGACAACAGTTTTTATGACGATTCCTGTGAAACGACTTCGCGAGGGCGCCCGTTTGCCCCATCTGGCGACAGCAGGTGCCGCGGCGTGTGATCTGTATGCCTTGCTGGAGGCACCGATTACCTTGGCACCGGGCCAGCGCTATCCCGTTCCGACCGGCCTGGCCATTGCGCTGCCCGATCCGAGCGTGGTGGCTATTGTATGTGCACGTAGTGGCTTGGCACTCAAGCGCGGCCTGGCGTTAGCCAATGGCATCGGGGTGATCGATAGTGACTATCGCGGCGAAATCTTTGTGGCTTTGATCAATCATGATGATCAGCCGCAGGTGATTGAAAACGGCGAACGGGTGGGACAGCTGATGATCCTGCCGGTCATTGCCGCAGACTATCAGCCGGTCGATGTCTTGGACGAAACCGAGCGCGGTGCCGGTGGCTTTGGTTCTACCGGGACGCGATAACGGCGAAACGCCGTTGCCCGGTGGATCAAACGGGCCGCGATCGGACTAACATGGATAAAAGAGGTGATTATCATGAGAAAAGCCGGTGTTTTATTACATATATCGTCGCTTTCCGGTGACTTTGGCTACGGAACATTCGGCAAACAGGCGTACGCCTTTGCCGATCTCTTGGCGGCGTGCGGCTTTACGATCTGGCAAGTGCTTCCGTTTAATTTGCCCTGCGAAACCGCCTGCCCCTACAGCTCGGCTTCGACCTTCTTTGGCAATCCGATGTTCTTGGATCCCGAGATTCTGGAAGAGAAGGGCTATTTGACGCAGGAGGAGGTCGAGGGTGCGAAATGCGAGGGAGTTCTTTACCGTGAGCTCTATCGCCGCCGGATGAAGCTGCTTCGTCTGGCGTCCTCTCGGGCGGAGGCCAAGGGCTTGCGCGCATCGGTGATGCCATTCCTGGAAGCCAATCCCCGTGTGGCAGAGGGATGTCGTTTCTTGGCCAAGCGCGATGCCAATGGCGGAAAGCCGTGGCGTGCCTGGTCTTCCGAAGTAACCGAGGCGGCCGACGATGTTTGGTTTTATGCGTTTTTGCAGTACGAGTTTTTTGAACAGTGGAATGCGCTTCACGAATATATCAAGGCCAAGGGCATTGAGGTAATCGGGGATATCCCGATCTATTGCGATTACGAAAGCAGCGAGGTCTATTTCAACCGCAGCTGCTTCCGCCTGGAGGGAGATTTGCCCTCCTATGTGTCCGGCGTTCCTGCTGACGATTTTTCGGCCAGCGGCCAAAAATGGGGACATCCGCTCTACGATACCGCTGCTTTGGCGGCGGAAAACTACGCGTTGCTGTATGACCGCTTTGCCTATTCCTCGCTGCTTTACGATGTTACGCGCATCGATCATTTTCAAGCATTGGTATCCTACTATGCGATTCCGCGCGATGTCGGTCCGTTAGAGGGACATTGGGAGGCGGGCGTCGGCCAACCGTTTATGGAGCGCTTGCACGCCGGTGTCGGCGGCCATCGCTTCATTGCCGAGGACTTCGGGCTGTATGGGGATGCCTCGCACGCGATGGCTTCGGCTTACGGAATTCCCGATATGCGTATTTTGCAGTTTACCCTCTCCCATGGTGAGAGCCCTGCCGTATACGGAGAGCAGTCGGTTGTCTATACCGGTACGCACGATAACGATACCTTCCGCGGTTATCTGGATGCGATGACTGAGGAGGAGCGATGCCGTGTGGGTGCTTTGCTCGGTGCCGAGACTGCGGATAGCGCCACGCTCACACGCCTTGCCGTGACCACGCTATTATCCTGCCGTTCCGCGCGCGTTGTCGTTCCGATACAGGATCTTCTGTGTCAGGGAACCGAAGCGCGTATGAATGTCCCCGGTATTGCCGAGGGAAATTGGTCCTATCGCATGACCCCTTCCGATATCACAACATTACAGGCAATGAGCGGGGAGCTTCACGCTATGCTTGCTCAAGCCGGACGAATTAAGGAGTAATCTATGGAACTGATACAGAACGAGCCCTTTAACATTCACGAATACTGTGAACAGATGGTGGTGACCTATCTGGCCGAGGATGCACCGTTGCTGACCGAGCTGTTTGCACAGCTTGACCGCGGCGGATACGAATACATCAAAAACGAGCTTGCTTATTATACGGTCATCAAAAATTCCTATGTTACCGAGCTGGCTCGGTTTCTTCCCAACTGCGGCTGTTATCTGTTACTGGTGTCCGATCGCTTGGATGAAGAACGAAACCGTGCCCTGCGCAATCACATCTGGTATCAGATCGGACATATGCAGTCGCAGGACAAGGATGTTATTGTCCCGATTTGCCTGGACGATTCTAAGGTGAGCCTCGGATCAACGCCGCTTCAGGAATACAACATTGTGCGCGGCGTTGAGGAAACCATGATGACCGTAACCAAGAAATTCCGCCATGCCGCGACCAAGAGCAGCTTTTTTGACGACATTGAAACCAATCGCTATGTCAATCTTCGCTTGGATTACCGTAAGCTGGTCATCAAGCTGGATATTACCGAGGAAAGCTTTGCCGATGCCAAGGAAGAGTATTGCGACATTCTCGGCGAAGGAGATATCGAGGACAGTGAATTTGAAAAGGTTCTTCGTAACGATGTGTCGATGGCCTGCAAGCTGATTTCCTTCGGCTCGGAGCAGCGCCTTACAGCGCAGCTGATGCCTTATCGCTCGGAAATGTTTTTCCCCGCTACCGAATATCCGCGTAGCTTTTCCTGCAAAAAGCTGTATGTGAACAAACGCGGCTTCGGCGAGGTGGTAGGAGAGTATCTGTTTGAGCTGGTTTTGCCGGTTCATCGGCTGTTTGGCGTGAATTTCAAGGCTTGTGTCAAGGGACAGGGAAGCGTGGAGGCTTCGGTTCTCGAACGGCTCTTTGCCCCGAATTTTGAGGAAAAACACGATCCTCATACCCACGAGAACGCCGTGTATTTCTCGCTTGCCTTCCCCAAGGCTAAGCATTACGATATCGATCCTTCGCTGAATATCGGCTCCGAAGGCGATTACCTGTTCCCGCAATAAGATCTGCCGGTTCCCATTATCTTATCCATTATAAGCAGAAAGGAAAACCTGATGGCTACGACACTTAAAGGAAATTTTAAACTCTCCGCGCATCTTCCGACCGAGGAAGAAAAGCGACTTTTCGGTATCTTTATTTCTCATTCCAATAAACCGAAGGATTTGGAATATCTCGATGAGCTGGCGCAGAAAATGACCGCTGCCGGTATGAACCCGATCTATGACCGCGGCTTTTTGCTGGGCGGTGACCGCTTCCAGGATCGAATCCGCCAGTGCCTCAACTGCTATGCGGCCGTGGTGATTATTTCCGATAATTCCCTGAATTCCGATTGGGTGAACTACGAGGTTGGATATTTTGCCGGACAGGGCATTCCGGTTGTCCTGTGGGATCCGGAGGACATTCTCTCGCTTGCAAAGGGCGACAGCGAGCTTTTGAACAGTCACATTTCACAGTATTTGCCGGCCCATCGGTCTGCCGATGAGGTGGTGCAGACGCTGGACAGTATGTCAATCTATTCGGATATGTTCCGAGATGAATGCCTGTCACTGACCAAGGATGCCTTCCGCAGTATTGTGAGCAACCGTATTCAAACGGTGATGGTCAAGATCGAAAGTGATATTTTTGATACCGAGGCCATGGCCTTCAAAAACTGCAAGATTGGTTCGCTGGTGGTGAATTTCGGTATGTTCCATCCCGAAAACGGCGATGGCTGTCATTGCTATGCCGAGCGAAATTTCCCCGAGCTGGAAAACGGTATTTGCCGCACCAGCAAGCGGGAGTGCGCGCTTTACGATGCCAAGGAGCTGGGGGAATACAATCTGGAGTGCGTCGTTTTGAATTATCTTTTCTACAATGGCCGCTATTACCGCAAGGGAGAAAAGGATTCGCAGGGCAATATTCTGGATCGCGGATGTCTTGTCTTCTATCTGCCGGTACATACGTTCTTCGGTACCGAATTCAAGTTTATTATCGACGCGCCCTCCAATGCCCAGCACTACAAGCTGATGTCCATTTTTGATGCCGCCGGCATGAATCCCACCGTTTCGGACAGTCTGAACGGAAGACGCATCTACTTGTCATTGCCCGAACGTCCCCGTCAGGGCTTCTTCCGCTTGAATCACGAATTCAATAATAATTTCCTGTGTCCTTATGCGACCCGAGGATGAGCGCACAATAGCGGTTGTATCCTGCCGTCACAGCTGGCCGGAGAGGGCCGGTTTCGTGCTGGAGCGAAGCTTCGGTCACCCGAAATTTACCTTTCTCCACTTTTATAACAGTGTGAATATCCGTCTCGGCGGACGAACGATCAGTACCGAACCGCATGCCTGCCTGATCTATGATGTCGGAACACCGCAGTATTTTGCCAGTCCGACAGCGCTCACCCACGATTGGATTCATTTTTCGGGCGAGCTCTTGCCGCTTTTGGCCAAATACCGACTGGCGACCGATACCCTGTATTATCCGACAAGCTATGGTGATATTACCGCGATTGTTCAGGAAATGGAGAATGAGGTGTTTGCCCATCGTCCCGACGGGGATACGCTTCTTTTGCTGAAAACCGAGGAGCTTTTTCTTAAGCTTTCCCGTTCTTGCGGCCATGCGTATGCGGTTTCGGATCCTCCGACGATGAAGGAGCGGTTTTTCCCGTTGCGAAACAAGGTCTTTTCGAATCTCGGACATAAATGGACGGTTAAGGAAATGGCCTCTCTTGTTGGGCTCAGCGAGTCGCGCTTTTACAGCTTGTACAAAAATCTGTATGGGATCTCGCCTATCGACGATCTGATTCGCGCCCGTTGCGAAACCGCGGTCAATGCGCTGGCCTACGGTGACAATACGATTACCGAAATTGCCGAATCGCTCGGCTACGAGAATTTGCCGCACTTTATCCGTCAGTTTCGCCGGTTTACCGGGCTCTCTCCGTCGCGCTATCGCAAGGAGCAGCGGTTGTTTTTGGCGCAGAAGAAGGAAACAACAGAAATTGTCGGGCGGCGGTAAATGTTGACAGAAAAAAACAGAACAGGCCATAGCCGAGTGACGTAATGTCTTCGGCTATGGCCTGTTTTTTACGGCTGATCAGCGGTCAAATTCGCTGTAGATGGCGCGGATGGCCTTTTCAAAATCGTCTGCGGCTACGCCGAGCACGATATTGATTTCGTCCGATCCCTGGTCAATCATGCGGAGGTTGACGTCCGCCTTGGCAACGGCCGTGATGACCTTGGCGGCGGTACCCTTGGCCTTGACCATGTTGCGTCCCACCACGGCAATCAACGCCAAATTATCCTCGACCGTAATCGAATCAGGATCAACGGCGGTGCAGATATTGTTGATGACCATCGTGCGGAAGGGAGCCAGGTCTGCGGTATTGACAACGACCGACATGGTGTCGATGCCGGAGGGCAGATGCTCAAAGCAAATGCCGCTGTTTTCGATAACCTGCAGGACACGACGGCCGAAGCCGGTCTCCTGATTCATCATGTCTTTTTCAATGGTAATAACACTGAAGCCCTTTTTGCCGGCAATACCGGTGATAATGCGCTTGCCATCCGGCGGACAATGCGAAACGATCATGGTGCCAGCAGCATCGGGCTGGTTGGTATTGCGGATATTGATCGGAATTCCGGCAATGCGAACCGGGAAAATGGCATCCTCATGCAAAACCGTGGCGCCCATGTACGAGAGCTCGCGAAGCTCGCGGTAGGTGATGGTTTCGATCGGCTTGGGATTGCTTATGATGCGGGGATCCGCCATCAAAAAGCCCGAAACGTCGGTCCAGTTTTCATAGATCACCGAGGAGGAGGCGCGGGCGACGATTGAGCCGGTAATATCCGAGCCGCCGCGCGAGAAGGTTTTAATGGTATCGTTCGGCATCGAGCCGTAGAAGCCGGGAATGACGGCATATTCATGGCGCTTAAGCACGGCGGAAAGCACTTCGTTCGTCTTTTCGCTGTCAAAGACGCCGTCCTCACGGAAGAAGATGACATCGGAGGCGTCGATAAAATCAAAGCCAAGATAGTGAGCCAAAATTTTGCCGTTCAGGTATTCGCCGCGCGAGGCAGCATAGTCACGGCCGATGCGGTGAATCAGCGCACTTTCGATGGCGGCGTATTCCTCCTCCAGCGATAACGAAAGGCCGAGGCCGGCAATAATGCTGTCATAGCGTGCACGGATTTCGCCAAAGATCTCCTTGATATCCTCACCACGGGAGGCGTGGTCATAGCAGGTGTAAAAGAGATCCGTGACCTTCGTGTCGTCGGCAAAGCGTTTGCCAGGGGCGGAAGGGATAACATAACGACGATTGCTGTCGGCGACGATGATGTCGCGGACTTTTTTGAACTGTTCGGCGCTGGCAAGTGAGCTGCCGCCGAATTTTACGGTTTTGACCGAAACGGTATTCACGGGGATAAAACTCCTCTTTCGTTTTGGAATAGTGACGTTTATTCTTCTATTATATGAAATTATTGCCTTTTTGTCAACCGCGAAATCGACAAAATTGTTGATCATGGCACGCACAAGTCGAACCATTTCCATAAAAAACACAGGATCGGCTGTAAAAACCGATCCTGTGCGGTGCTGATCAGGTGCCGGAATCCGGCGTTTCGACCTCGGTTGGCCCTACGGTTACGGTAACGATAAAGCCGCCGATGTTGTCACCGCTGATCATATAATCGCGGTTCGCGGGGATGGGGAGCTTGAGAACACCTTCTTCGGGTCCCTGCACATAGAAGATCTCGTAGGTCATGCCGTCGGGAGCCTCCACCTGCAGATGATCGGTGAGGTAGCGGTGATTGTCGGAAAGCAGCTGCAGATATTCCTCTAAACAGAGATTGTTCTTGTACATATAGGTGGCATGCGCAATACCGACATATCGCATTTGCCAGGGAATATTGTAGCCGGTGATCTTGTGCTTGTTGGTCGGGAAGCGGAAGATAAAGCCATACTTATGCGCATTTTGCTTCAGCCAGACGGATTCGCTGAGCATGCTCAGATCCTGCGTTTTGAGATCATCGGTGAAGCAGTTGATATAGAGGGTGGCTCCGGAGTGGTAGTCACTGCAGCCGGGTTCGGCGGCGTTTTTGGGATTGCTTTGGTAAACTGCTTCCTGAACCTCATAGCTTCGATAAGCGGTCGTGATCTGAACGTCATCGAAATAAATCGTGGTTTCTAAGCCTTCCTCGTCGATGGTGACCTTTTTTGTCGCCTCAACCAGGGCGTCGGTCATGCTTTCGAAATGAATCAAGGCTTCATAGCGGAGCATGAGGCTCGAGCTGGCAATCTTGTACGAGCCGGTAGCCTTATATTCATAGAGTGAGTAAAGCGTTGTTTCCGGGAACGCATAGGGATGCGTTTTGTCAATCAAAACCAAGTCGCCGATACCGATATCGTCCTGACTCTTATTGACCGAAACATAAATGATCGCATTGGGATCGGCGGTTTCGGGCGGCTCCGTGGTTTCCGGCGGAGCCTCCGTGTCGGTGGTATCCTTCTCGGAGGTGCCGGTGGTTCCTTCGGTGTCGGTGTCGGTTGTATCGGTGGTGTCGGATTCGACAGGGGTGTCTTCGCCGGGGGCAAATGGGCCGATTTTGGCAATCGCCATGGCCAGAACGGCGGCAATCGCCAGCAGGATAAGAATAATCAGAATCGAAGCGACGGTGCCGCCGACATTTTTTTTGCGGCGATAGGTTCGGATCGACTGACTGCTGAAGCTGTTGTCGTTCATGATAAATCCTCGTTTCTTCCGATCCGTCGGCGGATCCGATTACTGATAGTTCGAGATGTTTTCCGAGATCGTGAGCAGAGCCTGAACCTCCTTGGTTCTCATGGCGCAGAATTCCTTCATCTCGGCAATGCGTTCCGCAGAATAGGCCTTGAGAGCCTCCTCGGGATACTTGACCGAGGAATCAAAGCTGTTCTTGTACATCTTGTCGGTGGCGATGGCTTCCTGAATATCGGTGGCAACCATATCCCCATCGCGCTGGCAGATAAAGACGTTTTGCTTACCGGCAAGCAGAGCATCGACGGCGGCCACACCCATTTGTGCGGCGAGCAGACGGTCGGCAAGCGAGGGCGAGCCGCCGCGCACGATGTGCGCCAGACGAGCAAACTTGGTCTCAACGCCGGTCTCGGCCTCGATGCGCTTGGCCAGACCTTCGGAATAATGGTCAACGCCTTCGGCAACCACAACGATGAAGTTTCGTTTGCCGGCTGCGCGGGCAACGCGGATCTTTTCGATCAGGGCGTCTTCCTGATAGTTAAGGTCTTCCTTAACGACAACACCCGTAGCGCCGACGGCGATCGAGGTTTCGAGCGCAATATAACCGGCGTTGCGACCCATGACCTCAACGACGTTACAGCGGGCGTGCGATTCGCAGGTGTCGCGCAGACGGTCGATGGCTTCTACTACCGTATTCATTGCCGTGTCGAAGCCGATCGAACGGTCGGTACAGGTAATATCGTTATCGATGGTGGCGGGGATACCGATGCAGGGAATGCCTCGCTTGCAGAGGTCGGAGGCGCCGCGGAAGGTGCCGTCACCGCCGATGGCAATAATGCCGTCGATCTGGAATTCACGGCAGACCTCAATGGCGCGCTGCAGGCCGGCCTCCTCCTTGAACTCGACACAGCGTGCCGAATAGAGTGCGGTACCGCCTTTCTCAATGATGTTTGCTACATCGCGAGGTGAGAACTTCTTGATGCTTCCTTTTCCTTCGATCAGGCCCTTGTAGCCTTCATAAATGCCGTAAACCTCGAGGCCTTGCTTTAACGCGTAGCGCGTGACGGCGCGGACGGCCGCATTCATGCCGGGGGCATCGCCTCCTGAGGTCAAAATACCGATTCGTTTAAATTCCTTAGCCATATTCAGTCTCCTTTTTTTGCCGGGCTCGGTTCATTATTTCCAACCATATATTATGATAATACATTTTGGCAAAAAAATCAATATCTGTAGGAAAAAAATGTGTTGTGCGCGTATTTTTTCTGACAAAAATGGAATACTTACGTGTATTCCGAATAAAATTTGCCATTTCCGTGTTACCAAGGGCGAAAAAAATGTGCAGTGTGCCGAAAATGAGACGAACGCAATTATACACTTGACAATCCGCCAAAAAAAGTGCTATAATATATTGTGTTTTGTATAAATTCTTATACGAACGACAAACAAATTCTTTAAGAAGGAGGTGCGGTATGCCAACCTTTAACCAGCTCGTTAAGTACGGCCGTTCCGAAAAGGCGTATAAGTCGAAGTCTCCTGTGCTTCAGCATGGCTTCAACTCGCTTTCGGGTAAGCAGACCGATCTTAGCGCTCCTCAGAAACGTGGAGTTTGCACCAAGGTAACTACCACCAGCCCGAAGAAGCCGAACTCGGCTCTGCGTAAAATCGCAAGAGTTCGTCTTACCAACGGTCTTGAGGCAACCACTTACATTCCCGGTATCGGTCATAACCTGCAGGAACACTCTGTAGTTTTGATCCGCGGAGGAAGAGTTCGTGACCTGCCCGGTGTGCGTTATCACATCATTCGCGGTACGCTTGACGCTCAGGGCGTTGCGAACCGTAAGCAGAGCCGTTCTAAGTACGGCGCCAAGAGAGCTAAGAAGAAGTAATTCTGCTCTCACCGCCTCCCACGGAAGGTGATATTGTCCGCGGGAGATCGTTTGTTTGTCGAATCGGAGTAAAATAATATATGGACGGCTAAGGCCGTGAATGAGGTTTTCCCGATGTCTGACAGCGCACAAACGAAATTTTTTCGAGTACCTGTGATATCATATTAATCATGAAGGAGGGAAGTACAGTGCCGAGAAGAGGTCAGATATCAAAAAGAGACGTCCTGCCGGATCCGCTTTACAATTCCAAGCTTGTTACCAAGCTGGTTAACAATGTAATGCTCGACGGTAAGAAGGGCGTTGCGCAGAAGATCGTCTATGACGCATTTAAGGTTGTTGAGGAGAAGTCCGGTAAGAACGCGCTCGAAGCGTTCACCACGGCTCTCGAAAACATTATGCCTGTCCTTGAGGTCAAGGCAAGACGTGTAGGCGGTTCTACCTATCAGGTTCCTATGGATGTCCGCGCAGAAAGAAAGCAGACTCTGGGACTTCGTTGGCTGGTTACCTACGCCAGAAATCGTGGCGAGAAGACCATGGCTGACAGACTGGCTGCCGAAATTATCGATGCCATCAATGGTGTCGGCGGTGCCGTTAAGAAGCGCGAGGAAACGCACAGAATGGCAGAAGCCAACAAGGCTTTCGCTCACTACAAGTATTGATCATTTGTGCTGTACTGCGGCATAGAACCGCAGAACAGGAAGTTTAAGGAGAAATCATGCCAAGAGAATACCCTTTGGAAAGAACCAGAAATATCGGTATCATGGCACATATCGACGCGGGTAAAACCACCACGACCGAGCGTATCCTCTACTATACCGGTAGAACGCACAAGATCGGTGAAACCCACGACGGTTCCGCTACGATGGACTGGATGGCTCAGGAGCAGGAGCGTGGTATTACCATCACCTCTGCTGCTACCACCTGTTTCTGGAAAGACAATCGAATCAACATTATCGACACCCCCGGACACGTTGACTTCACCGTAGAGGTTGAGCGTTCGTTGCGCGTGCTTGATGGTTCGGTTACCGTTTTCTGCGCTAAGGGTGGCGTTGAGCCTCAGTCTGAAACCGTTTGGCGTCAGGCTGACCAGTACGGCGTTCCCCGCATGGCGTATGTAAACAAGATGGACATCATGGGCGCCGATTTCTATCGTGTCGTCGATATGATGAAGACCCGTTTGAAAACACATCCCGTGCCGATCCAGCTCCCCATCGGATCTGAGGAGACCTTCCGCGGTATCATCGATCTGATGAACATGGAGGCCGATGTGTATTACGACGAGATGGGTAAGGACATGCGTGTCGAGCCCATTCCCGCCGATATGCTGGAAAAAGCCCAGCAGTACCGTAATGAGATGGTCGAAGCGATTGCCGCTACCGATGATGACCTGATGGAAAAGTTCCTTCTGGACATCGAGTTGACCGTTGAGGAACTCAAGGCGGCCCTTCGTAAGGCTACCATTGCCAACCAGCTCGTCCCTGTTGTTTGCGGTACCTCGTATAAGAACAAGGGCGTACAGAAGCTGCTCGATGCTGTCATCGACTATATGCCTTCGCCTCTCGACATTCCCGCGATCAAGGGTGTCAATCCCGTGACCGACGAGGAGGACGAGCGTAAGGCCAGCGACGAGGAGCCCTTCGCTGCTCTCGCATTCAAGATCATGACCGACCCGTTCGTCGGAAAGCTTTGCTTCTTCCGTGTCTACTCGGGTACCATTGAAGCCGGTTCTACCGCTTATAACCCCGAGAAAAAGGCAAGAGAGCGTTTCGGCCGTATTCTGCAGATGCATGCCAATGAGCGTAAGGATATCGATAAGGTATATGCTGGCGATATCGCAGCGCTGATTGGTACCAAGAATACCACGACCGGTGACACCCTTTGCGACGAGGCTCATCCCATTATCCTCGAGCAGATGGTCTTCCCGGATCCGGTTATTAACGTTGCGATCGAGCCTAAGACCAAGGCCGGTCAGGAAAAGATGGGTCTGGCTCTGGCAAGACTTGCCGAGGAAGATCCTACCTTCCGTACTCACACCGATGAGGAAACCGGTCAGACCATCATCGCCGGTATGGGTGAGCTTCACCTGGAAATCATCGTTGACCGTCTCCTTCGTGAGTTTAAGGTCGAGGCTAACGTCGGTGCTCCCCAGGTTTCCTACAAGGAAACGATCCGCAAGGAAGCAACTACCGATATGAAGTATGCACGTCAGTCGGGTGGTAAGGGTCAGTACGGTCACGTTAAGATCACCATTTCGCCCAACGAGCCGGGTGCCGGCTATGTCTTTGAAAATACCGTTGTCGGCGGTGCGATTCCGAAGGAATACATCCCTGCTGTTGATGCCGGTATTCAGGGCGCTATGCAGACCGGTGTTGTTGCCGGTTACAGCGTTGTCGACGTCAAGGTTAACCTCTTTGACGGTTCCTACCACGAGGTTGACTCTTCGGAAATGGCATTCAAGATTGCCGGTTCGATGGCATTCAAGGATGCTATGAAGAAGGCAGATCCGGTTCTGACCGAGCCGATCATGAAGGTCGTCATTACCACGCCGGACGATTACATGGGTGATGTTATCGGTAGTGTTAACTCGCGCCGCGGTACCATCGTTTCGATGGATCCCATCGCGGGTGCACAGCAGATCACCGCTCACGTTCCGCTGTCCGAAATGTTCGGATACGCCACCACCCTTCGTTCGATGACGCAGGGCCGCGGCCAGTATTCGATGGAGCCCAGTCACTTTGCTGAGGTTCCGAAGTCCATTCAAGAAAAGATCATTGCCGGCAGAAAGTAAGCCGGTTCTGATAAACCAAACTTAATTAAACAATAATTTTACGGAGGATAATTACAATGGCAAAGGCAAAATTCGAAAGAAACAAACCGCATGTCAATATCGGTACCATTGGTCACGTTGACCATGGTAAGACCACCCTTACCGCTGCTATCACCAAGTACCTTTCTCTGGGCAATGGCGCTGAGTTCATGGCTTATGACCAGATCGACAACGCTCCCGAAGAGAGAGCTCGTGGTATCACAATCAACACCCGTCACGTTGAGTACGAGACTGCTAACCGTCACTACGCTCACGTTGACTGCCCCGGC
>SVSA01000034.1 GCA_015064545.1 Oscillospiraceae bacterium | reverse complement strand
ATTATATTGCCGCCTCTCCCGTGATGATGAACTTCAGGGAGACAGCAACAGTATCATCAACCAAAAAGCCATTTTGCAGAAGTACGCAGATGACAACGGGTTCGGCAACACAATGTTCTTTGTGGATGACGGCTACAGCGGTACGAACTTTGACCGCCCTGATTGGCAACGCCTTATCTCCCTTGCGGAAGACGGCAAGATCGGAATGGTCATCGTAAAGGATATGAGTCGACTCGGAAGAGATTACCTCAAGGTCGGTTACTACACCGAAGTGTTCTTTCCGGGTGTTGATATCCGCTTCATTGCCATAAACAACGGCGTCGATAGCGCAAATCAGCAGGACAGCGACTTTACCCCCTTCCTGAATATTATCAACGAATGGTATGCCAAGGATACAAGCAAGAAAATACGCGCCGTATTTAAGGCAAAGGGACAATCGGGAAAACCTTTGTGTACAAATCCGCCCTATGGATATGTTAAAGACCCCGAGGACAAAAGCCGATGGGTCATTGATCCCGAAGCCGCAGAGGTTGTGAGAGAAATCTTCAGCCTTTGTGTGCAGGGGTACGGACCCACGCAGATAGCCAAGGAGCTGACACGGAGAAAAATTGAGAACCCCGTGGCTCACGCTCGCAGGCTCGGCATAACCATTCCGGCAAAGCCTCTCGATGATGATCCTTGCATATGGCACGATTCCACGGTGGCTCGGCTTCTGACCCGTGTGGAGTATTTGGGGCATACTGCAAACTTCAAGACCTACCGCAAATCCTATAAGAATAAGAAGCAGATGCACAACGACCGCGAGGAATGGCAGATATTTGAGAACACCCATGAAGCCATTATCGACCAAGAGACATTTGACATCGTTCAGAAGATTCGTGACGGACGGCGCAGGCTTACTCCTATGGGTGAAATGCCTATCCTTTCAGGAATGCTCTTCTGCGCTGATTGTGGGGCAAAGCTTTACCAAGTCCGTGGACGCGGATGGGAACATAGCCAAGAATACTTTGTTTGCGCTACATACCGAAAGCAAAAAGGCAAATGCAGTTCTCACCAAATCCGCAACGTGGTCATTGAGCAACTTCTGCTTGATGACATTCGCAGGGTCACCTCTTATGCAAGAGAACACGAGGACGAGTTCGTAAGGCTTGTAACGCAAAAGTCCAAGCAGGAGACCGAGCGTAATCTTCGTGAGAGCAAGAAGGAACTCGAAGCAGCCAAGGCTCGTGTTACCAAGCTCGATGGCATTATCCAAAGGCTCTACGAGGACAACATCGAGGGTAAGATTTCCGATGAGCGTTTTGCCAAGCTGACCGACACCTATGAAGCCGAACAGCGTACCTTGGAGAAGCGCATCACAGAACTTGAAAGCATTATGTCTGCAACAAAAAATGAGTCCCTCAGTGTCGATACCTTCCTCGCATTGGTTAGAAAGTATACGGACATCAAGGAACTTGATGCGGAGCTAATTCGTGTGTTCGTTGAGAAAATCCTCGTCTACAAAGCAGAAAAGGTTGACGGACACAGGGTTCAACGTATCAAAATCATATACAACGGCATCGGTGAAATACCAACAACACCTATAAATGAGAAAACGGCATAGCCGAATTAACGACTATGCCATTTTTCCGGGAATTAAAAATCCCTAATTCGCACCCACAGATATTGGTTACGTTCTTTTTTCACTTGTACAAAGCGTCGTTATAGATCAATCGCTGATGTAAGGAAGCAACGCCATATGACGAGCTCTCTTGATGGCGACGGTCAGCTGACGCTGGTGCATCGCGCAGGTACCGCTAATTCTTCTGGGAAGAATCTTGGCGCGGTCGCTGGTGCACTTTTCGAGACGAGAAATATCCTTGTAATCGATGTGCTCGATCTTATCGGCACAGAAACGGCAGACCTTTCTATGTCTCTTATTGCCCTGACGGAAGGGCTTCTGCTGGGACTGCTGGGCGGGAGCCTGAGCCTGCTGATTGTTTTCCATCTTACTATCCTCCTGTTAAAATAAGTGAGACACCTTTACCAACCGTATGGCGGCAAAGGCCACGGTTTCTCAGAACGGCAGGTCGTCGTCGTTAGACATCTCCTCAAACTTGGGAGCGGCCTCGGACTGAGAAGAGTAGGACGGTGCGTAATTATCAGGCGTATAGGAAGAATTGAATCCACCCTGAGAAGCATTGGCAGGACCCTCACCCTTAGAATCGACAAACGAAATTTCGTCAGCCACTACCTCGGTAGAGTAACGCTTCTGATTCTGATTGTCCGTCCACTGACGAACCTGAATCGAGCCAACCACACAGATTGAGCTTCCCTTTCGGAAGAATCTCGTGACAAACTCGGCCTGTTGACGCCATGCAACAATATCGATGAAGTCGGCCTGCGGCTGAGTCTGAGAATCGGCATTTCTGGCAGCGCGGCGGTTCACGGCAATTCGGAAGGAACATACCGGGATACCGCTCTGAGTCTGCTTCAGCTCGGGATCGGCCACAAGACGGCCGCCGAGAATTGCTTTATTAAAGTTAAAATTCGCCATACCTAAACACCTTTCTTACAAATTACGCTTCCTGTGCCAATACCATGGAACGCATGATACCATCGGTAATGTTGAAGATTCTTTCGAGCTCTGCCGGGAAATCGGTAGGAGCCGAGAACTTCACAAGCACATAGTAGCCGTCGTTCTTGTCATTGATCGGGTAAGCAAGTCTGCGCTTGCCCCACTCGTTTACCTCGTTTACGGTACCGTTGGCAGCGATCAAAGAAGTGAACTTCTCAACCAGTGCTTTTACGGCCTCCTCACCGGGGGTAAGATCAACGACGAACAGGACTTCGTAAGTTCCGTTGTTCTTTTCCATTTTTACACCTCCTTATGGACATAAGACTGTCGGCTATGATTTCCGACAGTAAGGAGAAAACATAAGTTTTCACAATATCATTATAACGCAACAAACCCATTATGTCAAGCGTTTTTTGGAAAAACTTTAATTTTCTTTTATAATGATCATAAAAGCGTATCTAAACGTCATTTCAGCTCAACAACCGTAACACCGCTGTCCCCTTCCCCGTAGATGCCGGCGCGGAAGGATTTGACACGCGAATCGGTTTTCAGATGCTTTTGCAGGGCGGCACGAAGGGCACCGGTTCCCTTTCCATGTATCAAGGTAACGGTTTTTACGTGCGCCATTATCGCCTCATCCAAATACTTATCGGTCATAAACCAAGCGTCCTCGCCAAGCTGACCGCGCAGATCCAGCGATGCACTGAAATCGCGATTAACAGCCGCCTGATACTTGGAGGCAGCAATACGTTTGCGGTCGGCGGTTGTCATTTGCGCCGCCTCCTCAATCAGCTTCAAATTCTTGATGTTGGTTCGCGTATTGATGAGGCCGGAACGAACGGTCACATTTCCCTTTTTATCCGGATCCTCGATCAAAACGCCCTGCTGTCTCAAGTTGATCAGCATGACCGTATCGCCCTTGCGGAGTGCACGCGGCAAGACATAGTCATCGTCTCGCGCCTCTGTAACCGGATTAACAGCATCGCCGGCCTCACGAAGACGGCGGCGAATATCGCGGCGTCCTTCTTCCAATTGCTCGGCAAAGCGCTCAGATTCCTTTTTCCTCTTAATTTCCTCGAGCTGTCCCATGACATATTCGCTGGTGACACGGGCACTTTCCAGAATTTGAACCGCCTTTTCCTGCGCCTTTTCGGCTTCACGCTCGGCAATGTCAAGACGTCTTTTAAGCTTTGCCTCTTCCGCATTGCGATAGGCTTCGAATTCCCGACGCGCACGAAGCGCCTCATCACGCTCCCGCTCCGCCTCCATCCGACGGATTTCCAGCTCTTCAATGACGCGTTCAAAACGTTTATCATCGGTAGATATACGGTTTTTTGCCGCCTCAATAATATCCTCACCAATACCCAACTTACGGGAAATCGCAAAGGCGTTGGATTTACCGGGCGTTCCGATAATCAAGCGATAGGTGGGGCGTAAGGTTTCAACATCGAACTCACAGGAGGCATTGGTCACTCCTTCCGTTTCCAGTGCGTACGCCTTGATCTCCGCATAATGCGTCGTGGCGGCGCAAAGTGCGCCAAAGGAACGCACCTTGCCGATAATTGCCATCGCCAGCGCCGCACCTTCGGTCGGGTCGGTGCCGGCGCCAAGCTCATCAAACAGCACCAGGCTGTCGTCAGAGACCTTCTCGAGAATTCCCACAATATTCACCATGTGAGAGGAAAAGGTTGACAGCGATTGCTCAATGCTTTGTTCGTCCCCGATGTCGGCCAGAATCGCGTCAAACACCGGCACCTCCGAGCCATCCGAAGAGGGGATATGAAGGCCTGCCTGAGCCATCAGCGACAGAAGTCCAATCGTTTTCAGGGTTACCGTCTTACCGCCGGTATTCGGTCCGGTGATCACCATGGTATCATATTCACCGCCAAGTGCAACCGTAATTGGCACGACCGCTTTTTTGTCGATCAAGGGATGACGTGCTTTTTTAAGAAAAAGCCGTTTTTCTTCATTGATCAGCGGTTCGGTTGCATTCAGTCGGCAAGACAATTCTGCCTTTGCAAAGATAAATGCCAGCTCGGTTAAGGCATAATAGTCACCGATAATGATAGTGGCATCGATAACGCATTCTGCCGAAAGCTCGGCCAGAATACGATCAATCTCGTGCTGCTCCTTGATTTCCAACGCCCGAAGCTCATTATTGGCATCAACCACCGCCAGCGGCTCAATAAACAGCGTTGCTCCCGATGCTGAGGTATCGTGAACCAAGCCCTTAATCTCGTTTTTATATTCCGCCTTGACCGGCACCACATACCGGCCGTTACGAAGTGTTACAATATTCTCCTGCAAATATTTGGCAAAGGTGCCGCTCAGATATTTTTGCAGACTGTCTTTGATTTTATTGTTTTCCAGACGAATCCGACGGCGAATATCCGCCAACGCCGGGCTGGCCTCATCGGCAATCAGATCCTCGGCCGGAATCGCACGGGTAATCCGCGTCTCGAGCATACGGTCGGCAACCAAACGTCCGAACTGCTCGCGAAGTCCTTCGCCGGGATCACTTTCTTTACGGTCACCAAAAAAATAATCCGAAAGGCGACGTGCCGTTTGCAACAAAGCGGCCGTATCCAAAAGCTCCCGCATCGTCATGGAAGCTCCCTTTTCGGCGCGTTCAATCGCAGGTGTCACATCCTTCAGTGCGCCAAACGAAGGAAATCCCTTCATCATCAGAAGATTTTTAGCGTCGGTGGTTTGCGACTGTTTACGGCGTATCTGGTAAGGATCGCCGTCGGGAACCAGCCGGTACGCCATGGCGCGCGAGCCTTCGGTTGGTGCACAGTCAGCCAACATCGCCGTAATTTTATCAAATTCTAAGGTGTGCAAGGCTTTATCGTAGTATGTTGTACTCAAAATTTTGTCCTTTCTTTTGCTTATCCCAAGCCGCGGACACGGTGATAAAAATCGAGCGTCCGAAAGCCGCGCTCCAGCTGATGAAGCAGATAGGTTTCGCAAACATGAGAAAGCGCCTCCTCTTCCTCCTTGGGAAGCGAGAAGGAATAGATTCGTTTGGCAGGGCTCTCGGTCGCATAGCGTAATGCGCGCCGCAGAGCATCGGAAAGCGGGAGGATGACTGTCGCCCGTCCGACATCCTCCTGCGAAGAAACTTCGGTCGCCGTGCCAAAGCAGGTAAGACAGGAAAGTGTTCCGTTCATCACATCAAGATAATAGCGCTCTGCCGTTGCTTGTCCGCAGCAAACACAGGCTCTGAGATCGGGGCAAAATCCAGAAAGCGCAGCCAAACGGATTTCAAAGACCGCCTTGATGAACGACACCTCCCGATCGGTTTCGGAAAGCATATACAGTGTGTTCAGTAAGAGCTGGAGCAGAGGCGCCTCATCGTTGTTTTCTACCGAAATCTCACCGACAACATCGGCCGCATATTGCGCCGCCGCATAACGCTCCAGCGATTTCCGCAGACCAAAAAATTGCTCAATCAGCGCCGCCTCGCTCAGCGTATAAAACCCATTGCGCTCCTTGACGGTAAACTCGCTATAGCAAAGCAGCTGTGAGGAAGCCATATTCGCATTTTTCAGACTTTTGGCTCCCTTGACCAATACCGTTTTTTTTCCCTGCTCAGCCGTCAGGAGCGTCAAAAGCTTATCGTGCTCACCATACTCGGTTTCACGAATGACAAGAGCCGGAAAATGATGGATCTCAGCCATACCGTTTCCATTCTCCCCTTTTATCCGAGATCGTTCTTATTAAACCCAAAATGATTCAGATTCACGACGTCATCACGCCAATTTTCCTTAACCTTAACCCAAAGATCCAGGAACACCTTCATGCCAAAGAAGCTTTCCAGATCTTCACGAGCATAGCTCCCGATTTTCTTGAGCTGTGCTCCCTGCTTACCGATCAGTATACGCTTGTGCGCTTCGCGCTCGCAGAAGATTTCGGCACGAATACGGAGCAGCTTTCCCTCCTCCTTGAATTCCTCGATCATAACGGCCGTGCCGTGCGGAATCTCGTCGTCGATCGTGCGAAGAATCTTTTCGCGGATCATTTCGGCGGCAATCTGACGTTCCGGCTGGTCGGTCAGCTCATCCTCGGCAAAATACCACGGTCCCTCCGACAGGAAGTGCGAGGCTTCGTCAATCACAATGTCCACGCCCTTATGATTGGCCGCCGAAATCGGAACCACCGCCTCAAAGGCATACAAATCCTTATAGGACAGAATCGTATCGCCGACAGCCTCCCCGCCGACGCGGTCGGTCTTATTAATGACGAGAATCGCCGGCAGCTTGCGGTTGCCAATGCGCTCTAAAATATTGCGCTCGGTCGGGCCGGGCTTGACACCGGCCTCCACCACAAACAGGCAAGCGTCAACCTCGCCGATGGTGTTGGAGATCGTTTTCACCATATAATCGCCAAGACGGTTTTTCGCCTTGATCATGCCCGGGGTATCCAGAAAAACAAACTGCTCTTCACCGCGAGTCAAAATGCCCGTAATGCGGGTTCGTGTCGTTTGCGGCTTCTTGGAAACAATGGCGATCTTTTCGCCGAGCATCGCATTTAAGAGGGTGGATTTTCCCACGTTAGGACGTCCAAGAATCGCAATAAATCCGGTTTTCATACTATGGTAACCTGTTCTTTCATAATCTTTGTGTTTCAACGGGTAAGACCCATGATCGCCAGAACCTCTTCCTGGCGGCGAAACATATCGGTCTCCTCCTCCGAGGAGAGCTCATGATCGTAGCCGAGAAGATGAAGCATGGAATGAACCGTCAAGAAGGCAACCTCGCGTTCCATGCTGTGGCCATAGCTTTCGGCCTGCTCCGCCGCTTTTTCAAGGGAAAGCACGATATCCCCGAGCAGCAGCGGCTCGGTCATGGACACAAGCTCCTCCCGTTCATATAGCGGAAAGGAGAGAACATCGGTCTCACGGTCAACCTGACGGTAATCAAAATTGAGCTGATGAATGGCCGCATTATCAACGAGTGTAACCGAGACCTCGCATCCGATCGGCTTGTCCTCATAGCGCAAGGTAGCGGCAATCGCCGCCTTAATCAAGCGGCGCAGGGGCGGTGTGGTCACCACCGACTTCTGCTTATTTTTTATAAAAACGACCGGCTTTGTCTTCATGCTTCTTTTCGGCTCTTTCTTTATCATATTTTTCGTAGGCGGCAATAATTTTTTGTACCAACCGGTGACGCACAACATCACGGTCGGTAAAATGATGAATGACAATATCCTCAATCCCGGTAAGAATATGAATTGCCTCCACAAGACCGCTCTTGGTACCGCGTGGCAAATCCGTTTGCGTGATATCCCCGGTCACCACAGCCTTGGAGCCGCTTCCCAAACGGGTCAAGAACATTTTCATCTGCTCGGGCGTCGTATTCTGCGCCTCGTCGAGAATGATAAAGGAATCATCGAGGGTCCGTCCGCGCATATACGCAAGCGGTGCAATCTCAATAATGCCGCGTTCCACATTCTTTTGATAGGTTTCGGCACCAAGCATTTCATAGAGCGCATCGTAAAGCGGTCGCAAATAGGGATCGATTTTGTTTTGCAGGTCGCCCGGCAGATAACCGAGCTTTTCGCCCGCTTCAACCGCCGGTCGCGTCAGAATGATACGGCTGACCTGCTTGGCCCGCAACGCCTTCACCGCCATAGCAACCGCCAAAAAGGTCTTGCCGGTGCCGGCAGGACCAACGCCGAAGACGATGGTGTTTTGACGGATTCGCTCCACGTACTGCGTCTGTCCCACGGTTTTCGCCTTGATCGGCTTGCCGCGATTGGTAATACAGATACAGTCCTGATCAATCGAAGCCAGCTCCTCACTCTTGCCATCGCGAACCATGCCAATCACATAGTCGACATTTTGTGTGGTAATGCGCCCGTTCAAGGCAGCAATTCGTTTCAGATAAAGCAGGGCCTCGTGCGCCTGCGACACCGCGTTTTCCTCGGCACCGGTCACGGCAATCACACTGCCTCCCGCCAGCTCGCTGTCCCTTGTCTTGATGATGACGTTAAAGGCTTCTTCGATGCGCTGTGCGTAACAGTCATAGCCGCCAAACAGCATAGCGGTCTGTTCGAGACTGTCGGTTATCATTGTTTTTTCGGCCATATAAACCTCGTATCTTTTCGCTTAACTCACACCGATCGGCACCTCATGGGCAATATTCTCGACACTGACAATATCCCAATGCAAAACCACCCTGTCCTCGCTTTCCTCGATGGATTCGGCGCGAGACAGGATATCGGCCTCAGCAAATTCGTGCTGAAACAGCTCTGCCATTTCCTGCCTTGCCACGGCGAGCGCCTCGTCTCGCGTCAGCAAAACCGTGGTGGTTTCTCGCAACTCGTAGGTGCTTGTTGTCAGATAAATCGGGAGAGGGATACCTCCCGCCAACTGTTCCCAAAGCACCAGCCGTCGGCTTTTCTCTATTATAGCACAACCTTCGGGTAAAATGCTACTGTTTTCTTTAAGTTTTATGTTTTTTCCGAAGAATTTTATCGTTTTTTCAACAACTTCCTCCCCCAGAACGGTAATTTTTTCCCGATTTAAGGGTACTTCAACACTGATACGGCGGGTTGTTTGCGCATAGACCTTTCCGCGAGCACGAACAAGATGAAACCGTCCCTCCTCCTCGCGGCCGATATCGACAACGCCACTCACCAAAAGCTGTCCCGCTGTCACCGTTTGTCCCGCCATCACCGTCACCTTACCGCTCGCGGTTTCGGTACGAACAATCTCACCGTCAAAACGCGCAACAAGATTGGAGGGTGTCCCGTTTCCTTCCTCTTCGAGATTGCCTTTGACATCCGTTTCGATCACCTCCACCCTTGCTGTTGTGCCGATCATATTGACCGAAATCCAGGAAACCTCCTCATTTTCAAGAATAAAGGCGTGACAAATCCGATAAAAATCAACATCGGGTATGTAGGATCCCACCGCACACCCAAGCTCCTCCAGAGAGTCAATAATCGCCGCATCACTCAGTGTTTCGTTTCCCGAAACGGTTACCTCCCAGACAAACTGCGTCGAAAGCTTTGTTAACACCAGAAGAAGAATCATTCCAATCGGAATACCAAAGCGTCTGTGATAGCGTGCCAACCACTGCGGAAGGCCGTAACGACGGGATACGTGATAGGCAATCGGCTCACCCTCACTCTTTTGCAAGCGGCGAAATTCTTTCTCCAAAATATAGAAGGAAAGCTCTCCCTCCGCCCCTCGCTTCAACTCCCAATAATCGATTTCCTGTCTTGCCAAGCGATTCACGACCTCGCGCGAGAAAGCGGCAGGACATATCACCTTAAGATAACCGGCCAAAAAATTTAGAAGACGAAACAAAAACATTCCTTCTCCTCCTTCTATTTCTTTTTTTCTTCGAAGCATAAAGCGGTAATCCGTCCTCCGATGCATATCGTGCGAATCGCATACGAACGCATCGTCAGCGCTTCCCCATGCACAATCAGAATCAAACCGCGCAGCGCCAGCCGTATCTCACGGTCATCGTATGAAAGAATTTCAAGACAATGATCCACACGAAGCGAGGTGTTTCCCTCTACGGTCAGATACGGACACCCACCAAACGCTATTTCGGGGACATCCATACTGTCGGCCAATCGTTTGCGTAACGGACGCTTTGGCATATCCTGCTCCTCCCTCCCGTATAATGATACCAATCCATTCTATGCAAAACGGAGGATGTACATGCATGAACCATAGCGAAACACATCGATCACCGGCTCGGGCACTGCGTGCCGTCACGATAGGCATTCTGTTGGCCTTGGCAGCGCTCTTTCTCTTTTTCTCTCCAACAGCATCTCAGGTAGCATTGAACGCCATTTTGTTATGCGGTAAAACCCTCATCCCATCAATTTTCCCTTTTCTTGTTCTGAGCGCGCTCCTTCTCAAGCTCGGACTTGCCGAATCGGCAGGACACCGCTTGGGGAAGGGCTTTGCCCGCCTCTTCGGGATTTCGCCGCTGGCGCTGAGTGCGTGTGTCGGCGCCGCTCTTGCCGGTTATCCGACAGGCGCCTCAATGACCGAGAGTCTTCGGCGAAGCGGCTCTCTGACCGATCGGGATGCCGACCGCACCTTATTGTTAGCCTCCTCTGCTTCGCCGGCCTTTCTGATCGCCGGTGTCGGTAACGGACTGCTAAACCATCCGTTACGCGGTCTTTATTTATATCTAGCTCAGCTGACGGCAATTCTTTTGGTCGGAATTCTTCGGAATTTTATTGAACCGCGCCGGATTCATCCCCCCGAATCCTTCGGCATCCGAAAGCCAACGCATTTTTTTACCGCGCTGGCCGAAGCACTAAAGGAAAGCGCAGATACCATGATCGCTATCTGCGGCACGGTCATCTTTTTTTCGGTTCTCAGCGGCTTCGTCGTTGCCCTGCCCTATCTTCCCAATCCTCTGAAATGCCTGCTTTCCTCAGCCCTTGAGATCACCTCCGGAGCCTCCCTCTCTGCCTCGCTTCTCAACAGCGATCAAGCCTTCGTCGCTATCGCTGCCGCTGTTGGCTGGTCCGGCCTTTCGGTTCACGCTCAGGTAACCCTTGTCACCGATGGCAAGCGACCGCTCGGACGCTATCTTGCAGGAAAACTGTTAACGGCTCTCATTACATCGCTGTTTGCGGCGATCGCTGTTTTTTTCAATCTTGTATAAAATGGTTTGAATTTCCTTACTTTTTCAGCTTTTTTCGTTAAAACTTTTTTGCATAAATGAAGGAAGGGTATTGCAATTATTCATCTTCCGTGGTATAATACCGGTATGTTTTCGGTTCTACGGAGGTTATTATGCAAGTGAAAGCTTCTTCCACGCCAACGAACGGCCTGGAATTCTCTTCTGCCACCAATCTGCTGGAGCAATCCGCATACAAATATCAGCTTCAAGATCGCGCAACGCCCAATCTTTACCGACAGCTGTTTGACTATGAATCGGTACCGAAGGTTTCCTTCAATCATCGCTTTGTCCCGATCAATATGCCCGATGAAATCTGGATTACCGACACCACCTTCCGCGACGGCCAACAATCCACCTCCCCCTTCACCGTCAAGCAAATCGTCGAGATCTTCACGATGCTGCATCGTCTCGGCGGCCCCAAGGGATTGGTACGCCAAAGTGAATTCTTTGTCTATTCGGAAAAGGATCGCCGTGCAGTCGAGGAATGTATGGCGCTCGGCTATGACTTTCCCGAGGTTACGTCCTGGATCCGCGCGAACGAGAAGGACTTTGAGCTGGTCAAGTCGCTTGGCCTGAAGGAGACCGGTGTTCTCGTCTCCTGCTCCGACTATCATATCTATAATAAAATGGGCCTGACGCGCGGTCAGGCACTCGATAAATATCTCGGCATTGTGAAAAGCGTGCTTGACAAGGGAATCCGTCCTCGTTGCCATTTTGAGGATATCACACGCGCCGA
Organism: Oscillospiraceae bacterium; assembly: GCA_015064545.1. Classification (GTDB taxonomy): domain Bacteria; phylum Bacillota; class Clostridia; order Oscillospirales; family CAG-272; genus Colimorpha_A. The sequence goes on along the minus strand of SVSA01000034.1, from coordinate 5,717 downwards.
TTATTACGGCTTTGTGGTACCGTTCGCCGAGGCCCTTGCCCGTCTTTCCGAGGAAGCCGGAATTCCGATCAAAATCCGTGCTTGCGACACGATGGGCTTTGGCGTCTCCTATCCGGGTGCCGCCCTCCCGCGCAGTGTCCCGGGCATCATCTACGGCCTGCAGCATTATGCCGGCATTCCGAGCGCGATGCTGGAGTGGCACGGGCATAACGACTTCTATAAGGTCGTAACCAATGCCTCCACCGCATGGCTCTACGGTTGCTCCGGTATCAACTGCGCTCTGCTCGGCATCGGTGAACGCACCGGTAACTGCCCGCTGGAAGCGATGGCAATTGAATACGCCTCTTTGCGCGGCACAACCGACGGTATGGATCTCTCGGTTATCACCGAAATCGCCAATTACTTTGAGCAGGAAATCGGTTACGAGATTCCGCCCAAAACCCCCTTTGTCGGCCGCAACTTCAATATGACACGCGCCGGCATCCACGCAGACGGTCTGCTTAAGGATCAAGAGATTTATAACATCTTCGATACCGAGAAGATTCTCGGCCGCCCTGCCGCCGTTTCGGTTGACTCGCACAGCGGCTTGGCCGGCATCGCCTTCTGGCTCAACGGCTATTTCCGTCTCACCGAGGATGACCGCATTGACAAGCGCTCTCCTTTGGTTGCCAAAATCAAGGAGGAAGTCGACAAGGAATATGCCGAGGGCCGCAATACCGCAATGGGCGATGACGAGCTCGACAACATCCTGCGCGCCATCGATTACGATGAATACGAGCGTCTGTGTCACATCCATCTGAAAAAAAGGTCCTGAGCCCTTACTCATCATACCAAAGCAATAACACCCCGATCGCATGGATAACATGCGGTCGGGGTGTTTCTTTGAGATTGCCGTTTTATCTTAGGATGGGATCGAAATTGCCATCGGTTGACGAGCCTTACCGCCCGTAAATGGAGCGAATTGCGGTGACACGAAGAAGATCTATCTGACAGGAAGCGTCGGCAAACAAGCGGAGCACCTGCTTTACGGCAGGCTGCATATTCACCGCGCTGAGAAGCACCTCCCCGTCGTTGGCAAAGATTTCAATCAACGATCGATCAATATAAATCTCAAGCTTAACCTTACCGTCTTTGGGCGGCAGGGATGCCCGATAGGTACCGCGCACAGTTTTCAGCGTTAAGGTGCCGCATGCATCGTAAACCAGGCTGGTTTCCGTATAGGGGCTCATTTCGTAGTCTAAAAGTGTGAGTGCGCCCGAAGAAGGAGCTTCAAAAATCAGCTCGATCTTGCAGGGTCCCGGCTTAATATTGGCCAGCGGATTTTTGTTCTCCATGACAAAATCCGAAAGCTCGGTTACAACCTCACCGTATTGCGCCTCAAGCTCCTCGATGGGCTTACTCACCAGCTTCATACTGCCATTCACCGTACAAAGCGTCGTTTCATAGGGGAAGGTCAGCATGCCGTCCCAGTTTTTGTCGGTCTTGCTTTCCGCCGAGCTGTCGACAAACCAGCTGACAAGCAAACGGCGCCCCTTGGCATCGTTATAGAAGCTGGTTGTCGCATAAGCATTGGTGCCGGCGTTATAGTCGGTACGCTGCCCCTGTGTTACCACAAAATGAAGCTTACCGTCTTGCTTTTCAACAAGATCGCCGATATAATAATGCCGTCCCGCCGAAAGATATACCCATTTTATCGCATCCTCATTACCATCCAGGGCTAATGGGAACAAATCGGGGCATTCTCCCTCGAGAATTGTTCCATTTTCGTCGGTGACAAAACTATGGAAGGTCCAGGTTTTCAGGTCGGTCGAGGTATAGAGTCTGGCGCGGCCGCCCGCAATAATCATCAGCCATTTCCCCTCCTCCTCAAGCCAAACCACCTTGGGATCGCGGAATGGCTCGTCGGGGAGGAGAAGAACCGGGTTGTCGACAAACTTTGTAAAATTATAGCCGCCATCGGGGGAATAGGCCAAGCAGACGCGGCGCGTGTTGGTCGAATAGATTGCCACAATACGTGAATCGGGTGACGTTGTGTCGTCAAAGAAGCCGGAGGTATTCTCGCGATCCACCACACAGCACCCTGAATACACGTAACCAAGCTTATCGGCGTCGATGGCAATCGGAAGCTCCTTCCAATTGACAAGATCGGTCGAAACGGCGTGCCCCCACACCTTGAGATGCGCCCCGGCATTGACGCCAAGGGGGCAGTACTGGTAATACATATGGTATTCTCCGGTATCGGCGTTATACACCAAGCCGTTCGGATCGTTAATCCAGTTCTTTTGGGCCGTGAAATGATACTGAGGGCGGTAAGTATCGCCATAGACGGTAGCGGGATCTGTCTCGCGGGTGAGGATCAAATCGGTTTCCTTTCGGCTTCCGTCTGACCCGTCAACGACAATGCTCAACGCATTGACGCCCGGTTGCACGGGAACCGCAACCGGCTTATCGCTATCGGGATAGCGTCTGCCATCCACATAGATCGTCTGCCCCTTCGCGGTCGAAAGTTTGAGAAGCGCTATGTCCGTATCGTGGGACACCGTGCCGGTATAAAGACCGCGATCGCTCGCATAGATGTCGTAGCAGGCAACATTCTCAAAATCGAGCGCCGAAAGGCCGCCGGCCGTAAAAGTTTTCAGCGTTATATTGGAATAGCAGACCTTGGCCTTAAAGGTATAAAAACCAAGATATCCGCCTGAATATTCGGTATCGGTATAAGCATTACCCACCGGAACACCGTCCAAAAGAAACCAAATAGTTCCGTCGGCATAAACCGTCATTTCCAGATGAAAATCCGACCGTGCCTTTTCCTCGTCCGTCAGACGCCGCTGCGCGGAGGTAGCGGCACCGATAATACCCGTTCCGCTGGAAAATAAACGGGTATTCCCCGTTTCACGGTCGATATTGACACCGTACCAAGCCGCGCCCGGATTATCCTTATTTTTCACACCAAAGACAAAGCCGCCCGCTGCTCCCTCCTCGATCCGCAAATCCGCAGAGAGCGTAAAAGAGGTATTTTCCCCCATCGCTTCGGGGAGTAAAGCAAAGCAGTTCCCCGCCGAGGCATTAGTGCCGGTTAATACACCGTCCTGTGCCGACCAGGTACCAACCTGATACGGAAATGAGGTTGGAGTCTGAGCCGCTGTGGGACGGAAGGACGGATCCTCCACCAAAACTTCATACGGGGTGGTCTCCACCTCGGTATCGGAACCCGTAGAATCGGTAGCGTCGGTACTCGTACTCGACGCAATGCCGCCATGGTGGCAACCGACAAGCATCAGCGATGACAGCAAAATTATCAACAACCGTTGTATACGTTTCATCGTGGATCTCCTTTTTCCTTTGAAAAACGATCGCTCCTTTGTGAAGCACAACATAAGTATACCGTATTTTGGAGCAAACACCTATGGACGATTTTGATATTCTTATGGGATATTGCGAAGTCGTCTGCAAAAAAAGCGCCTCGGGTTACGAGGCGCTTCTCAAGGAAACAGGCTTTACTTTACAATCTCACCGTAGCAAGCGCCAAAGGCACAAGCGGCATTGGCTTCGTCGGTATCGATATGCATCGCCGTGGCAAACTTCGGGCTGACGCGGATCACCACATCGCCAAAGATCGCGCTTCTGTCGGCCGAATCAATCTTAACCGAAACGATTTCCTTGTCGGCAACACCGGCCTTCTCGGCATCTTCGGGCGTCATATGAATGTGACGCTTTGCAATAATAACACCGGAATCCAGATCCACTTCACCGCAGGGGCCAACGAGCTTGCAGCCGGGTGTGCCGGCCAGATCGCCGCTCTCACGGACCGGTGCGGTAATGCCAAGCGTTCTGGCATCGGTAAACGAAACCTCAACCTGCGAAGCAGGACGAGCCGGGCCAAGAATGATAACATTAGCAATCTGCTTCTTGGGACCGACGATCGTGCAACGCTCCTCGCAAGCATACTGACCGGGCTGGCTCAGATCCTTTTTCTTGGTAAGCGTAGCGCCCTTTCCGAAGAGGGCTTCGATGTGAGCTTCGGCAAGATGGATATGTCTGGCCGAGGTTTCAACAAGAACTTTTTCAGACATGGTATTTCTCCTTGTGCGAATAATATTTTGATCATAAGTATTATACTATAAAAGAACAAAAAAGTAAAGAGTTTTTTCAAAAAGAACCGCAAGAATCAGAAAGGAATCGAATTTATGGAACACACCGAGCAATCCCAAACAACCGAGAAAGCATCCGCTTCTCCTACCATCGAGGCTCATGATGGTGCCGTTACACTCGCAAGCAATAGCGGCTTTCGTATGCACTTGATTACCATCATCGGGCAGGTGGAGGGACATTATTTTTTGGGAGAAAACCAAAAGGTTACCAAATACGAGCATATGCTTCCCGTTCTGGCCGAGGTCGAAGAAAATCCCAACATCGACGGTCTGCTTTTGCTGCTCAACACGGTAGGCGGTGATGTCGAAGCCGGGTTGGCCATTGCCGAGATGATTGCCGGCATGAGCAAGCCGACCGTTTCACTCGTTCTTGGCGGAGGCCATTCGATTGGAATTCCCTTGGCTGTAGCCGCCAAAACCTCCTTTATTGTCCCCTCAGCCACGATGACGCTCCATCCGGTGCGTATTAATGGCTTGGTGGTGGGGGTGCCGCAAAGCTTTGAAACCATGCGACGTATGCAAGACCGTATTCTCTCGTTTATCTGCCGAAACTCCAGAATCCGCGAGGGAAAGCTCCGTCAATTAATGATGAAAACCGACGAATTAGCCACCGACACCGGCACTATTCTTGATGGAAGTGAAGCCGTATCGGTCGGGCTGATCGATCATATCGGCACCCTTCACGATGCCATGAGTGCGCTGAAGCAAATGAAATAAAGGAAGGCGGGGTAGGGTTGTTCTTTTTCGCCGCAATCACTGGAAAAAGACTTAAAAACATCTTTTTCAGAGAGATTTATAAAAAAAGCGTGACAAACCATCGATCTTGTGATATAATAAGAGCCATCGATACTGTGCCGATTACGGCAGGAAAGGAACGAATCATGCAACACATGACAACCGCTGAATTTGAATCGCTTTCTGCGCAGGACAAGCCGATTCTGATTGACTTTTTTGCCACTTGGTGCGGACCCTGCAAAATGCTCTCACCCGTTTTGGAGGCCGTCTCTACCGAGTATCCCGATATCACCTTCGTGAAGGTAGATGTGGACCAAGAGCCGGATTTGGCTCGCCGTTTTGGAATCACGGTAATTCCCACCGTTTTCCTCCTGCGTCAGGGAAAAACGCTCGCTTCGCGTACGGGCTATATGGATGCTGACCAGCTCCGAGCCTTTCTCGATAATGCCCTGTAAGCCATGAAAATCCGCTTTAACGAGAACGAAGAGGTCGTCCGTTCCATCAAGGAAGGATTGAAAGAAAAGGGCGGCTATTGCCCCTGCCGCCTGGAGCGCACACCCGACACCAAATGTATGTGCCGTGAGTTTCGCGAGCAAATTGCCGATCCCGACTTTGAAGGCTATTGTCACTGTCTTCTTTATTACAAGGAAAAATAACCGTCTGCACAAGGCAGTTGACGTCCCCAAACACCAACACAAAACCGCCGCATCTCCCATGTAATGTGTCCCCTGTCAAGTAGACAGACTAAAAAACAAAAGAATATGTTAATTGAATAAGATTCTTTCAACTCCCCCTGCTGCGCAGCAGGGGGAGATTTTTGTCACGCAGCGG
>SVSA01000033.1 GCA_015064545.1 Oscillospiraceae bacterium | reverse complement strand
GTAAAAACGCAAAAAAGGTGCGTAAATCAAACTTTCTTTCGCTTTATAGTTTCCAAAATTTCATTTTCTGCTTCTTTGCCGTAAGCATAAAGAGTAACTGTGACTTTTGTTCCATCTTTAAGATTTATCGTGTGAAAAGAGGTATCCTTGGATATAATACCGTCACCTTTGTGGAGCTTGGTGTCAACAGAATTGATATCACAAAGTTTCACAGTTGTCTTTTGAAAAAACATCTTTCCGTTTTTTTCTGCTCCTCTGGCAAAAATGATTTTTTCGGTGTCTATTATCAACGCCCTGCTTTTTTCAGCAAGAAAACAGTTTAAAAACAGAATACCAAACATACCTCCCAATGCTATCATAACAATTGAGGTCATCGATGTATTTACAAAAGCCAAGATAATACCTAAAAGTAATGCTACACCACTCAGTAAAGCGATAATCCCAAGCCACATTGTTGCTCGTGAGACATATTTTTTCATTTTGCATGCTCCTTTGCAGTTTTACAGGATGAAATCAACATCACTCGGAGCGATGTGCATTTTGAGGACAACGCTTTGAAAGTCTGCTCATCAATATACTTTGTTCGATATAACAATTCAAGCCAATATCCCGTTTCACTTGCTTCTTTGAGAGCAATTTCAAATTTAGATATAAAATCCTTTGTACCTTGTGCATATTGTGCTTCGTGAATATTGGCTCCAATAGAGGTGCCGCTTCTGCCGATTTGGTTGGATATAATCGTTTCGTGATTCGCATTCAGATGTTTAACAAGGTTTATGATATCAACCGAAAAGTCCATCGAAAGTTCGACGAGCTTATTTTCTTTCATAATCGCACCGCCTTTTCCGTTATTGTATCACGAAATCGCTTGTTTGTCAAATGATGCATCGCCTTACGGCGATATGATGTTTTTCGCTTCGCTCAAAATGATGTTGCTCCACTATGTTTCGCAATGATGCGATGTTTGCCTCAATGTGCCGCAAGGCACACATCATTCGCGAAGCGAACATCATTAGGCGAAGCCGTCATCATTTGCCGTAGGCAAACATCATTCAAAAAACGCACCTTTGTCGGTAGACAAAAGTGCGTTTTTTGTTGGTGGGGGCAATTGGGATCGAACCAACGACCTCATGCATGTCAAGCATGCGCTCTAACCAGCTGGGCTATACCCCCATAGCCCTGCTATTATACCACATCATGTTAGAAAAATCAAGGGGTTTTTCGAATTTTTTTCATTTTTTTCTTACTTTCCTCGTTCCTGCTATCAATAAAGAAAAAACGATCTTTCCTCTTGTATTCCCGTCATTCGCTCAAGCATAAAAGGTGTGATTCCCTACGGTCATCCGATACGGACGATTTTGCTGTATCCACGTATTGGCGGCAATTGCCGTGTTGCAAAAGAAAAGCGCATCCTCGGTTACGACAGCACCGTCAAGACAAAGCTTGGCTGCCAGGATGGCATTGGCCGTAGGGAGACGGTCGATCGTGCCATTGCGAACCGGTGAAAACTGTCCCTTCTCCAGAATTACATCGGGAATGCTGTCGGGAAATCGCGCATCGTTGACACGGTTCAAAACCACATTGCCCACCGCAATCATCCCCAAGAGAGGCTCGCCGCGGCTCTCGGCCGAAATGATGCGTGCCAACCAGTCAAGCTCGACAGAATCATAATACGCTTCCCCCTCGGTTAAAACACCTCCGCCGTTCAAGGATACGCGATAGGACGGATCCCATGTCACCGTCATACCAAAGGCTTTGGCCATTGGCCGTATCGGTACATACACCCTCCCAGCGATATTTTTGATCCCCTCACGGCAGAAAAAATACCGTCCGTTAGCTACAAGATAGCAGTCTCCCGGATGCGCGGTAATCGTTAGCGCTTGCCCGACAAAGGAGGCCGTCTTGCTACGGTCATCCCATAAAACATCCCCCTCCCCCAAGGCTTCACAAACCGCGCGGAACGGCACATAAGTAACCGAATCGATCAGCTTTGCTTCGCCGCGGATGATTGGGACACCATCATGTAACATCGGTATGGTGCGATATGTTGCAGCCGTTCCCGGCAGAGCAAAAAGCGGTAAGCCGAGCAGTAAACCAAGAACGAGTAGTCCCTGTCTTATCCTTCGAAAACTCATCGAAAAATCTCCTTTCTGAATGCTTTGTCCTCTTTCTCGGACAGCCTTATGATAGCACGTTTTCCCGTTCCTTGACAAGGGGTAGCAGCAATTTACCGAAAATTACACGATACGGCAAAAATTTGCGCTTGAGCACCGTGATTTTCGTTACATTTTTTTTGCGTACCCTCTTGCATTGTACACCAAAATGGTATACAATAAGAATAACGAAAACCATACGGTTCCGGAAAGGAATGAAATCATATATGAGTCGCTTTGTTTACGCCGATCATGCGGCAACGACAAGCGTTGCCCCCGAGGTTCTGAACGAAATGCTTCCCTACTTCGGCCCCGCATACGGAAATCCCTCCAGCCTCTATTCGCTCGGACGTCAGTCTGCCGACGCGATTGCCAATGCCCGTGCCCGCATCGCCGCGGTTCTCGGCGCCAAGCCTACCGAAATCTTCTTCACCTCCTGCGGCTCGGAAGCCGATAACTGGGCCATCAAGGGTGTGGCCAAGGCAAAGGCCGCGCAGGGAAAACACATTATTACCACCGTGTTTGAGCATCACGCCGTGTTGCACACCATGCACGCTCTCGAAAAGGATGGCTATGAGGTAACATATCTCAGTGTCGACAGTGAAGGCCTGATCAAGCCCGAAGAGCTGGAGGCAGCCATCCGCCCCGATACGATTCTTGTGGCTATGATGTACGCCAACAATGAAATCGGCACCATTCTTCCCATCAAAGAAATGGCCGAGGTTGCACACGCCCACAAAATCACCTTTTTCACCGATGCCGTACAGGCTGTCGGCAATATTCCCGTTCATGTCAACGAGCTCGGTGTTGATCTTCTGTCGCTGTCCGGACACAAGCTCCATGCCCCCAAGGGTATCGGTGTTCTCTATGTCCGTACCGGCACACGGATTGCCAACCTCATTGATGGCGGCGGACAGGAGCGTCACCGCCGAGGCGGCACCGAAAATGTCGCTTACATCTGCGGTTTGGCCAAGGCGCTGGAAATGGCCGTGGCAAAGCTCCCCGAGATGACACACGTTAAGGCTATGCGCGACCGTCTTGCCAACGAGATTCTGAAAATTCCCCACACGCGCATCAACGGTAGCATGGAGCACCGTCTGGCCGGAAATCTCAATGTTTCCTTTGAGTTTATTGAAGGTGAAAGCCTCCTCCTCCTTCTTGATATGCAGGGCATTTGTGCATCGACCGGCTCTGCCTGCTCGACTGCCTCCCTTGAACCCTCACACGTTCTTCTTTCGATCGGTCTTCCCGCTGAAAAGGCCCACGGCTCGCTCCGCATCAGCCTTTCTCACGAAAATACCGAGGAGGATGTGGATTACATTTTGGAAAAGCTTCCTCCGATTGTCGCGCGGTTGCGCGAAATGAGTCCTCTTTACGATGGACAGTCCTGAAACAGAAAGGGTATTACCATGAATTACAGTGCAAAAGTGATGGATCACTTCGCCAATCCGAGAAATGTTGGTGAAATTTCCGATGCCTCGGCAATCGGAGAAGTCGGAAACGCCACCTGTGGCGATATTATGCGTATTTATCTGAAAATTGAGAACGATGTCATTGTCGATATCAAATTCAAAACCTTTGGCTGCGGTGCCGCCATCGCCACCTCGTCGATGGCCACCGAGCTGATTAAGGGAAAGACAATCGATGAGGCGCTGACGCTGACCAACAAGGCAGTCATCGAGGCACTCGACGGTCTACCCCCTGCCAAGATTCACTGCTCGGTCCTTGCCGAGGAAGCAGTCAAGGCCGCGATCAACGACTATTATCAACGTAACGGAATTGACAAGGTCATTCCGCTTCACGGCTCGGAATGCCACGGAGACTGCGCGTCCTGCAGCAACAAGCATTGATCTTCCCATCTCGATCCTGATACGTTTTTTACCAGACACCTGCAGCTCTTCGGCGGCAGGTGTCTATTTTTCTTATCGCAAAGCGAAGTAGTCCTTCTTATCGCTTCATATTCTGTGATCTTCTCTCATACGATAGAATAAAAACGTACAAGGAGTCCAACCTATGAAACGCATTCTGTCCTTACTTCTTTCGGTTTTGGCAGTCGTTACCCTGTTCGGATCGCTTGGCAGACTATCGGCTCACGCTGAACCGCCGGCACTTTATGGCGATGCCAAAAGCGTCATTCTTATGGAGGCCTCAACCGGCACCGTGCTCTATGAGCACGAGGCGGATCTCCGTCTGCCGCCCGCATCGGTCACCAAAATCATGACCATCCTTTTAGTCATGGAAGAGTTGGCAAGAGGCACTTTTTCACTAACCGATACCGTACAAGTCAGTAATACCGCCGCCGCCATGGGCGGCTCACAGGTGTATCTTGAGCCCGGTGAGATCATGAGCGTCGAGGATTTGCTCAAATCAGTCATCGTTGCCTCAGCCAACGATGCCTCCACCGCGTTGGCCGAGTATATTGCCGGAAGCGTTGAGGCCTTTGTCCACCGTATGAACACCCGCGCCGCCGAGCTTGGTATGACCAACACGAAATTTGAGAATCCTACCGGTCTTGATGACAGCGTAACCGAGCATCTGACGACCGCGCGTGATATCGCGCTGATGTCCCGTGAGCTTTTGAAGCACGATAGCATTTTCCGTTACACCACCATCTGGATGGACACCATTCGAGGCGGCGCCTTTGGCTTGACCAACACAAACCGATTGATCCGCTTTTATCAAGGGGCAAACGGTCTGAAAACCGGTTCCACCTCCAAGGCCGGCTTCTGTATCAGCGCAACCGCCAAGCGCGATGAGATGCAGTTGATTGCGGTCGTCATGGGCTCTCCGACCCGCGATTCCCGTAACGAAACCGCCAAGCGGCTGCTGGATTACGGCTTTGCTAACTATAAATATCAGCGAATGGAGCAAGGAGAGCTTCCGCCGATCGAGGTTCTCGGCGGTGTCAGCGATACCTGCCGCCTGCTGTATGACGGCTTTGATCTCCTCTTAGATAAAAGCTCTCCCAAACCCGAAACGGTTGTTTTACTTCCCGAAACACTGACAGCACCGATCGCGGTGGGCGATGCCGTCGGTAAAATCGAATACCGTATCGGCGATAAGACTGTCGGCTCGGTCACGATTTACGCCGGTGAAACCGTCGAAAAAATCAGTTTTTTCGGATTATTTAAAAAAATGCTTTCGCGCTTTTTCCTGCACACCTAAACGGTTACAAAAATTTCTTGGCATGATCGTTCGCCTTTCTTCCGATACTACATCACGAGTCACTTGGCTCAAGATCAAAGAAAGGCAGAACGATAATGAAATTCACTTGGATTTCTCTGCTCGTGACAGCGCTTCTTTTGTGCTTCACGGGCTGTATGCGAGGCGGCAATGTTGATGAGGATAACGACGGCTATCTCGGGCACGACGATCATCACACCGGCGGTATTATTTCGGATATGGTCGATGACATTCTCCCGGACAGCGATGACCGCGACGGTCTCATCCCCGATGATGACATCCTCCCCGATCGTGACAATGTTACCGATGATGGGATTTTAAACGATAATGCCCGCAACGGCTTTATCCCCGATCGGGAACCGGCCGTGTCGCCGCGTGACGGCATCAACCGTGATCAAGACAGCCGCACCATCGACGGCGAGGATCAAATTCTCGGCCGCGGCCCTCACGGCATTCTCTGAAAATAACCGCTGTTTCGTTTCCGAAACAGCGGTTTTCCTTTCTTTGGCTTGACAAAGACTTACTTAAATGCTACAATAATAGTATTGTATTCCGCATAGTAAAGGAGATCATCATGAAAAAAAGTGTACTGAAAAAATATGCTGGACTGATCGTAAAAAAGGGTGTCGCCGTACAAAAGGGACAGGAGGTCCTTGTTGTTGCCGAGCTGGATCAACCCGATTTTGTGGCAATGGTCGTTGAGGCCGCCTATAAGGCCGGTGCCGCCAAGGTTACCGTCGATTGGCACCATCAGCCGTTAGAGAAAATTCATGTCCGCGGCCGCTCGCTCAAGGTCATGTCGACGGTCGAAGCCTGGGAGGTTGCCAAGCTTGAACGGCGTGCCGAGGTATTGCCCTGCATGATCTATCTCATGTCGGAGGATCCCGACGGACTCAAGGGTATCAATTTCAAAAAAATGGCAAAGAGCGCTCAGGCAAGAATGAAAATTCTGAAGCCGATTCGCGATACGATGGAAAACAAATATCAGTGGGTCATCGCCGCTGTTCCCGGTAAAGCATGGGCCAAAAAGCTTTTCCCCGAGATGCGTGCCTCACAAGCGGTGGAGCGTCTTTGGCAGTATATTCTGAAGGCCGCTCGTGCTGACGGCGACGATCCGATTGCCGCCTGGGATGCGCATAACGCGGATCTTGCCGCCCGTTGCCGCTATATGAACAGCCTTGGTTTGACCGAGGTGGAAATTACCTCCTCCAATGGCACCAATATAAAAATCGGCCTGATTGAAAACTCGGTCTTTATGGGCGGTGCCGAAGCGGCTCTCGGCAGTGGCATTGTTTACAACCCCAATATGCCGAGCGAGGAATGCTTTATCACACCGAAAAAGGGAGCGGCAGAGGGTATTGTCTACTCCTCGAAGCCCTTCTCCTATAACGGACAGGTCATCGATCGATTCCGCGTTCGTTTTGAAAACGGTAAGGCTGTCGAAATTCAGGCAGAGGATGAGCGTCAGACCGAAATTTTGAAGCAGATGATCGCGATGGACGAAGGCGCCGCTTATCTCGGCGAGGTCGCTCTGGTTCCCTTCTCCTCTCCGGTTAACCGCACCGGTATTTTGTTCTTCAATACCCTCTTTGACGAAAATGCCGCCTGCCATCTCGCGCTTGGCCGCGGTTTCTCCAACTGTCTTGTCGACTACGAGAAATATTCTCATGAGGAGACCAAGGCACTCGGCATCAACGATTCGATGATCCATGAGGACTTCATGATCGGTACCGCCGACACCGCCATCGTCGGTATTACCAAGGACGGCCGCCGTATTCCGCTCTTCCAAAACGGCGAATGGGCATTTTGAGCACCACTGCCTTACGTAAAGTCGGTGTCATCACGCTCGGCTGTCGCGTAAACCAATATGAAAGTGAGGCGCTGACCGAAGCGCTTGCTTCGCTCGGCTATGTCCCGGCTCAGTTTTCCGATTCTTGCGATCTCTATGTCATCAATACCTGTGCAGTCACCGAGGAAAGCGTTCGCAAGTCGCGACAGATGGTACGCCGCGCCGCGAAAAAGAATCCCCATGCGATTCTTGCCGTATGCGGCTGCGCCTCGCAGCTCGAGGCAGAACGCTTTGCTGCCATGCCAGGCGTCCTCTTTGTTTGCGGCACCCGAAACAAAGAGGCTCTGATCGAGGCTGTTGCTGCTCATTTGCGTGGAGATGCTCTATGCTCCCCTCAGATTGTTACGCCTTGCGGCCCATTAGCACCGACGGCCATTACGCACTTTGACCGCACCCGCGCTTATGTCAAGATCCAGGATGGCTGTAACGGACATTGCAGCTACTGCATCATTCCTTCGTTGCGCGGCGAGATTGTCTTGCGCGATCGCAACGAGATTTTGCGCGAGGTAACCACCTTGGCACAAGGCGGCTGTCATGAGATTGTTCTGACCGGCATCGAAACAGCGGCCTATGGTAAGGGGCTTCCGACATTAGTGCGGGATATTGCCGAGATTCCCGGGATACACCGTATTCGTTTGGGCTCGATGGAGCCCTCCTTCCTCAAGCCGGACATCATCGATGCCTTGACTTCGGTGACAGCCTTCTGCCCACACTTCCATGTTTCGGTGCAAAACGGCTCTGACCGTATCCTTCGCGCCATGCGCCGCAAATATTCGGTTGCTATGCTGGAGCAAAATCTTGCCTACATTCGTTCGGTCATGCCAGACTGTCAGTTTTCAGCCGATATCATTGTCGGCTTCCCCGGAGAAACCGAGGGGGACTTTGAAAACACCTGTGATCTGGTTCGCCGCATCGGGTTTCTTCACCTTCACATTTTTCCGTATTCCAAGCGCCCCGGAACAGAGGCGGCTTCCCTGCCGCAGACGGTGCCGGAAGATACGAAGGCCGATCGTTTGCGTCGTCTTTCGGCGATTGCCGCCGAGCAAAAGCACGCCTTTTTGACAGAGCTGATTGCCAAGAACCGCCCCCTTCCGGTGCTTGTTGAGACCGTCTCCGAGGGCTGTCTTATCGGACATTCCGATACCTTTGTCGAGTGCAGGATCGAATGCCCCACAAGTCGTTCTGCTTTGCCCCTTCGCGGTCAGATTGTCACAATGCGCCCGACGCATACCGACGGCTCTGTCCTGTTCGGCACCCTCATCGCGTGTCACAATACCTGAGTTTTTCTTTGGTTTTATAAAAAAAGCTGTCCTTACCCAACTTCTCATAAGGATAACAACCATAGGGGCGTTGGTCGCCTGCAGGCGTTCGATGAACGCCCCTACAAATCCAAATCGGCAGGGAGGCTATTTTCTCTGCCGATTTGTGTAATATGGAGATAACGAAAAGCCTCTCCCTTGGGAGAGGTGGCAGCGAAGCCGACGGAGAGGGTTAGATGATGGATTGAAATGCCCTCTCACCCGCTATCGCGGGAGCTCTCCCAAAGGGAGAGCCTTTGTGCGCGCGCAACCTTGGGGGCATGAACTTTGTCATACACAGACAAAACCGGCGATAAACGAAATAGAAAAAATAATTTAAGAGGTAAGACTTTGGAAAACGGACGAAATATTTTGTTAAAAACATATTGGTCGAGCAATGGTTGGAAAGACGGAACCATTTCGAAAGAGAATTTTGAAATAGCAAAAAACGAAGGCTTTATGTTTGACTATCCCGATTTTACAACTCATGATGAAACCATCGACAAATTACATCAGATATTGTCAAAAATTCATCCGGAAAAAGTTGCCAATGCGTTTTTATATAGCTTATCAACAAGAAAGCTTGAATATCGCTCTGCACTGGGCAGTTTTTATTATGCAAAGGCGATTCCCGACCATAGATTAAATGAGAATCTATCAATCTTTGTTCCTCACTCTCATCCAACTGCTCATACACATTGTTATTTCTGTGGGTGGAGAGCTTGGAAAACGGATCCAAGCGAATACGATAAGAATTGGGGGATCAATGTTTTCAACTTCGAAAGATATAAATGGGGTGGCGTGAGGCACACATCTTTAGATTATGCTTTGTTTGATTTAGAACAGTTTATAACGTTACCCGAAGTTACACCAACCGATAAAGACAAAGAAATTCTCAAAAGCATCCTCAAATGTGTCGATGAATTAGCTCCACACAACAAGGCAGGAAAATTAAGAGATTTCATAATTTCGAAGAAAATACTGAACGGTAATAAAACTGAAGTGAGCATTATTCTGGATATTCTCGGTATTTGTGGAATATTGGTAAGCAAAGATTATCCATCATATGAAGACTGTTTTGTGGATGAGCATCTTCGAGAGCCTGTTGAAATGAAAAACGATTTTTCGTATCCGGTAAACAGATGGTCATCATCTGACCAAATTAATGAGTTGAAATTTGAAAAAGTTTTTAAATATCGAATCGATTGATACCAGCCCATTTTGCTAACACAAAGATTTAACCCCGACAGACCTTTTGAAAGCTGTCGGGGTTGAATATTTGTGTATCGCCGGACACTTGTGAAGCAACTGACTATCATTTCGCCGTTAAGTGTGCACTGCGTTACGAAAGCTTTTTTGTATTTTATGCCTCTAAGAAAGCAATCACTTCGACCTCAACCAAGGCGCCCTTGGGCAAATCCTTGACAGCCACACAGCTTCTGGCCGGTGCGGAAGTTATATAGCGGCCATAAACCTCATTAAAGGCAGCAAAATCGGCAATTTCGTGCAAAAAGCAGGTTGTCTTGACCACATGATCAAACGAGACACCGGCCGCCTTCAGCACAGCCTCCAAATTGCGCATAACCTGCTCGGTCTGCGCCTTGATATCTCCTTCAACCATTTGTCCGTTTTGAGGATTCAGCGGAATCTGTCCCGAGGTATAGAGCATCTGTCCGCAAACAATCGCCTGCGAATAAGGGCCGATCGCGCCGGGGGCCTTGTCGGTTGCAATTTTTTTCAACATCGTATCGTCTCCTTACAAAATCTTCAGCCCGGCATCGGTTAACGCCTGCTTGATAGTATGAATGTGTTCAAAATTTCGGGTTTCCAAGGTAACGCGCAGATAACAACCGTTAATATCCGAGCCCTCGTTGGTATGCTCGTGGAAGACCGCAGTTACGTTACCGCCATGCTTGGCAATAATGTCCGACACCTTGAGAAGCTGGCCCGGCTTATCCATCAGCTCAATATTCAGCTGGCAGCTGCGACCGGAAATCAAAAGACCTCTGGCAATCACGCGAGAAAGGATGGTAACATCAATATTACCGCCCGATAACAGACAGACAACCTTTTTGTCTTTCAAGTCAAATTTATCAAACATGGCCGCGGCTACCGCAACTGCACCCGCGCCTTCGGTCACAAGCTTATGCTGCTCCATCAGAGCCAGAATGGCGGCAGAAATCTCGTCATCGGTCACCGTCGCAATTTCATCCACATACTGCGAGCACAGCTCATAGGTCAAGGTACCGGGCTGTTTAACGGCGATACCGTCGGCAATCGTTTTCACCTTTTCCAGTGTTTCGATCCGAGCATCGTGAATCGAATTTACCATCGAGGGCGCGCCGGCAGCCTGAACACCGTAAACCTTAACCTTAGGATTAAGATTCTTGATGGTATAAGCCACACCGGCAATCAATCCGCCACCGCCAATCGGAACAATGACCGCATCGGCATCGGGAATCTGCTCGGCTAATTCCAGCGCGATCGTTCCCTGTCCGGCAATGACATCGGGATCATCAAAGGGGTGAATAAAGGTATATCCCATTTCGTCGCGCAACTGCTGCGCCTTGCGATAGGCATCATCGTAAACGCCCTCAACAAGGCAAATCTCAGCACCATAGCTCTTTGTTGCCTCTACCTTGGAAATCGGGGCACCGTCAGGCAGACAAATAACGGCCTTGATCCCGTTCTTTTGCGCCGCCAATGCAACGCCCTGCGCATGATTACCGGCCGAGCAAGCGACAACACCGCGCGCTTTTTCCTCGGCAGAAAGGCGGGACATTTTATAGTAAGCGCCTCTGACCTTGAAGGAACCGGTTACCTGAAGATTCTCTGCCTTCAGATACAGCTCAACGCCCGGCTTGATTTTTGGTGCATAAAGCAAATCGGTGGTTCGTGCCACGTTCTTTAGCACATAGCTGGCTTTATAGACGTTATCCAGCGTAAGTTGGGTATTCATGTTCGTTGCCTCTCGTGTTCAAAAATTACTATTCCGACATTATATCACAGGATCCCCGGTTTGTCAATCCTTTAGTTCGGTAAAATCTATAATTCCGCCAAGCAATACATCACTGCCGTCATAAATGACAGCGCTCTGTCCCGGTGTTACCGCGCGAATCGGTTGAGAAAAGCGCACGATCGCTTCGTTTTCCGCAAAGGTCACCGTACACGGTGAAGGCTTGGCCGCATAGCGCACCTTGACGGTTGCTTCGATGGTTCCGCTGCTTTGCGGTGCGAGCTTCATGAAATTCAGCTCATGCATTGTCATGGCTGTCGCATATTCTCCGCCCGCGGGAACCAGCATTACCGTATTCGCCACCGCATCCAGCTTTGCGACAAACATCGGTTGTCCGAAAGCAACACCAAGGCCCTTGCGCTGACCGACGGTATAACGAATCAAGCCCTGATGTTGACCGATAACATTTCCCTTATGATCAACATAATGGCCCACAGGAAACGATCGTCCGAGTGCGCGCTCAATATATCCAACATAATCGTTGTCGGGAATAAAGCAAATTTCCTGACTTTCCTTCGCTTCGGCACAAGCAAAGCCAAGCGCCATCGCCGAGGCTCGAATATCACTCTTTTTCATGCCTGCCAGCGGCAGGTACAGCATGGCCAACTGCTGTTGCGATAAACGCCACAGCACATAGCTCTGGTCCTTGCCGCCATCCTCCGCCATCCGGATGAAGTATCTTCCGTTCTCTATGAGAATCGAAGCATAATGGCCGGTTGCTACAGCATCAAAGCCATGCGTGGTAGCATAGTCACAAAGTGCACCGAATTTGACCGACGGATTACACAGAACACAGGGATTGGGCGTACGTCCCGCCGCATAATCGGCAAGAAAGCGCGAAATGACCGTTTCGGTAAAGGCTTGCGTTCGATCCAGAACAACAAATGGAATATCGAGGGCTTCGGCAACCGCTTGGGCAGAGGACACATCGGTGTATTCATGCATCACAACGGCAGCCCCCACCACCTCGTGTCCGGCTTCGCGCAGCAGATACGCGGCATAGGTACTGTCAAGGCCGCCGCTCAATCCAACAAGAATTTTCATGATGCCTCTCCCTGCCAGGCAACGATCACTCCGATCACGGCAATTCCTCCGGACGTTTCCTCGTTCTCCGTTACAATCCGAATCTGATACGCGCCCGCATCCAGCGATACGGTCGTATTCCAGCTCAGATCACGGCTGAATTCGGAGGAGGCAATGACGGTGCCGTCTTGGAGCAATACAGCCTGATAGGCATCGGGGGCATCCTGATCGCCCGCAACACCGCTTGCGGTAGCCATTAGCGCATAGGTGCCATCCTCAAGGGTAACCGAATACTCGGTCACGATCGATGTGTCGTAGGTCACGGTATCAATCTTGGTCAGCTTAATAACCTGCGAATAGGCAAAAATATTATAGCCGACCGTGAACAAAAGAGCCGTTACAATCAAGACAATCAGCCCTTTTTTGTTCTTTACCTTCTTCCCCGCAAAGAAGCAGTGCGAGAAATACAGGAAAAAGAAGCCAAGCCCAAGATAAAAGAGCACAAGACCGACCGTTCCAAGCACAGAAAGGCTCTCAACGGTTTCGGTGGCTTGCGTATCGGAGGTTCCATAAGCAAGAACGACCGATAGCGCATTATTAAAGAAATGAAAGAGAATGGGGAGCAAGAGCGATCGGGTACGGATCGCAAGATAGGCCAGCAAGCCTCCCAGCAAAGCGGCCGAGAAGGACGCAACAACATCCAGATGAAGAACGCCAAAAATCACGGCTGTCAGTAAAATGACAACCCAGTCCTTCTTACATTTCTTCAAGGTAGCAACCAAGAAGCCGCGGCAAAAGAATTCTTCACACAGCGCCGGCTGTACCGCAACCAAAAGAATCGCCACCATGGGATGCATGGTACGAACCATTTCATGAATCGGGGCATCCCGATCCGTATAATTCGGAAGAATCTGTGTTAACAGCATGGTCAACGCCGCGCTAAGCAGCATGACGCCTACATACATACCAACCGAAGTAAAAAATTCACGAATGCTCGGCAAACGGAACGGGAAAACCTCAGATGCCTTGGTTTTGGTGAGTATCACAATCACAACAGCAATCAGCGCAATGAATAACGGCGCCAGATAGCCGCCGATTTCTCCAAACAAAGGATATAGCACATAGCCGCCAAACAGCAAAAACAGAATGGCCAATACCGAAGCAACGAGGCCGTGCCACACCTTCAAACGATTGTTTTCTTCCATATTTTCCTCCAAAAAACAAAACAACAAATGAATCAATACTACCCGTCACTCCGTTTGTATGATCCATTTGTTGTTCTTGTCATTGTGTTACTGTGTTACCGATCAGACAAGCTTAGCGGCATTGACCTTGACACCGGGGCCCATCGTCGAAGCGACGACGCAACTCTTGATGTACTGGCCCTTAGCAGCAGCAGGCTTAGCCTTGATCACAGCACCCATCAGAGTGTTGAAGTTTTCAGCGAGCTTTTCAGCACCGAAAGAAGCCTTACCGATGGGGCAATGGATGATGTTGTTACGATCCAGACGATACTCGATCTTACCGGCCTTAGCTTCGGTAACAGCGCGAGCAACATCGGGGGTAACCGTACCGGCCTTGGGGTTCGGCATGAGACCCTTAGGACCGAGGACACGACCGAGACGGCCGATAACGCCCATCATGTCGGGAGAAGCAATGACGACGTCGAACTCGAACCAGTTCTCTTTCATGATCTTTTCAACAAAATCCGTATCGCCAACATAGTCAGCACCGGCGGCGCGAGCGGCGTCGGCCTTTTCGCCCTTAGCGAAAACAAGGGTTCTGACGGTCTTACCGGTACCGTTCGGAAGAACGACGGCACCACGAACCTGCTGGTCAGCGTGACGAGAGTCAACACCGAGACGGACATGAAGCTCTACCGTCTCATCAAACTTTGCCTTAGCAGTCTGGCAGACGAGAGCAAGAGCCTCGTCGGCATCGTAAAGCTTGGCCTTGTCGACCAGCTTAGCACTTTCAATAAATCTCTTTCCCATTTTCATCTACCTCCGAAATCAGTCCACAACGGTAATGCCCATGCTGCGAGCGGTACCGGCGATCATGCTCATGGCAGTTTCGAGGGAACCGGCGTTAAGGTCGGGCATCTTGGTCTCAGCGATCTGCTTAACCTGCTCCTTGGTGATCGAAGCAACCTTGGTCTTGTTCGGCTTGGCGGAAGCCGTTTCAATACCGGCTGCCTTCTTGATCAGAACGGGAGCGGGGGGAGTCTTGGTGATGAACGAGAAGGAACGGTCTGCATAAATGGTGATAACAACCGGAATGATCAGACCGATGCTGTTTTTGGTTCTTTCGTTGAATTCCTTAACGAAGTTTGCGCCGTTGACACCGTAAGGGCCGAGAGCAGGACCGACAGGGGGCTGCATGGTGGCCTTACCGGCGTTCAACTGAAGTTTAACTAAACCGACAACTTTCTTTGCCATTTTTTCTTACCTCCAAATGTGGTTTTGATACGGGGGACAGTCATATTTTCCCCCTCCCACACCGCAAGATTATGATTTTCTTACGGTTTGTGTGTTACCGAAAGCCTTACTTATAAAGCTTTTCGGCGCTGTCAGCATCGAGTTCAAGCGGCGTTTCGCGGCCGAACATCGACACCAAAACTTTGATTTTTTTCTTGTCCTCGGAGATTTCCTCCACCGTTCCGATATAACCCTTGAGCGGGCCGCTCTTCACGGTAACACTATCGCCCACCTCATAATCCAGGTGAACCGTGCGGATCTCGACACCGATAGCGGCGACCTCTTCATCGGTCAGCGGTACGGGCTTGGATCCGGGACCGACGAAACCGGTCACACCGCGGATATTGCGGACAACGTGCCAGGTTGCGTCGCTCATTTTCATTTTGACAAGAACATAGCTCGGGAAGATCTTGCTTTCGACTTCCTTGACAACAGGATTGCCCTCTTCGTCGGTGCCGGATTCTTCCTTCACAATTTCAACCGGGATACGGATGTCCATAATCACATCCTGCAGTCCACGGTTCTCGATAATTTTTTCGAGATTTGCTTTTACTTTGTTTTCGTAACCGGAATACGTATGTGCAACATACCATCTCGGTTCCGAACTGATCTCATCGAAGTCACTCATCGGCGCCTCCGATCAGACAAGCGAGCCAATCCACATAATGAGACTGTTAAGCCCAATATCAACAAGGCTGATGGCCGTGCTGGCTACGACAAGCACAACGATAACCAAACCGGTGCTCTTGATCGTATCCTTTTTGCTGTACCACGTAACCTTATGAAGCTCGCTCTTGTTGTCTTTGAAGAATTTCTTCATTCTTGCTCCAAAGCTCGGCTTGTTTGCCTTGGAAGCCTTTTTCTTGTCGTCCTTAGCCTTAGGGGCATCCTTTGCGGTTACCTCTTCGGTTTTGGTCGTCTTCTCGACTTCTGCCATGATGCGCCCTCCTTACTTGGATTCCTTGTGAACGGTGTGCTTCTTGCAGAAACGGCAATACTTGCTCTTCTCAAGACGATCAGGGTCGTTCTTTTTGTTCTTCATCGTGTCGTAATTGCGCTGTTTGCACTCGGTGCACGCCAAAGTGATTCTGACTCTCATAGTTTTCCTCCCGATAGTATTGACGCTCAGCCGCTTCCGATCAAGCCATCGAAGGGGCCGCTGCGCCTGATTGAATATCTCCCTCAAGCGAAAATGCAAAACAAAAAAGCCTCTCCGCAGAGGTATCAATAGTTTACCACAGTTTTTTTCTTTTGTCAAGCGTTTTTCCTTGATTTTTTTGCTTTTTTTGCGTCTTTCGGAAAGATTTTCTTCCGACTATTGACAAGAGTTTCTCAATATGTTATAATAACAGCGTTATCAACGATTCTTTATGGAATGTCAATACAATTTTCGGAGGCTTATCATGAGCAGAATTAAAACGATCGAAACCAAGGATATCGCCAAGACTGTTGAAAACGGTGGCTGCGGCGAGTGCCAGACCTCTTGCCAGTCGGCTTGCAAGACTTCCTGCGGCGTTGCCAACCAGCAGTGCGAAAATCAGAAGTAATTTGCCCTGATCTTTCAACATGAACGCTGTCTTTGTTGACAAAGACAGCGTTTCTCTTTCCAATAATCATTCGAGGAGACCCGTCATGGTTCATCAGTACAAACTCAATGGATACAACATCGTTCTTGACACCTGCAGCGGCTCGGTACATACCGTAGACGATGTTGCTTACGACATTATTGCGCTTTATCCGAACGCCTCGCGCGAAGACATCGTCGCCAAAATTCTAAAAGACTATTCCCACCTTCCCGAAATCACAACCGACGAGGTGCTCGCCTGTTACGAGGACGTCCGTGCACTGGAGGAAGCAGGAAAGCTGTTTTCCCGGGACGCCTATGAGAGTCTGGCGAAAAGCTATAAGAACAACAGTCACGTTGTGAAAGCGCTTTGTCTCCATGTCGCACACACCTGCAATCTTAACTGCTCCTACTGCTTTGCCAGTCAGGGAAAATACCACGGTGACCGTGCACTGATGAGCTTTGAGGTCGGTAAGCAGGCGTTTGACTTTCTGATTGCGAATTCGGGCACCCGCCGTAACCTGGAGGTTGACTTTTTCGGCGGCGAACCAATGATGAATTTTGAGGTTGTGAAGCAGCTTGTCGCCTATGCGCGGAGCGTCGAACAGGAGCACGGTAAAAATTTTCGTTTTACCTTCACCACCAACGGTATGCTTCTTGACGATGAGGTCATCGACTTCTTGAACCGCGAGATGAGTAATGTCGTTCTCAGCCTTGACGGACGTAAGGAGATCAACGACCACTTCCGACGCGATTACGCCGGTAACGGAAGCTACGACACGATTGTGCCGAAATTTCAGCGCTTGGTTGAAAAACGCGGCGGTAAGGGCTATTATGTCCGCGGCACCTTCACACACAATAACGTAGACTTCACAAACGATCTCTTCCACATGGCCGATCTCGGCTTTACCGAGCTCAGCATGGAGCCGGTGGTTTGCCCGCCCGACGACCCCTATGCGTTAACGGAGGAGGATCTTCCCAAGCTCTTTGAGCAATATGAGCTCCTTGCCAAGGAAATGCTGCGCCGCAAGAAGGAGGGACATCCCTTCACCTTCTACCACTATATGATTGATCTCAAGCATGGCCCCTGCATCTACAAGCGCATCACCGGGTGTGGCTCCGGAACCGAGTATATGGCTGTTACTCCGTGGGGCGATCTGTATCCGTGCCATCAATTTGTAGGAGAAGAAGGTTACAAGCTGGGTAATGTATGGGATGGAGTAACTAATGATGAGCTTCGTGATGAATTCAGAAGTTGCAATGCTTATTCCA
>SVSA01000032.1 GCA_015064545.1 Oscillospiraceae bacterium | reverse complement strand
TTTCACAAGGGAATGTTTGTTTTTTCTGCAAGTGCGCACTTACTCACCACCAGAGGTGGTAATGAAATAGAAAAAGCCGATACGGAAATCAATCCAGATCGGCTTTTTTTCTGTCCTTTAGAACCCGAGGCTGATGATCGGGGCATTTTTTAGTTGGCTGCGGTCAGCGTCATGGTTTTAACAATTTCATCAAAGGCGTCGAGGTAATAATCAATGAAAGCTGTGCCGGTCGAAGCATAGAGCCATACCGTAACACCGTCAAATTCAATCATAGCGAAGTAGCAAGCGTATTCCAGATCTTCCTCCTCGCCCTCGCAGACTATTGTGGTGATCGTACGGTCGGTCAAGGTTTCTTTTTTCTCAGCACGAGTCACCTTGGTATCGGTACTATCTTCCATCATCATCGAATTCTTTTCAGCGAAAAGATCCGCGTGAGCAACGCCCTCCAGCTCGGAATCAAAGTAGGCAAAAACGCCAAAGTAAACGCTTTCCGAGTCGGTGCCGAGGTAGAGATCGAATTCGGTGTCTTCAATCGGCTTCCAGTCGGAGGGGGTACGAACGGTCAGGCCGTAGTTGGGGATGGTGTGCGTTTCGGTCAGCTCGGTGTTGACGAGGAGCGAAAGCGGATTGCAGGCACAAAGAAGAAGTGCCAGCGAAAGACAAAGCAGGGGAATCAGTTTTTTCATGGTCGTGTCCTTTCGGAAGTAATAAAATGATTTCGGCAGTCTGCCGTTAGGAAACGGATACAGAGAGGGGGATTACTGCGGCTTGTAGCTATCCTTCAGGGTGACAGTACGAAGGAAGGTGCCGGGATTCTTGCTGTCGGGTGTAAAGTAACCGGTCCGGACGAACTGGAAGCGCTCACCTGCCTTAGCGTCGGCAAGAGACTTCTCCAGCTTGGCGCCCAGCATCACCTTTTTGGATTCGGGGTTGAGATAATCGGTGTATTCCTTGTCCTTGGGGAGCTTGGAGGGATCCTCCAGGGTCAGGAGCTTGTCGTACATAACCACCTGTGCATCGTAGGCGTTGGCGGCGGACAGCCAGTGGATGGTGCCCTTGATCTTACGGCCGTCTACGGGATTGCCGTTGCCGGTTTCGAGATCGGCGGTGACGTGAATTTCCTTAATGGAGCCGTCTTCGTTCTTGACAATCTCGCCGCATTTAATGATGTAAGCGCCCATGAGACGCACCTCGCCCTCGGGCTTCAGACGGAAGAATTTGGGCGGCGGAACCTCGGCAAAGTCCTCGGCGTCGATATAGAGTTCACGGGAGAAGGTGACGGGACGAGTTCCCATCTCGGGGTGCTGGGGGTGATTGGGGAGGTCGAAGACCTCCTCTTTTCCTTCGGGATAGTTATCCACGATGACCTTGATGGGATCGAGGACGGCCACGCGGCGGGGGGCCGTTTCGTTCAGCTCGTCGCGGATGCAGGCTTCAAGCAGACGGATATCGACCAAGCTGTCGGCCTTGGCAACGCCGATACGGGAGCAGAAGTCCACGATGGAGGCGCCGGTATAGCCGCGGCGGCGCATACCGCAGAGGGTGGGCATACGGGGGTCGTCCCAGCCATCCACAAGACCGCTCTCCACAAGGCCGCGAAGGAAGCGCTTGGACAGGACGGTATAGGTGATGTTCAGACGAGCAAATTCGATCTGACGAGGTGTATGGGGAACGCTGACATTCTCGATCACCCAGTTGTAAAGAGGACGGTGGATCTCAAATTCCAGCGAGCAGAGCGAGTGGGTAATGCCCTCCAGGGCGTCCTGAATGGGGTGAGCAAAGTCGTAGGTGGGGTAGATGCACCACTTGTCGCCGTAGCGGTGGTGGGGCATATGCTTGATACGGTAGAGAACCGGATCGCGCATCCAGAAATTGCCGGATGCTAAATCAATCTTGGCACGGAGGGTATAGCGTCCGTTCTCGAATTCACCGTTCTTCATTCTCTCAAAGAGAGCCAGACTTTCCTCAATCGGGCGGTCGCGCCAGGGGGAACGGGCGGGATGGGTGAGGTCGCCGCGGTATTCCTCCATCTGCTCGGCGGTCAGCTCACAGACATAGGCGAGGCCTTTCTTGATCAGCTCGACGGCGAACTCGTAATCCTTATCAAAATAATCCGAGCCGTAGAAGAAGCGGTCCTCCCAGTCAAAGCCGAGCCAATGGATGTCCTCCTTGATGGCGTCGACATACTCGGTGTCCTCTTTGGCGGGGTTGGTGTCGTCCATACGGAGGTTACACATACCGCCGTACTTCTTGGCGGTGCCGAAGTCGATGGCGAGCGCCTTGCAGTGTCCGATGTGGAGATAACCGTTCGGCTCCGGCGGAAAACGGGTATGTACGGTGTCGGCTTTGCCGGCGGCCAGATCTTCGTTAATAAATTCTTCGATAAAATTGGATGCTTCAATAGCCATGTCCAGTATCCTTTCACATAATCGGTCAAGAGAGTGAGTCAATCATGGCACGGATCCGCTTCTCGGTGCGGGTGCGGCCAAGAATCTGCATAACGGTGTAGAGATCGGGAGAGTTTGCTTTGCCGGTGACGGCCACGCGGAGGAACATACTCACATCGGCCACATTGCCGGGATAGGCATCGGGATTCTGCTTGTAGGCCTTCATGTCGGTGGCATAGCCGAGCTCGGCGGCGATGGCCTTGACCTTATCGAACCAGATGTTCATGTCGTCAGCGTCATCGTAGGAGGCAAGGAATTTGGTCAAAACCGATACGATATGCTCCTTGGGGAACTTTGCGGGATATTCGTCTTCTACGGTAAAGCAGCGATCAAGGAAGAAGCCCATATACGGCTTGGCATCGCACCAGGTGGCAAGGTCCTTTCGCGGCTTCTTGCCGCCGCGTCCCATAGCCAGGATCGCACGGGTGAAGGCAGGATCGGCGGTCAGTTCGGCGGCAAAATCGGGATCGAATTCGCTCGCCCATGCCGTAAGCTTGTCGTAGACAGCCTCGGCGGTCATGCGGGAAAGGACGTTCTTGGAGACGTCGTTCAGCTTAGCAAAGTCGAAGAGACAGCCGGCCACCGCCATCTTCTTGATGTTGAAGGGGAAGTCGGTGTAGGGCTTGTCGGGATTCTGCATGTGCCACTCCTCATAGTTACTGTTGAGAAGGGTCATAATATACTCGCACACCGCCTCGGGGCAGTAGCCCATACGGGTGTAGTCGTCCATGTTGGCACCCATGTCACGCTTGGAGAGCTTCTTCTTGTTGCCGTTCTCGTCGAGACGCATGATCTGGGCGATGTGCATATACTTAGGAAGCTTAAAGCCGAGATAGCGGAAAAGCTGTACGTGCTTGGGCAGCGAAGGGAGCCATTCCTCCCCGCGGATGACGTGGGTGGTGCCCATGAGATGATCGTCGACGGCGTGAGCAAAGTGGTAGGTAGGAATACCGTCGGATTTGAGAAGGACGAAGTCCTCGTCGTTCTCGGGAAACTCGAGCGCACCGCGGATGAGATCGGCACTTTTGACGGTCTTTTCGCCGTCGCCGTCGGAGAGGATGCGGATGACGAAGGGATCGCCTGCCGCAAGATGAGCTTCTACCTCTTCCATGGTGAATTCACGCTGCTTCAGCATCTCCTCCCGCTGGGCGGCGGAGGCCTCTTCAGTCCAGATCTTGTTTTTGACTTCCGTTTTCTTGTCGGCGGCGTTCAACTTATCCAGCTCGTCTTGGGAGGTGAATACGGGGTAAGCCTTGCCCTCCGCTACCAGCTTCTTGGCGAAGACACGGTAGATGGGGCCGCGCTCGCTCTGTTTGTAAGGGCCGTAGATGCCCTTGGCACCGATCTTGCCGTTTTCATCGAGGATGGCACCTTCATCGAAGTGGATGCCGTAGGTGGCAAGCGTCTTGATCAGACCTTCTGCCGCCCCCTCCACTTCGCGCTTGGCGTCGGTGTCCTCAATGCGAAGGTAGAAGACGCCCCCCGACTGGTGAGCCAGACGCTCGCAGACGGTAGAGGGGAAGAGTCCGCCGAAATGCACGAAGCCGGTAGGGCTGGGGGCAAAGCGCGTTACCTTTGCGCCCTCGGGCAGTTGGCGTGGGGGATAGTTTGCTTCGATCTCGGCCGGTGTTTTAATTACCTCAGGAAACAGGAGATCGGCAAGACGTTGATAATCCATGATGAGTCCTTTCTTAGTTCAGGTACAGATTGTGTTCTTTTTCGTAATTCAGATGAGTCGAGGGACCGTGACCGGGGCAGAGACGGTAATCGATACCGTTTTGACCGAGCGCGACCAGCTTGCCCAGCGAGGAGAGAATGGTAGCATAATCCCCACCGGGAAAATCATAGCGTCCGATGCTCTCGCGGAAGAGCGTATCGCCGGTAACAATCGTGTCGCGGTTCAAGAAGCAGACCGAGCCCGGCGTATGGCCCGGTGTATGAATGACGGTAAAGGCTTCTTGCCCGACCGCAACCGTGTCACCGTCGTGAAGCAGCTGCTCAGGCGGACGGATGGTCAGGGTTTCCCCCGAAAAACGCTGCATAAGATTCAGTGTGTTATCCGAAAGGAAAGGGGCATCGGCCGCATGGACATAAAGCGGCGCACCGGTCAGCTTGCGGAGGGGCTCCAGTGCCAACAGATGATCAAAATGTGCGTGCGTCAGCAGAATTGCCGAGACGTGACAGTCTTTTGCGGCAATGGCAGCAGCGATTTTTTCATAATCCCCGCCCGGATCGATCACAGCCGCCTCTTTGGTGGCCTCGTCTACGGCGAGATAACAGTTGGTGCCCATAGCACCGACCGAGTACTTGTAGAGCTTCAAGGTGTGGTTCCTCGCGATATTTTTTTCAATATGCTATTATAACACAGATTCTTCGATTTGTCTATAAAAAGTTCGCAAAAACTTTACACGAAAGCAGGGAAGAGGCAAGGATCGTCGCAAAGATTGTGAAAAAACAGTAAATTTCAAGCGAATACGCATCTTTCTCTTGACGAAAAGCTTTTTTTATGATAAAATAAAACTGTTTGACGACTGATACATCAGCCGATGCGTCCGAGCGAAGGAAAACTGCTTATCGGATGCCTTGTATGCCGCGAGCCGACGATTGACGGCATATGTTCGACAGCGATAAAAATATACTGTAACTCGTCGGGGAATGGAGTAAACCAATGGGCAAGGGAAGCCGCAACAGAGAGATTCGGATTTCCGAAAATCAGGGAAATTCGTCTTCCGAAGTGAAGCTCTCAAAGAAACAGCTTATCAGAATGCAGGAAAAAAAGGCGAGAATTAAGAAGTATGTGACAATGGCCGCCGTGCTTGTCATAGCCGTGTCGCTGGTTGTCGCTATCGTAGCTACATCGCTGGCAAAGACACCGAAGCTCGAAGGCGTTATTGCCGCTACCTCGGAAAAGTATGAGATCGATAACGCCATGATCGCTTATCTTCTCTACAATCAGTACACCTCGTTCATCAATGAGAATTATTACATCCTCTCCTACTATCAACTGGATACGGCCAAGAGTCTGAAATCGCAGAAGGTTGCCGGAACCGATCAAACCTGGTTCGCGTATTTCCTTTCGATGGTTCAGCTTCAGCTGAATGAGCTTGTTGCTCTGGCAACCGAGGCCGAGGAAAAGGGCTATTCGCTGGATGAGGACGAGATTGCCGCGATCGATGACGAAATGAAGGAGCTCAAGGAATATGCCAATAAGCAGGGCTATATCAGCCTGGATCGCTATCTGGCCACCGTGTATGTGAATGGTGTTACCGCCAAGTCGGTCAGAACCATTCGCGAGCTTCAGGCGCTTGCTACCAAGTACTATACGGATCTGCTCAAGACCTTTGAATATACGGACGAGGAAATCGAGAAGTTTGTTGAGGATAACCCCTCCTCCTTCTATATGTTTGATTACGTCTATTATACCTTCAAGGCAGAGTATGCCTCGAATGCAACGGCTGCTGAGAAGAAGGAAGCCCTTGCCGAGGCTAAGAAGAAGGCAGAGGAGTTCTTGGCCAAGGCCTCGGATCCTAAGGCCTTCCGTAACCTGATCGTCGAGATGGAAAAGGCGATTGAGGAGGCCAAGAAGGAAACCGATACCGCTGTTGTTACCTCAACGCCTGAAAGCGGTAGTACCGAAAAAACCGATGAGGATTACCTCAAGAGCTTTACCAAGACCGAGGCTCTCTATGTCGAAGACGATGATTTCTTTGAGTGGGCCTTCAAGGACGAAAGAAAAGCCGGCGATACGACGCTGATTGAGGACGATGAGAAGTATACTGTAACCGTATACCTGCTCGATGCGCCCAAGTACCTGGATGAAGCGATCACTAAGGATGTTCGTCACATTCTCTTCTCGCTGAACGAGTACAGCGATGCCGATGCTAAGGCAAAGGCAGAGGAGATTTTGGCGCAGTACAAGGCCGGTGAGATGACCGCCGAGGCCTTCGGTGAGCTGGCCAAGGAGTATTCTTATGATGGCAACGCCAAGGACGGCGGCCTGTATGAAAATGTTCTTGAGGGTGTGATGGTGACCGAGTTTAACGACTGGCTCTTCCATAAGGATCGCAAGACCGGCGATGTGGACATTGTGAAGACACAGCATGGCTATCACATCATGTACTATGTTGGTGACGGTAACATTGCCTGGAAGGTCAATGCCGAAAATGGTCTGAAGAACGAAGAGTATACCGATTACCTGGAGGAACTCGAAAAGAAGTACCCGGTAACCTACGACTACGAAAAGATTGCCAATATTCCGTAAGGGAAAAAAGAAAACCGGAGCTGCTTGCAGCTCCGGTTTTGATATCAAAAGGCGATAACAAAGGTAGCGCAAAATGAGCAGAGAAATGATGGTCAGTTGCTTCATTATTGCGCCGCTGTCAACAAATCAATAACCCCGACAGCCGTAATGGTCTGTCGGGGTTATTGATTATTCTTCATTATCCAGATCCACATTCAGTAATTGCGGTATATTCTGATATAGGATCGTTAGGGGTTCCCACCATTCGTGTAAGCAAACACGGATCATAAAACGGTTATTTTTGTATATAAATTGGTAACCAATAAAATTATTCACTTCAAGGCTTTCGTTCCAACTATGGGTATCAAAGGACTCGGTTCTTTTACTTGTAAACTTTTCAACAGTAATCCATGTTTGATCCATCTGAATCGATTCGGGATTAATAATAAATTTTTCCTCGATTTCGATCAGTTCTTTTTCCTGATGTTTCCAAGGAATGAAAACCAGATATAAAGGGGTATTTACTGTTTTATGTTTATGGACGGTTTTGGTTTTCCATAAAAATCTTTTCTTTACAGAATAAACTTCGTCATGCGGACGTTGATACTTTGCTAACAAAATGCCGCAGATAATTCTTTTGTTATGATGAAATTGGACGCTTACCACCTTTATTTCACCTTTCTGTTATTCAGCTATGTCCCAATCCTTGTTATCGTTTTATGGCCGGTCTCGCTATTGTATGACAAAGGCATAGGGCAACGCTCATACCTCTATAGTGCGCATCTAAAGGCTCCCTTGTGTCAAGGGAGGCTTTTCGCAAATTCCATTATGGCATAAATCGGCAGAGAAAACAAGTTTCTCTGCCGATTATTCCGTGCTTCCAATTCTCTGTTAAGAATGCAGAGAGAAGGTTATCGCCTTTTTCTTTTGAAAGAGAGGTTATGCCAGCTTAGTTTCGAGAGCGTCGGCGGCGGCCTCCATGACGTCACATTCCATCAGCTCGAGCGCACCCTTGTCGCAAAGATTCGCAAGCGTGGGATCGATCGGAATACGTGCCAGCACATCAAGGCCGTATTCAGCTGCTACCTCGTCAACATGAGACGGGCCGAAGACCGAGATTTCCTTGCCGCAGTCGGGACACTTCAAATAGCTGAAGTTTTCAACAATACCAAGCACAGGGACATTCATCAGCTGTGCCATACGGACGGCCTTGGCAACGATCATCGAGACAAGCTCCTGAGGACTTGTCACAATGATGATGCCATCCAGCGGAATCGATTGGAAGACCGTGAGCGGAACATCACCGGTTCCGGGAGGCATATCGACAAACATCCAGTCGACCTGATCCCAGTAAACATCGGTCCAGAACTGTTTGACCGTTCCGGCAATCACCGGGCCGCGCCAGACAACCGGAGTCGTCTCCTCGGGAACGAGGAGATTTAAGCTCATAATTTTGGTTCCCATCTTGGAAACGGCGGGTGCAATACCCTTATCGTCGCCGGTGACAGGACCCTTGACACCAAAAATCTTGGGGATCGAGGGGCCGGTGATATCGGCATCGAGAATCGCAGTCTTAAGCTCACGGCGGTTCATGGTGATGGCCATCATCGAGGTGACCATCGATTTACCGACGCCGCCCTTGCCGCTGACAATTCCAATAACCTTGCCAATGGAGCTGTATGCATTATTGGGAGCAAGCAGGCTCTCCTTTTTGGATGCGCAGTTACTGCTGCAGGTAGAACAATCATGGGTGCATTCTTCAGACATATAGAGTACCTCCTATCCGCTCGCGCGGGATAAATTCCTTGTTACACACAATTATACTCCCAATCGATAAAAAAATCAAGTGTTCTGCGGAATTTGTCATAAAAAGAACGATCTTTGGCGTACAAAAACGAAGTACCGTCTGTACAAGCCGCAAAAAATGTGCTATACTATCCTTGGAAGTGATGTATCTGCGGAGGCAACCATGGATTTGATTGTAAATACAAACTTAATCAAGCACCTGGCACATATGTTTGACCGTTCCAAACCGACCGAACCGATGATTGCGGGGATGATGGCGAAGCCGCTTGCTCCCCTCGGGGTACCGGAGCTTAGCCCTTTGCCGCGAAAACGTCCCGAGGAAACGGGGATTTCTTCCCGAACGGTAGCCGCATTTCTAGCCGAAGCGGAAGCAGATCCGACCTTAACACTCCACGGGATACTGATCGTGCGTCAAGGAGCGGTGATTTGCGACGCGGTGTACGGCGCCTACCGTTCCGAGCTGTATCATGTCGGACATTCGCTCAGCAAATCCGTCACCGCTACCGCGATCGGTCTTTTGATTGACGAGGGAAAGCTGTCGCTTGAGGACAAGGTTGTCAAGGTCTTGGAAAAGCGTTTGTCGCCCCTTCTTCAGTTGACACATAAAAGCCTTACGGTTCGTCATCTTCTGACGATGACCTCGGGCTCCTCCTTTGCCGAAGCCGGGGCGACGGTGGAGGAAAATTGGCTCCGTGCCTATTTTGAGTCCCATGTGCGCTTTGAGCCGGGGAAGCAGTTTTCGTATAACAGCATGAATTCCTATGTGCTTGCCGCGATTGTGCGAGAGGTGAGCGGTAAACCGATGCTGGAATATCTTAGGGAACGGCTTTTTATGCCGCTCGGTATCACGGTATTGCATTGGGAAACCTCTCCGGAAGGCATTGAGGCCGGCGGCTGGGGGCTGTATCTTCGCCGTGAGGATGTTGCCAAGTTGGGCCTGGTTTATCTGAATCATGGACTGTGGCACGGAAAGCGCCTGCTGTCCGAGCAGTGGGTGAATCGGGCAACAACGGCAGCCGTGTCGGTTCCCGAAAGCTACGGAGACTTTGATTACGGCCTTCATATCTGGGTGGGACGCAAGCAGAACAGCTTTTTGTTTAACGGCATGTTTGGACAGGATATGTTGGCATTTCGGGATAGTGAAACGATAATTGTTACCAACGGCGGCTTAGAGCAGCTGTTTCAGCAAAGCCGCTATTATTCGCTTTTGGCGCGATATTTCGCTAAACCGACCGTCTCGTCTCTCCCACGGGATACGGCGGGGGAAGCCATTCTCCGCAAACAGCTTTCCGCTATTGCTGCCAAGGAAGCCCCGCGCCGTTGGCCGAAGCTCCTGCCTCGATGGTTCAAGAAGATCCTTGGCGTGACCTATTGTATTCGCTCTAATGCCGGGGCCATTATCCGTACCGAAACGATGACCGGTACCGGTAATTTGAGTCTGCTACCGTTTGTTGAGCAGGTACTTCGAAACCGATATGCCGAGGGAATCCGCGCGATGACGGTGGAGAAAACGGCCGAGGCTTTTTGTCTTCGGGTGAGGGAGGGGGAGCGCGAGATAATACTCCCCTTTCAGTTTGATCGCACGGTGCGGAGCGTGGTGAGATTCTCCGAAACCGATTATCATACGGCCGTCACCGCTGCCTTGGCACAGGATGAAGACGGCCGCGGCGTGATCAAGCTTCAAATTGATTTTCTCGAAGTTGCAAGCAGTCGGAGGTTAAAGTTGTTTTACGAAGAAAACAGCATGGAGGTTCGGATGCTTGAGACACCCGGTGTTGGGCTGATGGCACATGCGATCAACGGAGCCGAGGAGGTATTGCGTACGCGGAAACGCATGGCAAATGTTGTGTCGCGGATTGATCCTGATATTTTGTTTTACAAATTTGCCAATACGATGGAGCCCACCTTCCGTCTTTGGCGAAACCCATAGAGAGTAACAACCGCGTACCGTTCCGAAGCGAAGGGTACGCGGTTTTGCCGAGATTACAGGAAACGGAGCATGTCCGCAAAAAACTGCTGTTCTTCGCGGATGAGATCGGCGGCTAAGGTGCGGCTTTCGGAGGAGGCCTCGGGACAGGCATTCATGACCTTAGCAATCGATTTCATGCCCATGTTAGCACCGTCCGCCATCATCTCGGCAATGTGATGGTCGGCATCGTTGACCGCCAGCTTGAGACCGGTACCCATACGCATGAAGGTGTCGGACATTGGCGGTGGATCTCCGCCGCTTTCTCCCTCGCGGTTCAACAGCGAATGACAGCGGTCGCCGAGTGTAGCATGACGGTTACTGCAGGCCGCGATGACCGAACGAAGCTCGGTCGAGCCGACGTGCGTGAGAACCTGCGCCATACCGTTAATAGCGGTTTTGCATCCCGCATCGCATTCCTTCAGTAGTTTTTTGGTATCGTTCATGGCAAACTCCTTTCAAAACGGAAGATATTGTTAGTGTATCCAGGCGGTATTGTCCTTATACGAAAGAAACTGTTTTACAAAAAATGAAGCACCCCGCAGCGACCGTAAGGTCGAGCGGGGTGCGTTGTATGAACGGGAAGCTAATCTCAGAAGGTACGGATCGAGGAGGTCCATCCGCCGTCGATGATCTGCACATCGGCGGTGATGTAGCTGGCGGCCGTATCCGAAGCGAGGAAGCAGCAGGCACCGGCAATATCGTCGGGCTCACCGGGACGGTGCATCGGAATCGAAGCCATCATCTTTTCAGCAGTTTCGGGATTGGCATAGAACAGCTTTCTTGTGCCTTCAAACATAATCGAGCCGGGGCAGATTACGTTGACGCGGATATGATCCTGTGCATATTCGAGAGCCATAGCCTTCGACATATTGATGACAGCGGCCTTAGCGGCAGTAAAGGCAACCTGAAGACGAAGCGGCTGAACACCGGCGATCGAGGAAATGTTAATGATCGAACCGGGCGTGCCCTGCTGCAGCATTTGCGCGATAGCATACTTGGAGCAGTAGTATACACCGTTCAGGTCGCAAGACATAATGCGATCCCACAGACCGTCATCATATTCGTGGGTTCTCTTGCGGTATTCGGGACCGCCGTTGATGCCGGCATTATTGACCAGAACATTAACAGCACCGTAAACGGCAACCGTTTCCTTGATCAGGTTTTCGGCGCTTTCCTTTTTGCCGACGTCGCAGGTGATGGCGGTTGCTTCGCCGCCCTCTGCCTTAATCTCGTCAACAACGGTCTGAAGCGTGGCCAGCGTACGGCCGGTAACGACAACCTTAGCGCCTTCCTTGGCAAACTGCTTACAGATCGCGGAGCCGATTGCGCCGCCGCCACCGGTAACAATGACAACCTTGTCTTTCAGATTGAGTTCCATAGATATCTCCTTCACGATATACAAAGAGTTCGGATCGATGATCCATTCTGATTCCCATTATACAGGAAACTATCCGGTTTTTCAAGGGGATAAAACGAAAAAAGTATGTCATTTTATGACTTCTTTTAGGACAATATTTGTTTTTCGGGTAGCTTTTGCCGTTTAGTTTTCGGGGAGGAACAGGCGCTTGACGAGTTTGGTTTCGTTTTCGGTAATGGCGGAGGGGCCAAGGCGGTCGAGCATGGCACGTCGACGGCGGCAAACCGTAAGAGAGGCGGCCGAGTAGGCGGTCAGCTGTAAAGGGGAGAGCGGATGACCAAGACGGCAGTCGAGATAACGGACAACGCAGGTTGGCAGTAACAGCTCGGCGGCAAAACGGTTGGCTTCGTTCTCCTCATGACGGGAGCCTTCGCGATGGGAAAGATAGATATGGCCGAGCTCGTGCGCGATGGTAAACGCGATTCGTGAGCGCGAACGGCCGCGATCCTCATAGAAAAGCAGGGTATGGGGGCCGTTTTGGATGGATAACCCGTCCACCCGAATCGGTAAGCGGGTTCCGGTTCGGGATTCATAGGAGGCAATGGTGTCAAACAACACCTTACCGTCGGTCAAAAAATGACGGTAGTCAAAAAAGTGGAGCGCAAAGGCGCCCTGAAGCGGCTGACGGAGAAGAAGCGAAACCGCCGTATCGCGAATCGCGGCTTCAGTCATGATCTTCCTTGGTTGCCGTGCGGAGATAGGTGTCAAGGTGGCTCTTGAAGCTTGCCATCAAAATCTCATAATCCTTTTGTGAGGTATTTTTGGTAGCACGAAGAAGCACAACCAGCTCTTTTTCCAGCGGGTCATGCTCAACCTCGGCACGGCCGGTGAGGTGTTCGAGCGAAACACCAAAAAAGTCGGAGAGCTTAACCAGATTTTCCACACTGGGCTCGCGTTCGCCGCTTCGCCATTCGTAGACCACGGTTTTGGGAACTCCGATTTGCTTGGCCAGTGTGAGCGCATTCAAATGATGCTGTTGTAAGAGCTGTTTGAGGATTTCCGAGAACATAGACGGCCTCCTGATCGTAACTTTGTAAAGAAAACGTGAATTCTGGAAGAGTATCTTGACAATTCCGAAAACTCGGAATATAATAGTTGTATATACACAATTATAGCGGATAATTGTAATGTTGTCAAGATATTTGGCCGATTTTTCGGAAAAAAGGAGAAGAATTATGAAAAAGTCACACCGGATCGCGGAAGCGTATTTGAAGCAGTATGTCACGTTGAGTGAACAATTACATATAATAGACGAACAAATGTTCTCTTCCTCTCGTCTCCTGCTTTTGTTGGATCAGGAGAACGGTCGGGAGGATAGCGGTGAAAACGAGACCTTGACAGCACTTCATCGAAGAGCGGGATTCCGGCAAAAAGAGCTCAAGGTCAGCCGTGTAGCAATCGAAGGGAAACTGGCCGCCATACAGGGGGTTCTGGATCGGTTGCCCTCGGTGGAACGGCGCATTTTGATGCGCTTTTATATTGAAGGAACCTTTCGGATGGCGGCGTCCGATCTTATGGATGAGCTAGGGTATGAAAAATCTCAAATCTACCGTCTGCGCGCTCGGGCACTAGAGCATGTGTTTCACCTTTTGGGAGATAGTGCGGCGGTGCTTATCCCGGATAATACAGCCGGCTGAAAATTCCGGAGAGTAAAATGCCGAGCAACATGACCAGAATGGCCGAAAGCAGGGTGTGCCTTGTCTTTTTTATCCCGCTTAAATAGACAGCGATGACATATAGTAACGTATCGGAGGAGGCGGTCAAAACCGAGGCGTAAAAAGCGATCGCGCTGTCGGGACCGTAGGTATCGTAAAGCTGTGTCAGTAAAGCCGTAGAGCCGCTTCCCGAAAGGGAGCGTATCAGTAATAGCGGCGTCAGCTCGGACGGAATCCCAAGCTTGGCCAGCACAGGCGCCAGCCATGTCGCGATATAAGCCGGTGCGCCGCTGGCGCTGAACATGCTGACAGCAGTCATCAGCATCACAAGCGTTGGAAGAAGGCCAAAGGCAGTATGGAGTCCTTCGGTAGCTCCTGTCCGGAAGGCGTCGGCCAGATCGTTACGGGAGAAGGCCAAGAGAAGACCGAACAGGGCAAAGAGCAGGGGAAGCGCAAGCGAGGCAAGTGTCATCATGATGGTGTGACGTCCTTTCGCTTCAAATGTCGCAAGCCACGTGCCGTCAAAACTGCGAACAGGGAGAGACAGAGCGAGGTGAGCCAAACAGCAGGAAGAATGGCAAAGGCGCGGTGACTGCCTGCCGCTGTTAACAGCGAGAGTACGGTTGTGGGAATCAGACTGGGAAAGGCGGTGCCGAGAACCGTGAAGGTTACCATATCATCGCTGGCACAGTCGCGATGTCCCTCGGACAAACGCTCCATGGCACGCAATGCCAGCGGAGTTGCCGCATTTCCGATTCCGAGTATGTTCGCTACAATCGCGGCCGCAATCTCGGGAATACCGCGTCCGCTTCGGGCAGCATCGGGAAAGATGCGTGAGAGCAAGGGACGCAGCAGTCTTTCCAATCGCTTCAAAATGCCGGTAACCTCAGCAACACGCATGAGACCGCCCCAAAGACACATCATACCGAGGAGTGACAAGGTCACCGTAACGGCCTTACCGCATCCGCTAACGGTTGCTTCAGCTAACGAGGGAAGATTGCCCGTGCATAGGGCAAAGAGAAAGGAAATGACCATCAGAATTCCCGAAATGCGAAATGCCATATACCAATTACCTTCCTGAAATTGCTATATTTGTAAAATATTAACAGAATGTTAATTTTTGGATATTTTTGCGATATTCTTGACAAAAAGACCAAAATATGGTAATCTAATGTCGAAAGCGAAATAAATAGCGTGGAATCTGCCGTAATCAGGAAGATTTGGCTGTCATAACAGGAGGAAAAACCATGAAATCAACCGGAATTGTCAGAAAAGTGGATGAGCTCGGACGCATTGTGCTGCCGATCGAAATTCGTAAGAATATGGAAATCGATCAAAAGGGAGATGCCGTTGAGATCTTTATTGACGATGATCGCATTATTTTGAAAAAGTATCTGCCGGCTTGCCTGTTCTGCGGCAATGCGGATCAGGTGTCGTATTTCAATGGCAGGCTGATTTGCCGCGCTTGTATCACAAAGATTGCAGCGTTGTAATGTACTTATATGTTCGGTCGCCTCTTCTTATGCTTGGGAAGGGGCAGACCGAAACAAAGCTTTTTTGTGAGTAATCGATCAGGAACTGACATCGCTTTTTCGGTGATGTCAGTTTTATTTTGTGTGTAGGGGATTGTCTGCCAAAGAAAAAGCCATCACGAAAGCGTGATGGCTTAGAATGTTTGCGTGAGTCCGCGCAGATTTAAATGTCAAGATACTGACGGTAGCGGGGAAGCATACCGATTTTGTTGGGCGTGTGCGGCGGCATTTGTAAAAAGTCGTGACCGGGATGCTGGTTTCCCTCGACAAACACGACGCCGTTTT
Organism: Oscillospiraceae bacterium; assembly: GCA_015064545.1. Taxonomy (GTDB): domain Bacteria; phylum Bacillota; class Clostridia; order Oscillospirales; family CAG-272; genus Colimorpha_A. Next base: position 2,599 of record SVSA01000032.1, on the reverse strand, counting down.
CGGTGACGGCAACGTCCCAGCCGACATAGCGGAGCTGCGGAATCCGACGGGCGGCGTTCAGAACCAAGGCAACGGCCTCTTCCCAACGCGGAATCGGATAGCCGATCAATGGCACCTTGGTGTCGGGATGGGTGTCGAAATAATGATAGTCCTTATCGAAGGCGACGTTGCTGATCTGTCCTTTTTCGAGGTCGATGGGGGCGGCCATGCCGCCGCTGTTCAGATTGTCTACCACACGGCCGCCCTGTCCGATTCGGAGAAAGGCAAACAGAATATGCGGCTCACCGTCATTGTCGACGATGGAAACAATACGCAGGGTGTTGACCGAATGGGGATAGAGGTGAGAGAGCTCGCTGTGCTGTACAATATATTCTTCGACCAGCGTACTGCCCGAAGCCACAAGACGGTCATAGAGGGCGTCGGGATCGGCAAAATCGGCCTTGTCACATTTGACACAGCCCTCCCCGCAGGTGGCATCGATCGGCTTCGCCAAAACCGCATCGACTTTGGTTAGGAAGATAGCAAATTCTTTCTTGGAGGCGTGTGTCAGATCGATCCATTGACGGTCGAGCGTATCGGCGAAAAAGCGATTGAATTCAACCTTGTTGTCGAGGATATAGTAGCTCTTAGAGTCGTTATAGCGCGCAATAATCGAATTGTTGATACCGCGGGTGAGATAGGTACTGCGTTGTTCGCGATTCAGCGTCCACCATTCATTGAGATCATAATCCTTATAGCCGGTTCCGTATCGGAATCCGCAGTAGACCATGTCAATAAAAAGGACCAAACGGCTTTTGCCGCTTTTTTTATGAATTTTTCCAACGGTACGCAGCATGGCGCGGTAGTCCATGTGCAGGATACAACGGAGAATATAGCCAAGTCGTCTCACGGGATGGCCTCCTTTGTGATGATGCTTCTATTATACCCCAAGAATTGCGAAATGTCAATTCCTTCCGTCGGATTTCCTCTTGACCGCATCGAGATTCTGTGTTACAATAGAAACGTGTTAAGAAAGGATTCGAAACTATGAAAATTCAAATCGAACAAGTCAAGGACAATCCCTCGATTCGTAGCTATATTCAAAAGGCGGATGAGTCGCTCATCGCCCTCGGCTTCACCGAGCATAGCTTTCCGCATGTCACGAAGGTGGCCACTACCGCCAAAAAAATTCTGACGGTCTTGTCGTATTCCCAGCGAGAGGCAGAGCTTGCCGAGATTGCCGGCTATCTTCACGATATCGGAAACGTCATCAATCGTATCGACCATGCACAAAGCGGTGCGATTATGGCCTTTCGCTTACTCGATCGTATGGAGGCCGATCCCGAAGAGATTGCAACCATAATCACTGCAATCGGCAATCACGATGAAAAAACCGCTTTTCCGGTGAATCCCGTTGCGGCGGCCTTGATTCTTGCCGACAAAACCGATGTGCGCCGTAACCGTGTCAGGAATGCCGATTTGTTGCATTTTGATATTCATGACCGTGTGAACTATTCGGTTATCCGCTCGGAGGTTTCGATCAACCGCGAGGAAATTACGTTGGATTTGGATATTGATACGTCGATTTGTCCGGTGATTGAGTACTTTGAAATCTTTCTGAATCGTATGCTGCTTTGCCGTAAGGCAGCGGAGAAGCTCGGGATTCGTTTTTCGCTTGTCATCAACAAACAAAAAATGGTCTGATCTTTCCTCGGTATTCTTAGCGAAGAAACACGAACACCACCAAGGAATTTCTTTGGTGGTGTTTTTCTATTGCGGTAGCTTGCTAAAGGCTCCCTCCCGGAGGGCGCCTTATCTGTACTTGTGCTATACCAATCGCGGCTTCGGGCGTCTGCCAAAGGGCGTGAGGACAGCCTCGCGCTATGCTTGCCTCAGACGCAAGCGTCTGGGATTTCTACCTGTGGTAGATATCTTCCGTCTTGAAGAACTACATTTTCATGCTATAATATAATCAGCAAGCAGACGGAGGATATTATGAGAGACTATAGTTTTGGTAATTTTCTGCATGAGCTAAGATCGCGTAGAGGCCTTACGCAGTATCAGCTCGGCGCGCTCGTCGGCGTTTCCGACAAGGCGGTTTCAAAATGGGAGAACGGCTCTTCCAAACCGCAGAGTAATATTTTATATAAACTCAGCGATGTACTTGGAGTCAGCGTTGATGAGCTTCTGACTTGCAAATATCATTCCTCTGAAAAGAAGGATACTAAAGGAGTATTTGCAATGAAAAAACAGCTATGGAACAAATCCTTTGATGCCATGCGTGAACGCTATGGCAACCCAACGCCCCTCGAAATCATGAACCGTTTGCTGACAGAGCATGCGGAAATGCAGAACACGGATATGATCGTATATTTCAATCTGTTGTCTGTACTTGCTTCCGAAGCCAAAAAGCAAGGTGAGCATATTCGGGTAAGAGGCGGAACGGGTGCATCCTTTGTGGCTTATCTCTTGGGCGCAACGGAAATCAACCCATTAAAACCGCATTATTACTGTTCGAAATGTGGTATGGTTATCTTTGACAACAGTGTCGATGACGGTTGGGATCTTCCCGAGAAAATATGCTCGTGCGGAAAAGAAATGCAAACGGATGGACACAATA
>SVSA01000031.1 GCA_015064545.1 Oscillospiraceae bacterium | reverse complement strand
CATAGCAAAACTCCCTTTGTTGACGGTATCTCCTCAGCCAATGTGGGATCAATGGCAACAGCCTCACGCAAGGTACGTGCCGTAGCCTTAAAGAGGGCTTCGGCAATGTGGTGAGAATTTTCACCGGCCAGCTTACGGAGATGAAGCGTAAGCTCGGCTTCTCTGACAAAAGCGAGGAAGAATTCCTTGATCAGCTCGGTATCAAAGGTGCCGACCTTTTCGGTGGGAAACAGACAGTCAAAGCCTAAATATCCTCGGCCGGAGATATCGAGTGCCGAAAGAACCAGCGCTTCATCCATCGGTAGAACCAACGAGCTGTAGCGGCGAATCCCACGACAGTCACCAAGACACTCTCGGAACGATGCACCGAGAAGGATTCCGACATCCTCAACGGTGTGATGATCATCGACATCATGATCGCCATCGCAGAGGATCGTAAGATCGAAGCGACCGTGAGAGGCGAAGAGTGTCAACATATGATCAAAAAAGCCGCAACCGGTTTGTATATTGGCCTTCCCCTTCCCCTCCAGGGTGAGCGATAGGGATATTTTCGTTTCACTTGTATTGCGATTTCGTGTACAGGTTCTCATAACAGAATCCCTCACTTTGAAATTAGGATGATGCAAGAATATCGGCTAAGGTAGCAAGAAGAGATGCCATTTCCTCCTCAGAACCAACCGTAATGCGGTTATACTCGGTGATGCGCGGAGAGGAAAAGTGGCGTACAAGGATTCCACGTTCCTTCAGCGCTTGATAAATGGCCTCACCGCTCATGGCATTGTGTTTAGCGAAGATAAAATTGGCTTTTGAGGGAATCACCTCGAAACCAAGTGCAGACAATGCAGCTTCGGTTTTGGTGCGCGTTTTCATTATCCGCTCACAATTCTCTATAAAGTAATGGTCCGAATCGATGGCGGCGGCACCGGCAAGCAAGGTCAAGCGATTGACATTATACGGGTTTGTCGAAAACTTGATGCGGTTAAGGTCTTCAATGATTCCCCGAGAGGCGATGGCAAATCCAAGTCTGGCACCGGCCATCGATCTGGATTTTGAAAAGGTACGTACAATCAACAGATTATCATAGCGGTGAACAAGTGGTAAGCAGGACTCTGCGCCAAAGTCAACGTAGGCTTCATCGATGATGACAACTCGCCCGGGATTGCTTTCCAGAATTTTCTCAATGTTTTCAACGCTGAGGGCAAGACCGGTCGGTGCATTGGGATTCGCCAAGAATATGGTGCGGTCGATCCCCAGATAATCCCGATAGTCAATCGAAAAATCTTCGCGAAGCGGTAAAATCTTGGCATCCGAACCGTACAGCGCGGCAAAAACCGAATAAAATCCGTAGGTTATGTCCGCAAAGGCAACAGGCTCGCCATCAGAGGCATAAGCCATAAAGGCAAAGCTGAGAATGTCATCCGAGCCGTTGGCAAGATAAATATTCTCAGGGGCTACCCTGTAGCGATCGGCCAGCTTCTGGCGAAGACACTTACCTTCCGGATCGGAATACAGACGAAGATCCGCGACCGCATTGGCATCGACGGCGGCAATGACCTCGGGAGAGGGCGGATATGGGGACTCATTGGTATTCAGTTTAATGTAGGCTTTGTCTCTGGGCTGTTCCCCGGGGACATAGCAAGAGAGTGATTGGTATTTAGGATGTAAAAACTTACTCATATTTCTTCAAAACGAATGCGGGCACTGCGTGCATGAGCGGATAGTCCTTCTTCTTCGGCAAACAGAGCCACCTTACCGTACGCATCGGCCAGCGCTTCCTTGCTGTAATAAATGAATTGTGATTTTTTAATGAAATCGTCCACGGACAGTGGGCTGGAGAAACGAGCGGTGCCGGAGGTAGGAAGTGTATGGTTTGGTCCGGCAAAATAATCGCCTACGGCTTCGGGAGTATAGCGACCGAGGAAGACAGAGCCGGCATTCTTGACGCGATCCAAGAAGGTCATCGGATCATCGACAGCAAGCTCCAAATGCTCCGGTGCAATCTCGTTAGCCATCGCGATTGCAAAATTGAGATTACTTGTGACAACGATCAAGCCATTCTTGTCGATAGACTCACGGGCAATCGCGGCACGCGGCAAGGTGAGCAGCTGGCGTTCAATTTCATGACTGACACGGCTTGCCAGCACCTCGCTGTCGGTCACAAGGACTGCGGTTGCGTTGCGGTCGTGCTCGGCCTGTGACAGCAGATCAGCGGCAAGAAAGCGCGGATCGCTTGCGGCATCAGAAACGATGAGAATTTCGCTGGGTCCTGCAATCATATCAATATTAACCAAGCCAAAAACCTGACGCTTTGCCTCGGCAACATAGATATTGCCGGGGCCGGCAATCTTATCCACACGCGGCACACTTTCGGTTCCGAATGCCAAGGCGGCAATCGCCTGTGCACCACCGGCCTTCACAATGCGGTCAACGCCGGCAATCGATGCGGCAACCAAAATGGCAGGCGGAATGTTACCGTTTCGGTCCGGCGGAGTTACGATAACGATTTCTTCGCAGCCTGCGACCTTTGCCGGGATCGCGTCCATTAAAACGGTAGAGGGATAGGCGGCGGTACCGCCCGGTACGTAGAGACCGACGCGGCGCAAAGGGATGATGCGCTGACCGGTAATCACACCATTTTCCTTTGTCAGCGTGTAGCCTTTACGTAATTGCTTTTCGTGATATTCGCGAATATTGGCGGCCGCTTCGCGGATGACAGCAAGAAAAGACGAATCCAAGGCGGCAAAGGCATTCTCGATTTCCTTTGGCGTAACTGTGAGCGGAGACGGACGGCAACCGTCAAAGCGCTCAGTATAATCCAAAAGTGCGTCATCGCCTCGTTGCTCGACATCATGCAAAATGGAGGCAACGGTTTCGGTAACATCCTGCGGTGGTGCAGAACGGAAGACCTCATTGCGAATCAAGGTATCCTGTTTGACAATACGGATCATATTGTGGCATCCTTTCTTGCAATAACATCAGCCAGCTGTTGGGTAAGCTGCTCGACCTCCGCATTTTTAAAACGAAAGGCCGAGTTGTTCGCCACAAGGCGCGCGCTGATCGGCATAATATCTTCGATGGGCTCAAGATCGTTTTCGTAGAGAGTTGTACCGGTTTCTACGATATCGACAATGACATCGGACAGTCCGAGGATCGGAGCAATTTCGATGGAGCCGTTGAGTTCAATGATATCAATGTCCTTAGAACGTGACGCATAGTAGCGGGTAGCAATATGCTTAAATTTGGTAGCGGCACGCAGGGTGCGGTCGGGATCCTCGCGAAAGCCCCGTTTAGCGGCGACGCACATGCGGCATTTTCCCATTTTCAAATCCAAGAGCTCGTAGATATTCGGTTGATATTCCTCGATAATATCCTTACCGGCGACGCCAAGATCGGCGGCTCCGCGCTCTACGTAAATCGCAACATCCGAGGGCTTAACCCAAAAGTATCGAACCCCTTTTTCGGAATTTTCAAAAATCAGCTTGCGACTTTTTGAGAGAACAGCCGGGCATTCGTATCCGGCTTCGGCAAAAAGTGCGTAAACCTTTTCGCCGAGGCGTCCTTTGGGGAGAGCAATATTTAACACGGTGTTCCCTCCTTATTTGCCGGCGTCAGACTGCCGTCGCGTGAAAGACAATATATTTGTTCGACGTGAAGGTCATCCGGTATCTCTTTGGCAGCACGAACCGTCATGCCTTGGTTGTTAAGCGCTGTAACTGCCGAAAGGACAACCGAGGGGGCGATATCGTCGGTATAGAGGAGAAGAGCCTCAAAGTCAGTGGTTCGTGTTTCGTTCTGAAGAAGATCCAACTGATCAAGCGATAGCGCAAAGCCAACGGCTCTGCTGGCACGTCCCATTTTTTGCATAATACCATCGTAGCATCCACCGAGCAGAATGCCATCGGGAATCCCATCAAGATAACCGCGGAACATGAGACCGCTGTAATAGGTCATATCCCCGACAATCGAAAGATCGATGCCGATACGGTCGCCATAGCCGAGAGCGGTTATGGCTTCGGACAAGGCTTGCAGCTCGTCGATCGCTCGTTGCTGTGAAGGATCGGAGAATAAACGGCGTAGAGTCGGCAACACGCTGTCAGGCGTGCCATAGAGCGAGGCAGCTGTTGCAAGTGCCTCAGACAGCGAGGGTTCTATCGAAGAGCGTAAGAGAACATCGCGAATCCCGGCGGCATTTTTACGCTTGATCGCGAGAAGAAGCTCCTCACGCACTTCCTCATTGATCGACAAACGGCTGACCGCGTCCGAAAGAATGCCCATATGGGAAAGATCCAGGCGGAAAGGATGCTCGGTTGCTTCCAGACAGCGAAGAGCCAGGAACAGAACCTCCGAAAGCTCATAGGTTCCGATATCACCGATGGCTTCAAGACCGATTTGCGGAATCTCGCGGTAGGTACCGCTTCTCTTGGAAACACGGTAAACGTTTTCGTGGTAGTACACCTTTTGTGTGCCGCTTCGACGCTTCAGATTTTTGACAATCGAGAGCGTCACATCGGGCTTTAGCGCCAGCAAACGGCCGTCGGTATCGGTAAAGGTAATAATACCTGGCGAGGCGATAAAGTCTTTGTTTTCAACATAAAGCTCATATTCCTCAAATTTGCTCATTCGGTAGCGCGTGTAGCCGTAGCTACCAAAGAGCTGGCGAAGGGTAAAGGCAAGCTTTTCATCTAAACGGAGCGATTGATCTTCACGATTCATAATATATGTCCTTACACGTTAGGAATATTGACATTTTAGCATGGTAAAGCGATAAAGTCAACCCCTATAGCATATTTTATAGAAATATTTTTACTCGGCAAACTGGCTGTTATAGAGCGTGGTATAAAAACCGCCCTTTGCCATGAGCTCATCATGTGTTCCCTGTTCGATGATATTGCCGTTGCGCATCACAAGGATGCGATCCATTTCCATAATCGTGGAAAGCCGGTGAGCAACGACAAAAGAGGTTCTTCCCTCCATAAGCTGCTTCATCGCCGTCTGAACACGGAGCTCGGTGCGAGTATCGATCGAGGATGTCGCTTCATCCAGTATCAGCATGGGGGGATTGCTGATCATGGCGCGCGCGATACATAGCAGCTGTTTTTGCCCGCCCGAAAGCTCCGCACCGTTCTCACCGATTATGGTATCATAGCCATCATCGAGACGTGAGATGAAGCCGTGGCAATGGGTCTTTTTGGCGGCATCAATCATCTCTTCATCGGTGGCTTCGGGACGGCCCAGCTTCAGATTTTCGCGGACGGTCGCATGCTTTAACCAGGTTTCTTGAAGAACCATGCCATAGTGAGCGCGAAGGCTGGCACGTGTCACCTTGCGAATATCGTGACCGTCAACCGTGATGCGCCCTTGATCAACATCGTAGAAACGCATCAAAAGATTAATAAAGGTGGTCTTGCCGCAGCCGGTTGGTCCAACGATCGCAATTTTCTGTCCCCGCTTCACGTCAAGATTAAAGTTTTCGATCAGCTTACGGTCGGGGGTATACGAGAAGAAAACATTCTCTGCCGTAACCGTCCCACCATCTGTTCCGAGAGAAACAGCATCAGCATCCTCGGGAATCTGTTCTTCTTCCTCAAGAAATGCGAAGATACGTTCCGCACAGGCCAGTGCGTTCTGAAGCTCGGCCAAAACGCCTGAAATTTCATTAAACGGCTTTGTATACTGGTTCGCATAGCTGAGAAACATGGAGAGCTGGCCGACCGAAATGACAGCGGAAATGGCCGCAATCGCACCAAAGCCGCAGACTGCGGCATAGACTACCGCATTGACAAAGCGTGTGGTTGGGTTGATCAATGAGGAAAAGAAGATGGCCTGCAACGAGCTCTTCTCCAAGCGGCTATTCACTTCCTTGAAGCCCTCGATTACGTGCTCCTCGTTGGAAAAGGCCTTGACCGTCTTAATGTTTTCGACCATTTCATGAATATAATCGGTCTGTTCACCACGTATGGTGGATTGCTCTCGAAAGAAACGGTATGTCTTTTTCGCGATAAAGTTGGCAATGAAGAGCGAAAGCGGTGTCAGCACCACCACCACAAGGGCGATGATTGGATTGATCACGAACATAATGACAAGGGTTGCCGCAATCGTGATAACACCGGTAAAAAGCTGGGTAAATCCCATCAAAAGGCCGTCGGAGAATTGATCTACGTCGGTAATCATTCGACTGACAATATCACCGATTGGGTGGGAATCAAGATAAGAGATCGGAAGCGCCTGTATTTTCCGAAAGGCATCGCGGCGAATGTCGCGAACAACATGATAGGTAATACGGTGATTGATCAGACTCATTAGCCACTGCGAGGCACCGCCAATCGCAGCAACAAGGACAGCTCTGGTCAATAAGGAGGCAACATCCGTAAGAGGAACCTGTCCTTGGCCGATCATCAAGTCGATTGCATGACCAATAAGAATGGGAACGTAGAGCGTAGCACCAACCGTAAGCGCGGCAAGGAGGAGTGTGAGGACAATGGCATACCAATAGTTGGCAACATAGCGAAGCGATTTCTTTAAGCCTGTTACCGACAACTTGTTTTTACGACTCATTATCTTCCCTCCTCTCAAGCCTTCTTTGACTGCGACTGACAAATTTCATGATAGACATCGCAAGTTTTGTAAAGATCGTCATGCGTACCACAGCCAACCAGCACACCTTCATCCAGCACTAGAATGCGATCGGCATGGCGAAGGGTTGCCGCGCGTTGAGAGATAAGAAAGATTGTTGGACGATACGGCAAAGCACTGAGCGCGCGGCGAAGCGCAAGATCGGTTGCATAATCCAAAGCCGAAGAGCTATCATCAAAAATCAGAATGGATGGCTTACGAATCAGGGCACGCGCAATCGTTAAGCGCTGTCGTTGACCGCCCGAGAAATTTCGCCCGCCCTGCTCAACAACTGCGTTAAGGCCGTCTTCCTTCTGCTCAAGAATGGAGAGAGCTTGTGCGTCACGAAGAGCGCTCATCATATCTTCTTCCGTTGCGTCTTGTTTTCCGAAGCGAAGGTTGGAGGCAATTGTTCCGCGGAACAGCGTTGCCTTTTGCGGTACAATGCCGATTTTATGATTGAGTACCTCGGGATCATACGATTTTACATTTTGTCCGTCGATGTAGATGACACCGCTTTCCGGATCGTAAAAGCGGCAAAGGAGATTGACCAATGTCGATTTGCCGGAGCCTGTGCCGCCGATAAGACCGATCGTTTCACCGGGACGGGCAAAAAAGGATATATCCGAAAGCGCGGGAGCGCCGCCTCGGCCGTAGCGGAACACAACGTTCTTAAATTCGACGGCAGAAGCAACGTCCCCCAACTCTTTTTCCTCGGAAACCGACAGGGAGGAAGAGGTTTCGAGCACCGATTCGACACGTTTTCCGCAGGCGACCGCCTTTGTGATATTGATAATAAGATTGGCAAGCTTGACAAGCTCGACCAGGATCTGCGACATATAATTGTACAGCGCCAAAACAGCTCCCTGCGTCAAGACCCCATGCTCGACCTTGACGGCACCTTGCTGCATCAGTATAACGATGGCTACATTGATGATGACAAAGGTGAGCGGATTCATCAGCGAGGTAATGCGGCCAACAAATTTTTGAGAACGGCTGAGCTCACGATTTTTTTGATCAAATTCCTCGCTTTCACTTTTTTCTTTGCAGAGCGCACGAAGCATACGGACTCCCGAAAGATTTTCGCGTGTTTTCGAGAGAATTGCATCCAGACGAGATTGTACCTTCTTGCTCAGGGGTATGCTGATCAGCATGATGGCAAAAATGACGGCAGAGAGAACGGGAATGGTAACAACAAAGACCACGGCGGCATCAACATCAATGGTAAAGGCGAGGATCATGGCACCAAAAACAATAAAGGGGGAACGCAAAAAGAGACGAAGCGCCAGATTGATACCGGTTTGTACTTGATTGACATCGCTGGTCAAGCGTGTCATGAGAGTTGAGCGACCGAGTGAATCGATTTCACGGTAGGAAAGAGACTGAACATGCGAAAAGAGTACCTCGCGGATGCGGGATGAAAACCCGACGGCCGCCTTAGCGCAAAAATACTGTGCCGAAACCGAAAACACGAGCCCTGCAAAGCCCATCAGGACAAGGAGGAGTGTATGGCGAATGATATAGGCCTGATCGCCCTGTTCAATTCCGACATTAACAACCTTCATAATGACATACGGCACCAAAAGCTCCAGTGTCGCTTCTGCCAGCTTGAGCAGCGGGCCGAGGACACATTCTTTGCCGTAGCCTTTCATATAACGAAGCAGTTTTTTCATGCCAATAACCTTCCGTCATGTAATCTTGGTTAACTTATATAGTATATCATATTTCTGCGGTTTTGAAAAGAGGTAAATAAAATTTTTCGCGGTTTTTCAAGAAATAAAAAGACAGAGCATCGCACAAAACGATGCTCTGTCGAGGGATTGCTTAATACATGCCGCCCATACCGCCGCCCATCGGAGCTGCGGGAGCAGGAGTTTCTTCCTTAATGTCGACAACGAGCGCCTCGGTGGTGAGAACAATCGAAGCGATGGAAGCAGCGTTCTGAAGAGCCGAACGGGTCACCTTGGTCGGGTCCACGATACCGGTCTTGACCATATCAACGTATTTTTCGGTTGCGGCATTGAAGCCGTAGCCGACCTTCTTACTCTTGAGAATCGTGTCGACAATGACCGAGCCTTCATAGCCAGCGTTCTCGGCAATCTGACGGACAGGAGCCTCCAGTGCCTTGCGGACGAGCTTAGCACCGGTCTTTTCATCGCCATCCAGCGTGTTGATCAGCTTATCAACCTCGGTAATGACATTGAGAAGTGCAACCCCGCCACCGGCCACGATGCCTTCCTCAACGGCGGCCTTCGTTGCGTTCAGGGCGTCCTCAATGCGGAGCTTCTTTTCCTTCATTTCGGGCTCGGTTGCGGCACCGACCTTGATAACGGCAACACCGCCAGCCAGCTTAGCAAGACGCTCCTGGAGCTTTTCGCGATCAAACTCGGAGGTCGTTGTTTCGATACCGGCCTTAATCTGGTTGACGCGAGCCTTGATGGCATCGGGATCACCCATACCGCCGACGATAATGGTGTTTTCCTTATTAATCTTCACCTGACGGGCACGGCCAAGCTGACCGATCGAAGCTTCCTTCAGATCAAGACCGATTTCCTCCGAGATAACCTCGCCACCGGTAAGAATGGCGATATCGCGAAGCATATCCTTTCTTCTGTCACCAAAGCCGGGAGCCTTGACACCGACGCAAACAAAGGTACCCTTGAGCTTGTTCAGAATCAGCGTAGTAAGAGCCTCGCCCTCGATGTCCTCGGCAACGATCACAAGCTTCTTACCAGACTGAACGATCTGCTCCAGCAGAGGCAGAATCTCCTGAATATTGGAAATCTTCTTATCGGTGATGAGAATGAGGGCATCATCGATAACAGCCTCCATCTTCTCAGTATCGGTAACCATATAGGGAGAAATATAACCGCGGTCAAACTGCATACCCTCGACAACCTCACAATAGGTATCTGCCGATTTGGATTCTTCAACCGTGATAACACCGTCGGAGGAAACCTTTTCCATCGCATCGGCAATGAGGGTTCCAACGACAGCATCGTCAGCCGAAACGGTACCTACACGTGCAATGTCCTCGGTGCCGTCAACCGGCTTGGAAATGGCCGCCAGCTTCTTGACGGCAACGTCAACAGCTTTCTGAATGCCACGACGGAGAACCATGGGATTGGCACCGGCCGTTACATTCTTCATACCCTCGCGAATCAGAGCCTGTGCCAGAATGGTAGCGGTAGTTGTACCGTCGCCGGCCGCATCGTTGGTTTTGGTCGCAACCTCCTTAATGAGCTGTGCACCCATATTCTCCATCGGATCGGGAAGCTCGATTTCCTTAGCAATGGTAACACCGTCGTTGATAATCATCGGTGCACCGTACTTTTTGTCGAGAACAACATTTCTGCCCTTCGGGCCAAGTGTAATTTTAACGGTATCGGCGAGTTTGTCAATGCCGCGAAGAAGCGCATTGCGTGCTTCGGTACTGTAAGCAATTTCCTTTGCCATTGTGATTTACCTCCGGAACTCAGTCTTCGACAACAGCGAGGATGTCGCTTTGTCTCACGATATTGTATTCAATGCCGTCACATTTGACTTCGGTGCCGGCATATTTGCTGGTAATAACCTTGTCGCCAACCTTAACGGTCATAACGACTTCTTTGCCGTCAACAAGTCCTCCGGGACCGACAGCAACAACCTCACAGACCTGAGGCTTTTCCTTTGCAGAGCCGGCAAGGATAATGCCGCTCTTGGTGGTTTCTTCTGCTTCGACCGATTTTACAACAACACGGTCGGCAAGCGGTTTGATCGTCATAATAAATTACCTCCGTAAATTCGTGGTTAGCACTCAAAAGCATCGAGTGCTAACGTACAAGTATGATTATACTGTCTTACTATCAAAAAATCAAGTGGTTTTTTCGTTGTTTACAGTTCTTTTACATTTGCCGTCATTTGCTTAAACAGCAGGTCGACAAACGATGTCAAGTGCCGTCAGAATGTAGCGATAAAGTGAGAAAAATCGGCGTCACTCTCGGTCTTTCGCATAACGGCAGACAGCAGGTTGTAGGAAGATGTATTGGAATGATAGCACTTTGCTCTGACCTCATCGAGGCCAAGGGTATAGAAGGCAAACCGCAGGACGGTTTGCAGGGCTTCCCGCGCATATCCGTTGCCGTCGTACTCGCGAAGAAGGCGAACACCGACCTCAGCGCTTCCCTTTCCGTTAAAATGGTAAAGCAAAATCTCGCCGATCATGTTTCCATGCAAGCGAATCGCAAAGTTGATCGATACACGTGCCGAAAAGTCATTTTTCTGATCCTGGTAGAAATAGAGCCTGGAGGGATTGGGACAATCGGTACGGTAATCATATCCCCAATACCGGTTTCTCTCGTCATCAAGGCAGAGTCTGTTATAAGAATCGATATCGGATTCTTCTATGGCATCATAGGTCAAGCGTTCGGAGGAAAGCTGGGGGATGCGTCGTAAGCGGAAGAGCTCATTTTTAATCTTGACATTATATTTATGCAGGATGCGAATCGGTCGGTACTGAAGCTTTGACATACGAAGTCCGCGGTCAGAGGCATCATCTTCTCGATTAAAGTAGCGTGTATCGCCGGCAAAGTGTTGCAAAAAGGCCTGAACGGTTGCGGGATAAATCCCTTCAAATTCGGGTAATGCCTTTTCGATATGATCGATCAGCACATCCCCACAGCGCTCGGCCAAGCAAAACGATAGAATTTCTCCGTCCAGCTCAAAGCCTCCTGCTGCAAAGCAACCGCTTCCTACCCGATCAATCATGTGCTCTGCACGCTCCAGCTCACTTTTCGAACCGCGCGAATTCTTATCGCGTGATGTAGAAAAACGTTTCAAAAAGGTGCGAATTGACGGAATATCCCGGCTGTTGAAGGGACGAAAGACAGCGCCCGGATACTGCGCATAAAACTTTCGGATGTGGTTTCGTTGACCGGCATAGGCGCGCCCGGCCATTCGGCTTAAGGATTGGCACTCATAAAGGTAATCTGAAACGGTTCGGCGATAAGAGATATCACAAAAGCGGAAGGTTTTGACAAGCACCGGCAGCACTTCTTCGGGAACATTGACCAATTCGAACGGTATAAAATTCTCGCGGCAATCGGCGGCGATCGCCTCTAGCACGCCAGCCACATCAGCATCCTTTGTAAGTGGAATCGGATAATCAAAAACGGTACGTCCGAGCATAGTAGTACGAACAACTAAGCAATTCTTATGCACAGTATAGGCTGGATGCAAAAGATCGCTCCACATTCGTTTGATACCGATCGAATAGTCACTGATCCAATACGGGCTGTTCTTGTAGTAGTGGCAAAGCTCGCAAGCGGTTGCGTCGTTTAATTCGATAAAGGTTAGCATATTAAGTCAAAAAATCAAATTCAAAATCATACATCCGAACCGTGTCACCATCCTTGACACCGGCGGCAATCAGTTGGTCGATGATGCCCTTTGTACGAAGCATACGCTGGAAATAGGCCAGCGAATCGCGATCTTCAAAATTGACGCGGCCAACAAGACGCCAAAGCCATTCCGATTCACAAACAAAGACAGCTCCGTCACGGGTAATTTCCATCTCATCTTCTTCGCCAAGATCATACGACTCCGGCACAAAATCAGGTTCAAAGATGGTGAGCGGCGGAAGCTCTGCCAGCATCTCTGCAACGCGCTTAACCATTTCCTGAATGCCATGACGCGTGGCAGCAGAAACAAACACAAGCGGCAAGCACTGTTCTTTACAATAAGCTTCAAGATTCATGACATGCTCATTGTATTCGGGCAGAGAGGCATCATATTTGTTCGCAACAATCAGTTGGGGGCGTTCGGCCAAATCGGAATTATATTTGGCAAGCTCCTCATTGATCATCTTCATATCAGCAATGGGGTCACGATCACAGTCGGCAGAGACATCAACGACATGAAGCATGAGGCGGCAACGATCGATGTGACGTAAGAATTTGTGACCAAGACCGCGTCCGTCCGAAGCACCCTCAATCAGCCCCGGAATATCGGCAGCCACAAACCCCTTCCCCTCACCGATTTTTACAACGCCAAGATTAGGGGAGAGGGTGGTGAAATCGTAATCAGCTATCTTGGGGGTAGCCGAGCTGATCACCGAAAGGAGGGAGGATTTACCTACGTTCGGCAACCCGATCAAGGCAACATCGGCAAGCATTTTGAGTTCAAAAATGACCTCTCGCTCCTCCCCTTTGAGTCCGCTCTTGGCAAACCGGGGAATCTGGCGCGTGGGAGTTGCAAAATGACGGTTGCCCCATCCGCCGCGTCCGCCGCGACAGAGAACAAACGGCTCACGATCCGACATATCGATAATGACCTTGCCGGTTTCCGCATCCTTGACCACGGTGCCGGGAGGAACCGGAAGAATGATATCTTCGCCGTTGGGCCCATGAAATTTATTGGTCTTTCCGTCACCGCCGTTTTGCGCAATAAATTTGTGGTGATATTTATATTTCAGCAGAGTGTTATCTCCTTCTTCAATAACGAGAATAATATTCCCGCCGTTGCCGCCGTCTCCTCCGTCAGGACCGCCATGAGAAACATATTTTTCACGGTGGAAGGAAACACAGCCATTACCGCCGTTTCCGGCTTTAACATACAGTTTAACAAAATCGGTAATCATAACTAACCTTTCCTTTTCGGTTCAGTTCCCGAGCATAGCCAGAAGATCGGCTTCTTCGATTACGGCAATACCCAGCGTACGTGCTTTGGTAAGCTTGGAGCCAGCCTCGGCTCCAGCCAATACATAATGAGTTTTCTTGGATACCGACGAGGATACTTTACCGCCGTTCTGTTCAATCAGCGCAGAGGCCTCATCTCGTGTCATGGTCGGCAGTGTGCCGGTAAGAACAAAGGTAAGACCTTGGAGCTTTCCTTCAGTCACCTCGTCTTTTCGTTCCGTCGCGGTAATGACACCGTTTTCCTTCATGGAATCGAGAATCATCCGTGTTTGCGGATGAGAGAAGAAATCGATCAAATACCGAGCTGTGATCGGTCCGACATCCGGAACTGCCGTGAGATCCTCCTCGGTAGCTGAAAACAAGTCGTAGAGATCAGGATATTGCCGCGTGATCGCTTTGGCCGCCTTTTCTCCGACCTGACGAATACCGAAGGCACAAAGCAATCGCTCAGGGCCGCGTGCTTTGGATTCGTTAATAGCGGTAATCAGCTTGGCGGCCGAGCGATCTCCCATACGGTCAAGCTTCGAAATATCCTCCGCCTTCAAGGTATAGAGATCGGCCACACAACTAATCAAATTGTTATCACACAAGAGTTTGATAACGCCTTCGCCAAGACCGTCGATATTCATGGCGCCGCGTGAGGCAAAATAGCTGAGATTACGAATCAGCTGAGCCGGACATGCGGCGTTGGTACAACGTACGGCTGCCTCCTCGGAATCCGAGACAACCGGCTCTCCACAAGAGGGACAGTTGGCGGGCATTTGATAACGAACTTCTCTGCCGGTACGCGCCTTAACATCCACCGAAACGATTTCGGGAATAATGTCACCGGCCTTTTGTACAACGACCGTGTCACCGATGCGGATATCCTTTTGCGTAATGAAATCGATATTGTGAAGCGTCGCGCGGCTGACTGTTGTACCGGCCAGATGTACCGGTACTAATACCGCATTTGGTGTCAGAACACCGGTGCGGCCCACCTGAATGACAATATCGGTCAGAACGGTCGACTTTTGCTCGGGAGGATATTTATAGGCTACCGCCCATTTGGGCGTGTTTGCCGTTTCTCCGAGAGCTAAACGACGCGCGAGATGATTTTCCTTGATAACAGCACCATCAATGTCATAGGGGAGCGAGGAACGAAGCTCACCTATGCGCTTTACCTCAGCAATAATGGCTTCGCAGCCACTGACCGTTTTGGACAAAGGTATAACCTTGAATCCCTGTTCCCGTAAAAAGCGGAGCGTTTCGTCGTGTTGCGTAAAGCTCATTTCGCAGTATTGAAGGTTGAAAATGAAGATATCCAATCCTCGGGAAGCCGCAATCTTCGGATCGAGCTGACGCAACGATCCTGCTGCAGCGTTACGCGGATTGGCAAAGCGCGCTTCACCGGCAGCTTCACGTTTTTCATTCAACGTTTCAAAGTGTTGACGCGGCATGTAGACTTCACCGCGTACCTCAAGAACGCCGGTATACGGGATTGTGAGCGGAATACTCATCACCGTTCTCAGATTGGCGGTTACGTCCTCGCCCGTGACACCGTCGCCGCGTGTGGCACCGCGCACCAGCTTGCCGTCTTCGTAACGCAGCGCAACAGATAGACCGTCAATTTTGGCCTCAACGGTATAATCGTCGTTATCACCGGTGTTGTGCACGAAGCTCTGAAGCTCTTCAAAGCTAAAAACATCCGTGAGACTTCCGAGCGGAACGGTGTGTGTTACCTTTTCGAATTTATCAAGGGGCATACCGCCGACACGCCTTGTCGGTGAATGCGGATCGTCAAGCTCGGGATGCGCCGCCTCAAGCTCTTGAAGCTCGCGGTACAGACGGTCATACTCATAGTCGGAAATCTCCGGAGCGTCCTCCACATAGTACTTATAAGCGTGATATTCGAGTGTTTTTCTCAGTTCTTTGATTTTTTGCATTAAAATTTCCATTTATCTGTTCCTTTATTTTCACAAGAGAAAATCGCTGACTTGTTGACAAGAAAACAAATTACTGCTATAATAATAACATATAATGTAATTTTTTTCAAGGGAGGCAACGAAAATTCTCATTTTAACTGTTGACCGATTGGAAGGAAACTTTGCTGTTTGCCTTGACGATTCCGGTTATGCGCTGTCCCTTCCGCTTTCCTACTTTCAAGATAAGCCCAAAGAAGGTGATATTTTTGAAGTCACGCTCACTCCCCTACCCACGTTACGAGCGGAAAGACAGCACGAGATTCGTTCCCTTTTTGAAAAACTAAAGAACAAGGAGAAAAAGTCATGAAAACCAAAGCCATTCGCCTCTACGGCCCCAACGATATCCGTCTTGAGGAATTTGAGCTTCCCACGATCGGTGAGGATGAAATTTTAGCAAAGGTAATCTCCGACAGCGTATGTATGTCGACACACAAGGCGGTTCTGCAAGGACCTGCACACAAGCGCGTTCCGGATGATGTTGCGGAAAATCCTACCATCATCGGCCACGAATTCTGCGGTGTTCTTGTCGAAGTCGGAAAAAAGTGGCAGCATAAATATAAGGTTGGTGACAAATTTGCCATTCAGCCGGCAATGAATTATAAGGGTTCCCTTGCGGCTCCGGGTTATTCTTACCGTTGGATTGGCGGTAATTCACAGTATGTCGTGATTCCGAATGAGGTAATGGAATGCAACTGCCTTCTTCCCTATGAGAATGAATATTATTTCTACGGCTCGCTGGCAGAGCCTGTCTCCTGCATTATCGGCGGTTACCATGTCAATTATCACATGACACAGGGTGTTTACGAGCACCATATGGGTATTGTTGAGGGCGGTAATACGATTTTGATGGCTGCTGCAGGCCCGATGGGACTCGGCGCGATCGATTATGCGATTCACTGTGACAGAAAGCCTGCCCTTTTGGTTGTTACCGATATCGATACGGCACGTCTGGAGCGCGCCGCCTCGATTCTGACGGTTGAGGAAGCGGCGAAGAACGGCGTTACGCTTGTCTATGTAAACACCAATGCGGTTGAGAACGCACACGATTATCTCATGTCTCTGACCGATGGTAAGGGCTATGACGATGCCTTTGTGTATGCTCCTGTTAAGCCGGTTGTCGAGCTTGCTGACAGCGTTCTCGGTAAGGATGGTTGTCTGAACTTCTTTGCCGGCCCGACCAATGCTGCCTTCTCTGCTCTTTTCAATTTCTACAATGTTCACTACAACTTTACCCACGTTTGCGGTAACTCGGGCGGTAACACGAACGATATGATCGAGTCGATTGAGATGATGAGTACCGGTAAGCTGAATCCCGCTGCGATGATTACGCATGTCGGCGGTTTGGATGCTGTTATCGACACGGTTATCAATCTTGATAAGATTCCCGGTGGCAAGAAACTGATCTATAACCATATTTCGATGCCGCTGGTCGCCTTAACCGATCTTGCCGAGCTTGGCAAAACCGATCCGATGTATGCGGAGCTTGCCAAGATTATCGAAGCCAATAACGGCCTTTGGTGCGGTGAGGCAGAAACCTATCTGTTAGCCCATGCCAAAGCAATTTAAAAGGATACGAAAGGATAACTGAAATCATGTGTGAAGAAATGCTCCGTAAAGCCGCGGCGCTTGCCCCGGCACTCCGTACTCTTCTTTCAACCGATACACAAAAGGTAAATCTTCGTTTCTGTTCCGAAAGCGTCGAATGCGGAAAATCGCTTCTTACTTTGGAAGATAATCTTTCCGATGAAGCCCTGACCGAAAAGGTTCGTGCCTTTGTGGCGGCAAACGGCATTCCCCATGCTGTTACGGTTCAAGGACTTGGAACTTTTCCGGTGACGCCCAACACCAAAACCGGTCGTCTTGCCGGTAAGGTTGCCATTGTGACCGGCGGCGCTCAGGGCTTTGGCAAGGGGATTGCCTCGTTTATGAATGCTGAAGGTGCCTATGTTGTGATTGCCGATATGAACGAGGAAGGCGCCAAGGCTACCGCCTCGGAATTCGAAGGTGCTATCGCGGTTAAGGCCAATGTTTCGGATGAAGCGTCGGTTGAAAACCTGATGTGTCAGACCGTTCTTGCGTTCGGCGGCATCGACGTTCTTGTCAGCAATGCCGGAATTGTGCGTGCCGGTTCTCTTGAGGAAATGACAAAGGCAAACTTTGAGCTTGTCACGGCAGTAAACTATACCGGCTACTTCCTCTGCACAAAGTATGCCTCTGCCGTCATGAAAATTCAGCATCGCTTTGCCCCCGAGCGTCTCTACGATATCATTGAAATCAACTCGAAGTCCGGTCTGGCCGGCAGTAACAAGAACTTTGCATATGCCGGCAGTAAGTTCGGCGGCATCGGTCTGACCCAGAGTTTTGCCATGGAGCTTGCTCCCTACAACATCAAGGTCAATGCTGTCTGCCCCGGTAACTATCTGGAGGGACCGCTGTGGACCGATCCTGAGCGCGGACTTTTGGTGCAGTACCTCAATGCCGGTAAGGTTCCCGGAGCCAAGACGGTTGAGGATGTTCTCCGCTTCTATGAAAGCAAGGTTCCGCTCAATCGCGGTTGCCGTCCCTTGGATGTTGCTCGCGCCATTTTCTATGTCTGTGAGCAGGATTACGAAACAGGCCAAGCCATCCCCGTAACCGGTGGCCAGGAAATGCTGAAATAACGCTTTACCATCCAGAAAGCCGACACCAAGGCGTGCCTTCCATAAAGCAGGTTTTACCTGCCGGAAATATCGTAGGGCGGGGGCTTGCTCCCGCCGAAAACAAACGATATATGCAAAGAAAACGGCGGGAGATAAACCCCCGCCCTACAACAAAAGGAGTACGGACGATTTGTTCGTACTCCTTTTCACACGCCTTGCCCTGCAAGGTATAGTGTGTTACACCTTATAGTTTTACTGTCGGGAGGAAAAGAGCCTCGGCAGATTATAATAATAAGTGCAACACCCGAAAAAAGTATAGACAATATTCTCACCAAGGTGTAAAATGTAGTCACCACAACAAACAACTACACGGAGGTAAGAATATTGTCCTACACACATT
>SVSA01000030.1 GCA_015064545.1 Oscillospiraceae bacterium | reverse complement strand
ATTCTCGGTGGTCGCCGCATCATTATCATCGGTATGCGCTCCAGCGCCTCCCTTGCCAGCTTTTTGGCCTTCAATTTCCGCTTTATGTTTGACAATGTAACCTTGGTTCAAACCACAAGCGGCAGTGAAATTTTCGAACAGCTTCTCCGAGTCACCAAAGATGATGTCGTCATTGCGATCAGCTTCCCCCGTTATTCCAAGCGCATTATCAATGCCGTCGAATACGCAAGACTGCAAGGCGCTCACATTATCGCGCTGACCGACTCGGCCCTGTCGCCGATTGCCGCCTATGCCAATTCCGGGCTCTATGCCAAGAGCGATATGGCCTCCTTTGTGGATTCACTGGTCGCGCCGCTCAGCATTATCAATGCGCTTCTTGTTGCGCTGGCACGCCGCAAGCAGGGCGAGCTGCAAAACGTTTTCAGCCGTCTGGAAACGATTTGGGATGAATACGATGTCTATGACAAGGATAGCCGAGGCTGATATGACAAGCTCTACCATGCGTGTCGCCGTAGTCGGCGGCGGTGCCGCCGGACTGATGGCGGCCTCTCGGCTTCGCTCGCTCGGCATAGCGGTTACGCTCTTTGAGCGCAACGATCGTCTCGGCCGTAAGCTGGCAATCACCGGAAAAGGACGTTGCAATGTCACAAACAACTGCACGCCCGAGGAATTTTTCGCCAATGTCCCAACCAATGCCCGTTTTTTATTCTCCTCATACCGCCGTTTTACGGCGCAGGATACCATGGCCTTTTTCGAAGAACGCGGCGTTCCCCTTAAAACCGAGCGCGGCAACCGCGTCTTCCCGGTTTCCGACCGCGCTTTTGACATTGTGGACGCACTGGCCGCCGAGGTCAAGGGATGCGTGGTGCACCGCCGTGTCAGCACCATTCTGACCGCCGAGGGCCGTGTCAGCGGTCTTTGTGTCGGCGACAAGCCCATGCCGTTTGACGCGGTGATTCTCTGCACGGGCGGCCTTTCCTACCCCAAGACCGGCTCGGACGGAGACGGTCACCGTATGGCCGCTTCGCTCGGTCTGGATGTCATACCGGCTCGTCCCTCCCTTGTCCCCATCGAATCCCCCGATTGGTTTTGTGCCGCGATGCAGGGACTATCGCTGAAAAATGTTGCGCTTCGCGTGGAAACCGTCGAAGGCAAAACGGTCTATACCGATTTTGGAGAAATGATGTTCACGCATTTCGGCGTTACGGGACCGATGATTCTGAGCGCCTCCTCCATGATTCCGGAGCTTTCGCCCCATCGTTATCGTCTCCTGCTGGATCTCAAGCCGGCACTTTCCGAGAAAGAGCTGGATCATCGTCTGCTCAGCGATTTTTCCAAAAATATCAACCGTGATTTCGGCAATGCACTCGGCGCCCTTTTACCCGCCAAGATGATTCCGGTCATCGTCACGCTTTCTGGCATTTCGGCCGCCAAAAAGGTCAACGCCATCACCCGCGAGGAGCGTCACGCTCTGGTAACACTTTTAAAAGCGTTTCCCGTCCGTCTGTCACGCTTCCGTCCGATTGATGAAGCAATCATCACCAAGGGCGGTGTTTCGGTCAAGGAGCTGAATCCGAAAACGATGGCCTGCAAAACCATTCCCGGGCTATTCTTTGCCGGTGAAATTTTGGATGTTGATGCCTACACCGGCGGCTTCAATCTGCAAATCGCCTTTTCCACCGCAATCAGCGCGGCAGAGGGTGTGGCCGACTATCTTGGGGGCTTGTCATGAAGCGCGTCTTGGTCATCGGTTGTCCCGGCAGCGGAAAAAGCACCTTTTCCCGCGCTTTGCATAAGAAAACGGGATTGCCGCTGTACCCCTTAGATCTTCTCTATTGGAACGC
The DNA here is from genome assembly GCA_015064545.1 of Oscillospiraceae bacterium. Classification (GTDB taxonomy): domain Bacteria; phylum Bacillota; class Clostridia; order Oscillospirales; family CAG-272; genus Colimorpha_A. The sequence goes on along the minus strand of SVSA01000030.1, from coordinate 16,521 downwards.
CGACCGCACAACCGTATCCCGTGAGATCTTTGTGGAGCGTTTACAAGAGGTTCTGGCGAAGGATGCTTGGATCATTGACGGTAATTATGCTTCTACCCTGGCGCTTCGCTTGTCTGCCTGTGATACGGTTTTCTTCTTTGATCTTCCCTTGCAGGACTGTCTTGACGGCCTTGCCGCGCGAAAAGGCAAGCCGCGCCCCGATCTGCCGTGGATCGAGCCAATGGATGAGGAGGATGAAGCTTTCCTTTCCTTTGTTCGTAACTACCGTGCAGCGACGCGTCCCACGGTTCTTGCGCTTCTTGAACGCCATCCCGAAAAACGAACCGTCATCTTCACCTCCCACAAGGAATCGGATCACTTTTTCGATATGCTATAGCACAACAAAATCCGGCAGAACCGATAGGACTCGGTTCTGCCGGATTTACATTTCGATTCAAAATCAGTCAAACTTGGGAGGCTGATTGCCCTTAGAGGCCGAATAGAGCGCGGTATCATCGTTCACGATCTGAGGAACCTTGCTGACACCGAGACGAGTCGCGCCGGCATTCAGCATGGTATAGGCCGTCTCACGGTTGTCAACACCGCCGGAGGCCTTAACGGCGATCTTACCGTCAGCCACCTTGGCCAGCAGCTCGACATCGTGAACGGTTGCACCGCCGGTACCCATACCGGTCGAGGTCTTCACAAAGGTCGCGCCGGCCTTGATGCAAAGCAGACATGCGGTTTCCTTTTCAGCATCGGTCAGATAACAGGTTTCGATGATTACCTTGACTGCGGCCTTGCCGGCGGCATCCACCACGGCCTTGATGTCGTTATATACCAGCTCGGTATTGCCCTCACGGAGCGCACCGATGTTGATCACCATATCCACCTCATCGGCACCGTCTGCCACAGCCTCCGCCGTTTCAAACGCCTTCACCGAGGTCTTGTTGGCACCAAGCGGAAAGCCGATTACGGTCGCGGTCTTCACGCCGGTTCCCTTCAGCGTTTCGCTGACCAGCTTCACATGAATCGGGCAAACACAAACCGAGGCAGCACCATATTTTACCGCCTCCTCGCAGAATTCCTTGACCACCTTAGTCGGGGTATAAGCACGCAAAACCGTGTGGTCGCAGTAGGCGGCAAAGCCGTCATCATAACCGTTCTTCAACAGATCTTTGATTTCTTTCATGATAAAACTCCTAAACACTTATTAACATTAATCAAATGGTAGTAAAACCGTCGCGGGCATACATCGCCGCGCCGATCAGCACAGCATTGTCCATCGTCTCGCAACGGACAATGTCATAGTGATCCTTCACCGAAATAAAGGCAAATTCCTCGGCATATTTGCGGATCGGATCAAACAGAATATCGCCATTATTGGCCACACCGCCTCCGATTGAGACGCGCTGAAGCGCAAAGCAGGTGATAAAGTTGGCCACGGCCGTGGCATAGCGTCTGGCCCAACGGTCAATTTCGGCCAAAGCGAAGGCATCGCCCTCTCGTGCCGCCTGACACACATCAGGACAACGCACGGCCGCCGTATTGCCATTCAGCATACGGTACAAAAGCGAATCTTCGGGAATATAGCCGGGTGTACGAAGACGCTTTTCCCAAAACGATCCGGCACAGATGGTTTCCATACGGACCACATCGGTCGAGCCGTCCCACGAAGGGATAAACATCTGCCCCATATAGGCACCGCCAGTTCCCCAGCCATCGTAGTTCTTCCCCTTGATAAAGAGCGCACCGCCGCAGCCGGTACCGATATTGGTATAGAAGAAATAGTCGATGCCGCGTCCGGTGCCAAACAGCACCTCGGCATAACCGCCGCACACCGTATCGTTTACCACCGTCGTCGGCAAACCGAAATTCTCTTCAAACCATTCCTTCAGCGGAAAATCCTCCCAGCCCGGCACATGAATCGAGCCGTAAGACAGACCGATACGGCTGTCCACGATACCGCCAAAGCCGACACCGATTCCCACCGTATCCGCCGTCATCAGCTTCGGCAGATTGATCTTCATCCAGTTGCGAATATCCTCCGCACCGTTGGGAAGCGGAATTTTTTCCGAGATCAGGGTTAACAGCTTGCCTTCCTCGTCAAAGGAAGCGATTTGCTGCTTGGTGCCGCCAATCTCAACACCAATATATTGTTTCATGACATAGATCCTCTTTTTTATGTTCTTGATTTACAACGCCTCATAGGTCACAAGCTCCGAGGAAAGCGAAGCCGGAACCGAAACCGCAATACCGCGGGTGCTGAGTTCGTAGCCGCTTACCGTCATGGTATATCCGCTGTTATCCAAGGTCACCTTATAATTCCGTCCCAGATCCAGACCGCGCGGGCAGACAAGACGTTGCGGCGCGTGCGCATCGGTCAACGTAAAGACACCAATGACGCCGCGGCTACCATCCTGCGCCGACAGTTCAAGAATCGAAACATTGCCGTCAGGATCGGAAGCAGCCTCCGGTGTATGATGGTACACCTTGGAGGTGGGGAGGAAGGGGCGGATAAAGCTCTTATACAGCTCCACGCTATGCTTGACAAACGCCATCTGTACGGCGTTGGCCTCGGTTGCTGCGGGGGCAATGACATTCAGCGTCAGATGGCCGAGCATGGCGTTACGCATCTGCAGATCAAACGATCCGAAGGCATGGCAACCCATACCGGCAAACAAGCGGTCAACACGCTCGGGCGGCAGAACCATGGTCATTCCGTTCGTAATCATAACCGAACGGGGCGCTCTCTGCCAGTCGGACACCCAGGTATGATGGAAGGCCTTCATCTGTCCGAGATCGGTGCGTCCGCCGCCACCGGCACAGTTCTCGAACAGAACATGCGGGAAGCGCTTTTTCAGGTTACGGTACATCTTGTAAACCGCATTAAAATGGCGGAAGGCCAGGCATTCCTTACGGCCCGTGCCGGTATCGCGCAGGTTGAAATACTCGCGTGCGCTTACGTTGTAGTCCACCCGAAGCAAATCCATCCGATACTCGGTAATGATGCGCGCCAGTTCTTCCTCTGCCCAGGCCGCCGCCTCCGGATTCGTCATATCCAGGAAGCCGCCGGACTGCTGGTCGTAAAGATTATGCGCACGCCACTCGGGATGCTCCTTAAACACATCCGAAAGCGAACCGAGACGCTCGATCTCGACCCAAAGCGCAAACTTCATGCCGAGCGAATGACAGTAATCGGACAGCTCGGCCATACCGTTTGGATAGCGATCGGGGTTCGGGACATTTACACCGTTATAACCAAACCAATCAATGCCGCCTTGGGCGGGGGGGCATTCCCAACCGGCGTCAATAATAAAGATCTCGGCGCCCATCTCGGCAAACTGCCGCATAAAGGCCTTCGAGGTTTCAACCGACATATCGTGCTCTGCTCCCATACCGGCGCCGACAAGACAAGCGGAGGGATCGGTCTCCGGCATATTGAGAACCGAGCGACGGATATGCGCATGCATTTCGTTCACAGCGTCATCCAGCTCACCGGCCACAACACCCATATACACCTCGGGTGTCACGATCGTTTCCTTGGGACGAAGCACCACCAGCGGAGCATAACCGGTCAGCTCCGCGCAGAAGGCGATCGAGGAATTCTTGCGCTCCGGAGCCGCCTGATAGTCGATAGCGAAACGGCAGCCGCCACTCCAGGCAATCTGCGCAAAGAACATCGTTCCCATCAGATTGTTGCGCAGGAAAACAGCCGGATGACGGAAGCGCTCACGCTCAAAGCGGGTATCGATCGCCATCGCTCCGGGCTGAAGTGCATGCCAGGCAAATTCGCCCTCGCGTCCCCACACATCACTATCGAAATAGCCAACCGAATAAAAGCTGCCAACATCGTTGCGGGCCGTCAACCAGGGGCGATCCATCATCGTCTCCAGTCCGCCCGACAGCATTGCCATGCGGCTGATATTCATCGGATCGTCCGAAAGATTTTCAACCTCAAGAAAACGGGTATACATCTGTGTACCGTCGAGACAGGTATGGATCTTGATGCGTACCGGCTTGACCGTGCTGTCGAGCGTCAAAATGGCCTCTATGCCACGCTCATCCCGCACCGTTTCGAAATTGACAAAGGTCAGCGCATAATCAATGCTCTGTCCATCCAGCTCAAGATGGAAAGCAGAGGGCTCATAGAACAAAGTATGGTTAAGACGCGTGGCACAGTTTGTCAGGACATTCAAGGGATATCCCGCCGCATTGTAGCCCGAGGCTACCAGCACACCGTTTGCCAGTGTTTCCTCATAAACCATGAGTCCGCTGCGGTAACAAAAAACAGGGTTGGGACCGGGCTGATAGTAGACATCAAAGTAATTCTTTTTCGGAGTCATAACGGCAATTCCTTTCGGGAAATAATTACCTTAATTATAATAACAGATCCAGCGATTGTCAATGACAATTTCTGCTCTGTTTGTTCACTTTTTCATCTTTTTCAAAACCAAAAAGACGCCCCCGATAACGGCAACAACAGCAACCGCAATCACCGCCATGACGACCGGATCCAAGCCGCTTTCTTCGACGGGAGCCGTCGGTGCGTCCGTCGCGGGAGCCGTGGTTACCGCGGCCTCCTCGGTTGTTACAGGCTTTGTCACATCGGAGGTGGTTTCAGCCGGCGTTGTCGTAACCGGCTCGGTTACGGGCGGTTCGGTTACCGGCGGCTCGGTGGTCACCGGTTCTGTTATCACCGGCGGATGCTCGGCATAGGTTACCGTATTGCCCTCCAGCACCGTCCCGACTCCTTGATTCATACCAAACAGTCGCTTAACGCTGGTCGGGTCGTTGATTGGATTGCCGTCATCATCCTTCGCCGAGGAAAAAATCGAGGAATCGTATCCGTTCGCCGCAAAATAATAATCCGAAATCGTAATATTTTTGTAGCTGCTGGGAGCGCGATCGATTTGATTCTCGTCCTTGGTAATCGGCCCATTCAAGCCGGCAAAAATGCCCCAATAGATGCGTTGTGTCGCGCTGTCCGTCGCGCGAACGGTAACAGTCAGACCGTTTACCGTGATATTTTCGAGGGTAACACAGCTTCCCGCCACATAACCGACAAGGCCGCCGGCAAAAATTCTCTTTTGCGAGGCCGGTGTGGAAACGAGCTGGTTCGCCACGATATCAAGAACTGCATTTTCCACCGTAAGATTCTTGGCGGTGGTCATGCCGTTGGCTACATACAAAAGGGTTCCGTAAACATAACGGTCATTGTTGAACATCGATTGGCCGCACCACGTGCCGGTATTCAGATTCCGAATGGTGTGATTCTGACCGTCAAGCGTTCCGTAGAAGACCTTCGGATAACCGAGCGGCTTAATGGAATGGCCGCCAAGATCGATATCGGCGGCAAGAAGCACCGTTTTTTTCATAAAATCGCTGGTCGGCATCCGCTCGTCTCCCTTGATCAGACATTTGTCGGAAGACTGCTTGGCGGGATCGGTTACCACCATGCCGTTTTCATCATAATAGAGCTTGGCATTCGCACCGTGAGCCGCCACGATCTCGACAAGACCGGCCCATTCGTTTGCGGAGGATACCGTAAAGGTCTGAGCCGTCACGTCATCAATATACCAGCCAATATCGGCCGATACTCCATCCCAAACCGATGTATCATCCGCCGAAACCGTCATAAGTCCAAAAGACAGCAGCACTGCGACCAGTGCCGCAAGAATTACCATAATCTTTTTCATCGTTATTTCCTTCCTGTACGTATCAAGCATTAAAGGAACGAAATGCCGCCGCACAACGTGCGACGGCACCGATAGACCGAACAGAACCGACCTCAGGAGTCCCCTCTCCCGAGGTCGGGACCGGTTTACGAACCGATCGGCAGAGATCAGTATATACCAAAACAGAAGATAAAACCATTGTCCGGATGATACTTCTACCTTGTTATTTTGAAATACCGTCCCTCCGAATCCTTGTTGTCACCGCTATTCGGTACGAGTCATCAGTCTTCCTTGCGCTTCTTCGAAACGAAGGCGATACCGGCTACCGCAACAGCAGCCAGGGCAACAATTGCTACCACGCTGTCTCCCTGAGGAGGAACGGGCGTGTTATCACTGGTAGAGGGTGCCTGGGTTGTGGGAGCCTGCGTAACAGGAGCCTGGGTTTCGGGCGTGGGAACATACTCGCCGTAGGTAACGCTATTATTCGCCATAACCAGCGTTCCCGAGGAATCCATGTTCATACCGAACAGACGCTTCGTGCTGGAGGTATCGGTAATGACAGCACCGTTTTCATCCTTAGCCGAGGAAATGATAGAGCCTACGCTGTAGCCGTTCGCATTGAAGGTATAGCCGGTGATCGTGATATCCTTGAACTCGTAGTGATATTCCGGTTCAGTAGCCTTGAACAGAACACTGGTAAAGATACCCCACAGAATTCTCTGGGTAGCCGTTTCCGTAGCATTGACATTGACCGTCAAACCATTTACGGTTACATTGTTGAAGACGCAACGACCGTTGGTATAACCAACCAGACCGCCGACAAAGAGTCTGAACTGAGAAGCGGGCGTAGCAACGAGCTTGTTGACCGTCAGATCGAGAACCGCATTCTCAACATTCAGATCCTTAACAACCGTACCGTTAACGCCAACATAAATAACCGTACCGTAGATATAGCGGTCGCCGTTGAACGCGAGCTCGCTGCAGTACTTACCGGTGTTGAGGTTCTTAATGGTGTGGTTCTGGCCGTCAAGCGTACCCTCAAAGTTCTTGGGGTAGCCGAGAGGCTTAATGTCCTTGTTGTTCAGGTCGATGTCGGCTGCCAGCTTAACGGTTTTACCGTTGAAGTTGGTCAGAGGAGCAGCGGCGTCACCCTTGAGCAGAACGCGAGTATCGTTCTTCTTGGCAGGATCGGTCACAACAAAGCCGTTCTCATCGTAGTACAGCTTGGCTTCGCCCTTCCAGCTGGAGTCCTTCTTGACTTCGCCTTCATCGGCATTGTAAGCGGCAACGATCTCAACGAGACCGGCCCACTCATTGGCATTGGAGATAACAAAGGTATCGGCATCGGTATCATCCAAATACCAGTTGATATCTGCGGTTACGCCGTCCCAAGGCGTGGTAGCTGCCGAAACGCCCATGAAACCGAACGCAGACAGCACAAGAGAAAGTGCCATGAGGATTGCAAATGTCTTTTTCATTTGATTTTCTCCTTATATAGTAAATAAATTTGGGGACATAGAGGGGAAATTATGCGCCTTCGTTCTTAATCATCTGTTCAATAAACAGCTTTCCGATGCGGATCGAGCCCTCGATGAGTGAACGGTTGGAATCCAGCATCGTCAGGAACTGCTCATTTTTGGTTGCGCAGTTGACAAAGAACGAGGTGTCGGAGGCATAGTATACCTCAGCGAGATCGATGACACGGTTATTGAAGAGCATATCCAGCATCTCGAGCGAATCGGGATCGCCGCCGGCTTCCTTCTGACCGAGAACGATATCATAGTATACGTCGTTGACATAGTTCTTACCGGCACAAGCCAGTGCTTCCAAAAGAATACCGGTGCGCTCTGCGGTGGCATCGCTGATATGCGACGGCACAACATAGGGAACGAGAGCGCCGATTGTGCCGTTATACGGTGTTCCGGCAGCTACCTCTTCCACCTTCGGGAACGGAAGAACGCCGTACTCGATGTTGTTGAAGTAACGCAGAACGCCGGCACGGGATACCGCACACGCCGAGAAGAGAGCGCCGCCGTTACCAAAGACATAGAGGGCCTTTTCGTAACGGTCTGCTGCCGCCGAATAATCCTTGGTCAAAGCCTGAGAATTGGCATTAACATCCAATACAATACCCTGTTCGGAATGAGCAAGCTCAAGAATCTTCGAGAAGGTGTCGTGGAACGAGGTTCCGTCGGCAGCCGCAATGTAGGGGATGTCTTCTTCATCCTTTTCGATGATGAAGTCACCGTTCGTCATCCACAGACAGTTATAGAACTGGTTGTTATTGGTTACGATACCCCAGATATCATTGTCATCCCAGACAGCATCATTACCATCCGACTTGGAGCCCGTTTTTGCCATCGAAAAGAGTGCATCATAGGTCCATTCACCGTTTCGGACCAGCTCAAAGGGATCGCTCAGCTTGAGATCGTTCAGCATACCGCGGTTTACAAACAAAACACCACAACCGCTCAGAAGCACCGGATTCTCATCACCGACTGCGAAGAACTGCTTGTTCATGAAGGTCAGCTCTTCATTGATCGCCTGTGCCCAATAGGGCTGATCCAGATTGACATATTCCAAATCGGTGATCTGATAGACTAAGCCCTCCAAAGAAGCCGAGAAGGCAAAGCGGTCCCACAGCATATAGAGGTCAACCGATTCGTCGCCCGACTGCACATTGGCATGGAGTGTTTGTGTTTGCTGACAGCTTCCGGTATCATCCTCAAAGAAGTCAACATTGAAGCGATCCGCTACCACCGAATTACGGCGGTAATAGGCCGCCTCGAGCGTATCACTGCTTTCTTCGTAATAGAAGCTATGCGTGGTTGCCGCACCGTGCACACCGGTCAGAACATAGAAGGTATGTCCGTTAAAATCGCGCTCCGGCAGATTGTCGGTATACAAGGACGGCGTGTCAACGGTACTGCTTGTCGTGCCGTCATCGCCGGTAATCGGATCGGTTTCATCCGTATTACTTGGCGTGCCGGCATTATCGGTACAAGCAACAACCGCGAACACAAGAATCAGTGCGAGGAGAATGGCAAGAAGGCGCTGTTTCATAGTCATATCCTTTCCTAACATAATATTTATGCATCGCGTCATACTCTCTCAAAATATATAAGCAGAGAAGCACGCGCAAGTGCCGTTTTAAACTTAACGGTAATCCCGTTTTCCATCAAATCGCGTCCGGTTGTTTCATAGGTTTCACCGGTATCGTAAATGCGAACCGTGTAGGTTGCCTCGGCATCCAGACCCTTGAGCCGGAAGGTATTCCGCATACTCTTACAGTCACCCGGGCGGAAGATCGTCATCATACCCTCACCGGTGCGCGGGAAGTAATACTCAAAGGCCGACCATGCCGTTGTCAGCTCCTCGCCGGCACCCTGAGCCAAGATGTAATAATCGGCAGCCATGTAGCGGCGGTAGGTGAGATATTGCTGCATGCCATCGGGATAGAAGGTATTGGTCAGCGAGTAGAAACCGAGAATCGCCGCCGAGCCCATCACACTGCGCCAGGTATAGTCATCATAGAGTCCTTCGCTGGCGTAATGTCCGCCCGAAAGCGGGAGCCACCACGACAGATTCGTTGCAATATTACGCACCTCGTCCATCGTACTGTTTTGGGAACCGCTGGCCACCGTATAGTCGGTACGCCAAAGCGGTACCGAACGACGCATCATTTCGATATCAAGACGGAGACCGCCCGAAGCACAGTTGTCGATGATCAGGCCCTCGTGATTGGCCAACAGAGCATCCAGATAACGGTACAAATTCGTAATATACCGAATCTCGCTCATACCGACGCGGTCGGTACCCTCCTTACGGTCACGCAATGTCCATGCCTGCGTGATATTCAGGTTACAGTCCTGACGATACCAGGTCAGCTTGTTTTCCTCAATAAAGCCGCCGATAAAGGCAATCATAAAATCGGTAGCCTCATCGCTGGTAAAATCGAAGGTCATGGTGTTGGCATCGTTTGTCGGCAAGAAATACTGCGGATAGGTTTCCACGATCCACGAATTGGGACGAGCGCGCTCGGGCTCAAACCACAGCAGCAGATTCTGTCCGTTTTCGGCCAATTTATCCGAAACTGCAGCAAGACCATGGGGGAACAAATCCTTGTTGAAGTACCAGTTGCCTACCTGTTGATTCCAGGTATACTGCGATTCCCCCGACCAACCGGCATCAATCCACAGGGTATCGAAGGGAACGCCGAGACGCTGGCATTTTTGGAGATATTCATAGATCTCCGTTTCGCTGCGATTCGTACCGCTCATGATCAGAGGCAGCTGCGTAATCGGCTGGCCATCCGTACCGTCGGGCGTATAGCGTGTCAGAATCAGGCGGCGGAACTTATTATGCCCTGCGTCCTGATCGCCCTCATAAAACATCATCGTCATCGAGGGCGCACGCATTTCCTCCCCGGCATACAGCGCAATATTGGTGCGCTTCATACCGGCATCGACCGTCACCGCGCCATCAGCATAGGCAAAGCTGGCAGACCAATCACCGGTCCAGCCGAGAGCACCGAAGACACCCTCCTCGCCGTTCCACAGCTCATAATACGGGAATGCGCAGGAGGACGAACGGCCGGCCTGATTTTCGGTATAATAATTCTGAACCTTGGCCATCTCGTAAGTGAACGGCGTAAAGTCGTTCACCTTAGTAGACGAGCCGACGGTTGAGGTCAGCTTGATGCCGTCAAGGGCATAGGGAGCGTTGATGGCACGAATCACCGAAATCACAGGCGATTTTCCTTCCCCCTCGTTCTTGAAATACACGCACCATTCGACCACGGAATATTCCTTCAGATAGTCGATCTCCGCCCATGCCACAACCTTCTCGGGCGAACGGTAGGTCAAAGTAAAATGAAGGTTTCCGTTTTCTTCCGCCGTTTCCTTCAGATCCTTCTGCCACGTTCCGATAAAGCTTTGGAACGAGGCTCCCTGATACTGAAAGGAAAACAGCGTGTCGGTTTCTATGCGATCGCGAAGCCACTGAAGCGCCTTATCGTTGGAAGCATCAGGCGGAAAAGCAACATATGGCTTGGTCGTTTCGGTTTCTTTCATGGTTTCGGTTCCTTTCCCATCCGTTGAGCTATCGGACGTACTGCCGTTTTCGGCACAAGAAACAGCGCTGAGGATCATAAGGGCGCTGAGGAGAAGTAAGAGAACGCGTTTCATCCTTATCCCTCCTTGGACGAGGTGCCCACTGTGACATCCATATCACGGCGGCCACGGAAAATGGTTTCACGTGCCGAAAGATCGGCATTCTCATCGAGAGCCATTGTCAACGGCACAAACAGCCGGTCAACACCGGTATAATAATTGGCATTCAGACGAACCGTTCCGTTTTCGTTCGTTACATTTTCAAGGAAACGATCCACGCCGCCGGCTGTAAACTTGACCTCCTCCAGGCAGAAGGTAACCTTCAGCTTGTCATAAGCCTTGAGTACCCCGTTCCGTTCAAACACATCGCGAAGCGATTCAATCTTCAGTGTGCTTGCCGTTACCGTAAACAGAAGACGATCGTGCTTATCGTCCACGTAGTCGAGAATGCCTACCCATTGCAAAACCTGACCGTTATCATGCCTCTGCAACTCATAGTTATCATCGACCAAACGAACCGACGCCATCGGACCGGTACTGTCTCCGTTTCGATTGAAAACAACCGGTTCGGAGAAGGTAATAATAACCTGATACTCATTCATCAGCACAGCCGACGTAATCGTCAGCGGCTTCTCCTCGGCGGCACCGCACGGGACACCGATACCGAGCAAGACACATAAAAGCAGTACGCAAGCCGTAACCTTTACTTTCATCGGTTGCGCTTCCCTTCGTTATCGATGTTCAGAATACCGCCGTTTTTCAGAAGAATCTCACGAATTTCCGCTACATCCACCTCTTCGGGACGGCAGCCCTTCTGAATCGAAAGAGCCGCACCGGTACCGACAGCCTCACCAACGGCAAAGCAGGTTCCCATGACTCGGCAAGAGCCATAGGACTGGCTATCCACCGAAATGCAGCGGCCGCTCATCATCAGACCGCCCACCGTTTTGCAGACCGTAACACCGTACGGAATACCGTAGGGCTTATCAAAGTGAATAAACTGCGAGGAATAGTCCTTACTGCCGTGAATATCGATCGGATACGCGCCGAGCGCAATCGTTTCTTCGTTAATGCGGCCGGCCTTGACATCCTCAACCGTCAACGTACGATAACCGACAATACGGCGGGTTTCACGTACCCCGATCGCATCGTTGAAGTGCACGAGATATGCCTTTTCAAAGCCGGGCACATATTTGCGGAGCATTTCGATAAAGGCAACCGCCTGACGCTGTCCCTCCAACTCCGCCTTGGTGATGCTTTCGGGATCGGTCGCATCGGTATAGGCCATACGGGGACCGTTAATGCAGATTTCAGAATCGTTAAAGCGGTTGATATAAATCATGGCCCAAATACCCATCGGCCATTCACCGATCGGATTCAGCTTCTGCCACAGCTTCTGAAGCGTAACCAGAACAAAATCGGGAGATTCGTTCAGATAGTCCATCGTATAGGGCTCAAGCTCCTCGGGATGCTCCTCCAGCCAAGCAAAGAAGCCCTTCTTGTCAACGCCACCAACCGTGAAGAGAATCGACGGGGGCTGCAGATCCACACCGGGCGTTCCTTTTTCGTAATCGGCGCCCGCCAAATAGGAAACCACGCCGTCGCCTGTACCGTCAACAAAAACCTTAGCCTCTACACGGCGACGTGTACCGGCGCATTCGCAGATAACGGCCTTCAGAACGCCGTCCTCCACCACCGTATCCACAGCGGCGGTATGTAGCAGAATATCCACACCGTTTTCTTTTAAGAACTTGGCCGTGGTTAATTTCACCTCATCGGGCTTAATGCCGACAATCGAGTCGTGTTTCGGGCAACGGCGAACACCATAGGATACGCCGTCCGCCTTCAGCGCCTCGACAAACTCCAGGGCCAAGCCGCCGACAACCGGACGCTGCTTGGCATCCAGATAGCCGAGATACGGCAAACCGCAGGCCAGCATGCCGCCCACATAACCATTCTTTTCCACGATCAATACGCGGCATCCGCGGCGAGCAGCGGCAACAGCAGAAGCCACGCCGCCCGAGCCCGAGCCGAAGACGGCTACATCATATCGGTCAACCCGAAGTTCTTCCGATCGAATATTACTCATAGTATCCTCCTAAAAAAGCCTTCTGTTTCAAGCAGAAATTTATCATTGATTTCTTAATGCGTATGTGTTATAATAACCTCGGCATCGACGATTGTTTGCGCGGTGTCAATCGGAATGCGAAAGGAAATGCACGATGAAGTACTCCTCTTACGGTATGCTGATGCACAATGTGCCGTCGATCTCGTTTACCGTTTATGACGGTCAGAACAGCATCTATCGTCTGCCCCACGAGGCCAAGGGCCGTTTGTTACCGTTTTCCATCTTTCTGTACGCACACGATTCCGAATGTCGGATCCGTCTCGAAAACAACGAATACTGCGTAGCGCCCGGCGAAGCCATGATCCTGCCCCACAATGTGCGTCACGATTTTTCGATGCCGCAGTCAGGGCGTATCACCTGGTCACACATTTTTCTCACGGCCGACAGCGTACCGCTGATGGACCTCTATCAAATCCCGCTTCTCAGAAGCCGCGAGGAGAGCCAAGCGCTCTTGGACGCCCTCACGAAGATCAATCGCCTGCTTCGCCAACCCGAAACTACCTTCTACGATTCGATCGGCAAGGGCATTGAAATGCAGATTTCTATTATGGAAATCTGTAAAATCATGCTGAATCGCGCAACCCCTTTGACCGAGTCCTTGCCGTTTGGTGCCAATTCCGGCTTCTTCAAGCTGCTATCCTATATCAACACGCACATTGATGAGCCCTACTCCCTCTCCAAGCTTTCGGAAATTGCTGAGCTTTCGCCGCCGATGGTACGCAAGCTGTTTCGCAGTCACTTCGATCAGACACCGATCGACTATGTCATCAAGCGCAAGCTTCTGGCGGCTTGCCAGCTGCTGACCGAGGTGGATATGAGCGTTGGCTATGCGGCCAAGGCAGTCGGTTACGACGATCAGATGTATTTCAGCAAGCAATTCAAAAAGCACCTGGGCGCCTCTCCCTCGCAGTACAAAAGCGCCGTCTCCAAAGAGGCCACACTGCACCGCAAGAACGGATAGGGTCATTGTTATTGTACCACAACGTATTCTATCTTCATATGGAACAATTCGCGCCAAATATGTCAAATTTTTATATCTCCCAAAAAGAGCCCCTCAATTTTTGTATAATTTCACCACACCTCCCACACGATATCACCGAAAAAAACACCGTCCGACAGTTTTCACTGCCGAACGGTGTTTTTGTCTCTTATTTTTTTGTCTTATGCTCCTCATCTTCTCGGGCAATCGTATGCTCCCAAAGCTCGGTAAACGGATGCCAGATCGGTATCGTCAGAAAAACCAACCAGCCCCACGCCCATCCACTCGGAGCATAAAATCCGATCACAAGAAAGACAACCGTGCAAAGCATCGGATAGGCAAACGGCTTGAGCGAGCGCGTGCGAATGCAATCGGAAATCGAGCCGACAATCGGAATGAAAAGGAATACCATCCATCCGGGATGCCAGGCATCCAAGACAAGGCCAAGCACAAAGAAAGCAATTGTTGCCATAACCCCGGTTGGGAAATAAACCTCGCGCCCGCCCGATAAGCGAATCGTGATATCATTATCGTGATCGTCCTCGTCCTCGTCCTCGTCTTCATCATCGTCTTCATCATCGTCCTCATCGTCATCCTCACGATCGCGGTTCTTCTCCTTTTTTGGTGAGGATTCTCTGCTTTCGGGCGCGGAGGATGTCTCGGCTTCGTCGTTTGCGGCTTCCTTCTTTTCGGCATCGGCTGCCGTCAGGTCAGGATCGCCCATGACCAAGGCATCAAGAGAAACACCATAGAGCTTCGCCAGCTCGATCAGATTATCGGTATCGGGGGATGCCTCGGCGCGTTCCCATTTCGAAATCGCCTGGCGGCTGATCCCCAGTTTTTCTGCCAGCTGCTCCTGTGAGTAGCCGAAGCGCTTACGATATGCCAAAAGGCGATTGGCGGTTTCAATATTCATAATGATCCATCCTTTTCTTTCTTGTCCTTATCCTATCAAAAAAACAGCCGGTTGCGCAAGAAACAAGCGGTTGAAGTCCCGCAACCGGCGGTTGCGCCGCCTCAAGATTTAATCTTATCCCAATAGCTCTTAGCCGCTTGCTCGGTTTTATTGTCCCCATAGGTGTAATAGTGTGCCGTTTTGAGATCATCGGGCAAATATTGCTGCTTGACATAGTGATTGGCATAGTCGTGAGGATAGCGGTACCCATCGTACTGATTGGAGGGACGCATATACGCCGGGATTGTCTGTCCCTTTCCTTTGGCAATATCCTCGGCGGCGGCCGCGTAAGCCAGATACGCACTGTTGGACTTCGGGGCGGTGGCCAGTAAAATGGCCGCCTCAGACAACGGAATCCGCGCTTCGGGCAGGCCGAGATTGTTCGCCATCTGTACGCAGGACAGCACAATGGAGGCCGCTTGCGGATAGGCCAGACCAATATCCTCGCAGGCAATCACCTGCAACCGTCGGCAAGCACCGATCAAATCCCCACCCTCAAGAATCTTGGCCAGATAAAAGATCGCCGCATCCGGATCCGAACCGCGAATGGATTTCTGCAAGCCCGAAAGCAGATCGTAATGCACCGTGCCGCTTTTGTCAAAGTTCCCGAGCACCGTGGGCGAAAAGGCCTTGACCGCCTCTTCGGTCAGGTGCTTGCCCGAGGTAAAATAAGTGTTTTCCAAAAGATTGATTGCGCGCCGTACATCACCTGCCGCCGCTTGCGCAATCGTGTTCAGCACAGTCTCATCGGCCGTCTTATCGCGGCCGGTTTCGGCGTTCAGAACGGCCAGCGCCCGGGAAAGCGCCGGTAACATATCCTCAGCCGTAACCGGCATGAATTCGAATACCGCCGACCGCGACAGAATGGCATTATAGATATAGAGATATGGATTTTCGGTTGTTGAGGCGATGAGCGTAATGCGGCCATCCTCCATATACTCCAGCAGAGATTGCTGCTGTTTTTTATTGAAATACTGAATTTCGTCAAGATATAGAAGCACCCCTTCGCTGCCGATCAGCGTTGCGGTCTCGGCCACCACATCCTTGACATCCGAAAGTGAGGCCGAGGTGGCATTCAAATGATGGAGCGTCATACCCGATCCGGCAGCAATAATGCCCGCCGCCGTGGTCTTGCCGGTACCGGGAGGGCCGTAGAAAATCAGATTGGGAAGATAATTCTCGCGGCAAATCCGTCGGATTGTGCCATGTTCACCGAACAGATGCTGTTGTCCCACCATCTCCTCAAAGGATTGGGGACGAACCCTGTCGGCCAAGGGTTTGTGTTTCATTCTCTTCCTCCTTGCGGTCTTACGTATACTGTTATTATACAACCGCCCGCGGCAAAAGTCAAGCCGATTGCCGGAGCGCCGCATTCGTTCACATAAATTTAATATTTTTTCTATTGCCAAATCGGGATCTTTGTGGTATAATACTACCGTCACCGAGTGGAGAAGTACTCAAGTTGGTGAAGAGGCGCCCCTGCTAAGGGTGTAGGTCGGGAAACCGGCGCGAGAGTTCGAATCTCTCTTTCTCCGCCAAAAACAAAAGACAGTCCAAAGGACTGTCTTTTGTTTTTGAAGGGGGATCAGAGAGAAGCGAAATCGAGGATGCGCCAGCATCCTCGGGGCAGTAAGACGCAAAGCGTCGTCTGCAAGAATCTCTCTTTCTCCGCCAAACAAAAACCGCAATTC
>SVSA01000029.1 GCA_015064545.1 Oscillospiraceae bacterium | reverse complement strand
CATCCGGCTCCTTGTTAAGATCCATACGGGGCGAGATCTCGTCGTTGATCGCGAGCTTCATGATCTCGGTCATGCGAGCGGTGATCTGCTCATGCAGGGTAGCAAATTCGTTCTCGGTCGCGATGCCGCCCAGGATCAGCTTGGTCTTGAAGGCAACGATCGGATCGGCTGCCTTCCAGGCATCGATCTCTTCCTGCGTACGGTAGGTAGAGGAGTCGGAAGGAGAGTGACCGGAAACACGGTAGGTTACGACATCGAGAAGAGCCGGGCCCTTGCCGGCAAGGAGGAGCTCCTTCTTGCGGGAAACTGCATCGATAACCGCCAGCGGATCGTAACCGTTGACGCGCTCTGCATGCATCTGATCAGGGTTGAAGCCGGCGCCGAGACGGGCAACCATATCAAAGCCCATGGTCTCGCCGCGAGTCTGACCGCCCATACCATAGTGGTTATTGAAGACATTGAAGAGGATCGGCAGACCGGCATCGCTGAACTTGCCGTCCATGCCCCACAGCTTGGTGATCTGGTCCATCGAAGCAAAGTTGAAGGATTCGAGAACCGGGCCGCGGCCGGTAGCACCGTCGCCGCAGTTCGAGATCACGATACCGGGCTTATGGTTGGATCTCTTATAAATGGCCGCACCGAGAGCGATCGGAGCCGAAGCACCGACGATGGCGTTGTTAGGCATCAGACCGAAGGGAATGAAGAAAGCATGCATCGAGCCGCCAAGACCGCGGTTAAAGCCGGTCTTACGGGCAAAGATCTCTGCCAGAGCACCGTAAAGAAGGAAGTTGATGGCAAGCTCCTTCACGTTGCCGCCGGCATTCATGTGCTTCTCGACAACCGAAAGAACCGAGCCGTCGAGGAATTCCTTCATGATCGCATACAGCTCTTCCTCCGTCAGCTTATGAATCGAGGACAGACCCTTGGCCAGAATCTCGCCGTGGCTACGGTGAGAACCGAAGGAAAAGTCGTTGATATCGAGGCTGTAGGCTTCACCAACAGCCGAAGCCTCCTGACCGATAGACAGGTGAGCAGGGCCGGGGTTATTGTATTCAACGCCGTTATAGCAGCTCTTGGTTTTGACCTCGTTGAGCATGGTTTCAAATTCACGAATGATAGCCATGTCGCGGTAGATACGCATGAAATCTTCCTTGGTGTAGAGAGCCTTCTCTTCCTCCAAGGTCTTCTGATACTGGCAAACCGGAATATCCTCAAAATGGATATAGCCGCGCTCAAAAGCTTTGCCGGGATCGACATATTGACTCTTAGGCATAATGTAATCTCCTTTATATATCCTTAAATATTATTGATTAAATCATGAACATCGCTTCGCGGATGACTTCACCCACGGTCGGATGCGGGAAGACGATCTTCTGAACCTGCTCGACACGCATTTCGCGATCGACCATCAGGGCGGCACCATAGATAATTTCGGAAGCATAGTTACCGATCATGTGCACGCCGATCACCTTTCTGTGCTCCTTGTCGATGATGAGCTTAACGATACCGTCGCCGCCCTCGTTCTCAGCGATATAGCGGCCGCTGTACTTCAGCGTATAGCTTTCGATCTTGGCATCCAGACCCTTCGCCTTAACAGTCTCGGTGGTTTCACCGACCGAGGCAACCTCGGGATTGGTATAGATAACCGCAGGAATCGAATTATAGTTCATCATGTCGGGCTTGCCGAGCATATTGTTGACGGCAACCTCACCCTCACGGTATGCGGTATGAGCCAGCATGCTCTTGCCGTTAACATCACCGGCCGCCCAAACGCCGGCCACATTGGTTTCCATCTTATCATTGGTCACGATCGCACCGCGCTCGGTCAGAACGCCGATGGTCTCAAGACCGATGCCTTGCGTCATCGCACGGCGGCCGATCGAAACGAGAACCGCATCAGCCTTAGCCGACTGCTCTTTGCCGTTCAGCTCATAGTTAACACAATCGGTGCCAACCGAGGTAACCTTAGCACCAAGCAAGAACTCAACGCCCTTCTTGACATAGTTCTTATAGAGAATCTTCGAGATCTCACTGTCGGTAGGACCGGCAATGTGGTCGAGCATCTCGATGACGGTAACCTTCGAACCAATCGAGTTGAAGTAAGAGGCCATTTCCAGACCGATAACACCGCCGCCGATCACGACGAGCTTTTCGGGAACCTTCTTCATATCGAGAATCTCGCGGTTCGTCATGGCAAAGCCGGAGGCAACCGCCTCACGCAGACCGGGAATCGGAGGAACCGCAGCCGTCGAACCGGTACAGATCAAGAGCTTAGCACCCTGATATTCCTTATCGCCAGCCTTAACGGTAAAGCCATCCGCCGAACGTCCGAGAATCTCACCGTAAGCATTGACAACCTCAACACCGGCACGCTTCATCGAAGCACCGATACCGCCGACAAGCGTTTTGACAACCTTGGCCTTACGGTCAACAACCGCGGCATGATCGATCGAAGCGCCGTCAAACTTAACACCGTATTCGGCGCTGTGCTTGGCATAATCGAAAATCTTAGCCGAGTACAAGAGGGTTTTGGTCGGGACGCAGCCCTCATTCAGACACACACCACCAAGAGCTCTTCCCTCGATGAGAAGTGTTTTCATACCGCCGTGAGCGGCACGCTCTGCAGCGTTATAACCGGCAGGGCCGCCACCGAGAATAATAAGATCGTACATATGTTATTTCCTTTCCAATGGAATATTACTTGGCAAGAAGCAGATCAAAGTTTGCGAGATTATCGCAAAGTGCCTTGAGGAAGCGAGCCGCGGGAGCACCGTCCAAAGCACGGTGATCGAAGGTCAGCGAAAGACCCATTGCGGGATAAATCGAGCCGTCGGCCTTAGGACGATAGGTAATCGCACCGACACCAAGAATACCGGTCTGCGGAGGATTGATAACGGGGGTAAAGGATTCGATACCCATAGCACCAAGGTTGGTTACCGTGAAGGAAGCACCCTTGAGCTTATTCGGCGAGATACCGCCCTTCTGTGCGGCAGTGATCACACTCTTGGCCTCAGCCGAGAGCTCGTTCAGCGTCATCTTATCCGCACCAAACACGGTAGGAACCAAAAGTCCGCGCTCGGTATCCACGGCAATACCGAGATTCACGGTATTGAAGTAACGCATCATATCCTTATCGTCGAGATAGTGTGCATTCAGATCCTTGTGCTCCAGAATGGTTTTCGCCACAGCATACAAAACGATATCATTCAGTGTAATCTTGTTCATGCCGAGCTTTTCGCCGTTTTCCTTCAGAGCCTTGCGGTAAGCCATCACCTTCGTGGCATCGAAGGACGAATGAAGCGTCAGCTGAGCCATATTCGAAAGCGAAGCATGCATCGACTTGGCAATGACCTTGCGAATGTTCGGCAGCTTAACATCGGTATATTCAGCCGTCGTTTCGGGAGCAGCCGAGGTCTTGACCTCCTCTGCAGCAGGAGCAGCCGCTACAGGAGCAACAACAACAGGCTTATCGGCCTTGGTCATGCCCTTATCGAGAAGAGCATTCACGTCACGCTCGATAATACGGCCGTTCGGACCGGTCGGAACGGCACGGCTGAGATCGGCATCGGTGCGCTCTGCCAGGTGTCTTGCACGGGGCGAAATCTTGAGGCGGCCGTCCACCGACGCAACGCCGGTAGATACCGGTTCATTCTTAGGAGCCTCGGGAGCAGTCTCCTCGGCCTTTTTCTCTTCAACAACAGGTGCCGCTTCCTCGGTCTTACCGGGAACCAACGACGAAATATCTTCGCCCTCGTTACCGATTACGCAAACCGGAAGCAGACATTCGACATCGTCGCCCTCTTCGGCAAAAACAGCCAGAAGAGTGCCTTCCACGGTTGAAAGCTCGTCGAAGGCCGACTTGTCGGTTTCATAGGAAAAGAGCACGTCCTTAACCGCAACCGCATCACCGACTTTTTTCTTCCATTCGGTAATGACGCAGCTTTCCACGCTCTGTCCCTGACGGGGCATGATGACTACATGTGCCATTATAAATCCTCCTTATACCAAAGGTATGTAATACGTTGTTTATAAATCGCCCTTCGGCGCTTTATGCAATCAGAATGCTGATACCGGCACGAGCGGCACGCTCGGTGATATCATAAGGGAGCTCCTCATCGGATACGATACAGTCAATATCATCGATGGAGCAGAAGGTGTAGGGCAGGCTCTTGTTCAGCTTGGAGCTATCCATCAGCAAAACAACCTTCCTTGCCTTTTCCACCACGAGCTTTTTCAGCTCGCATTCGATAAAATTACCACAGGTGAGACCGTCCTTAGCCGACACGCCCGAAGGAACAATGAAGGCCAGATCGATATTAATGCTATCGATAAAGCTGACGGCCTGATTGCCGGACACGGTGATATTATCGCGGTTAATCATACCGCCGACGATATTCACAATCGGCATATCCTTTTTCATCAGCTCGATCGCAACATTCAAACCGGTTGTGGTAACCGTAATCCGTTCATCGGGCAGAATCTCGGCCAAACGCAGCATGGTTGTCCCCGAATCCAAGAAAATCGACCGCCCGGTTTCGAGCAGTCCGAGCGCACGGTGAGCAATACGCTCCTTGGCACCGGCGTTTTCGTGCATGCGCAGGCTGAAGGCATCCTCCATGGAGGTTGTGATAAACTTCATCGAGCGCGCACCGCCGCGCACCTTAATGGCTTCGCCCTGCTTTTCAAAATATTCGATGTCGCGGCGAAGCGTCATGCTTGACACATCGGGAAACAGCTCTTCCAACTCATGCAGAGAGATGAAGGGCTTCGATTGCAACAATTCACGGATTTGATTCCTTCTGACAGAATTCATCGCTTTGTCCTTCCTTTCCGGCGTAAGCCATCACAGCTTGAGCTGTCATGTTTATTTTAACAAAATCAATGTCATTATATCACAAATCTTCACAAAAGTCAAGAATTCACGCAAATTTATGCACACAAAAAAATTGCCCCAAAAGCAAAACTTTTGGGGCAATTTTCCTTATAAATCAGGCACGGGATACCGCATCGTTGTCAACCAACAATGAATCGATCCGAATGACATCGCCGGCACCGAGGATCAGAATCAGATCGTCGGGCTCGGCATATGCCCGTAAGAAGGAGGCGATCGCATCCAGTGTACCGAGATAGCGGCTGTTCGGTGTCTGTTTTGCCAGTGTCTCGGAGGATATGCCAAAGGTATTCACTTCCCTTGCCGCATAAATATCAGCAAAGAGAGTCAGATCGGCTTCTGCAAATGAGGCGGAAAAAGCATCCAGCAGCGCGGCCGTACGCGAATAGGTGTGAGGCTGAAACACGCAAAGCACCCGTCTGCCAAAGCCCTTAGCGGCCGACAGCGTGGCGCGGATTTCCGACGGATGATGAGCATAATCATTATACACATCCGCACCGCAGGGCATTTTTCCAACATAATCAAAGCGCCGTGCCGCGCCGGTAAAAGCAGCAAGCCCCTCGGCAACCGCCCGAGGCGTTGCCCCACAGCTCAGCGAGGCAGCGGCCGCCGCCAGCGCGTTACTGATATTATGATCCCCGGGCACCCGAAGCGCAATCCGACACAAAACTTGCCCCTGATGGATTAAATCAAACGAAGCGCACCCGCTATCAAAGACAATACTCTCGGCGCGGTAATCAGCCGCGGCGCTCTTGCCATAGGTCACAACTTTTCCCAAAAAGGTCTTGGCCAAAGCCATCGTTTCGGCATCATCGGCATTCAATACAGCACGCGATGCCAAGGCCGTATAGGAGGAAAAGGAGGCGCGAAGCTGATCCATATCCTTGAAATAATCGGCATGATCGTATTCAAGATTGGTAATAACCGCCGTTGTCGGACAAAAAGACAAAAACGAATCGCAGTATTCACAAGCTTCAAACAAAAAGTATGTCTCACCGCCAAGGCGGTACGCTCCGCCCAGCTCGCGCAGCTCGGCTCCGCTGACCACCGTAGGATCGAGATCTCCTGCCAGATAGATTTCGGACAGCATGGAGGTCACCGTGCTTTTGCCGTGTGTGCCTGCCACACCGATGCGTTCCCGATAACCACGCATCAGCCATCCGAGGTATTCCGCGCGAGTACACAGCGGAATGCCGCACCGAGCTGCTTCGGCAAGCTCGGGATTATCGGAATGCACCGCTGCCGTATAGACAACAAGCGATGCCCCCTGTACGTTCTCTGCCTCATGAGCATAACGAACCGCAATTCCCATCGACGCCAGGCGCTCGGTCAGGGCGCTCGGCGTGCGGTCGCTTCCCGACACCTCATAGCCGCGTTCTTTGGTGATTGCGGCCAGCGAGGACATACTGATCCCGCCAATGCCGACAAAGTGAATTCTCGTCGCCTGCTTCATACAGCTTTCCCATTCGGTATGGTTCATAGCGTTCTCCATTCCGAGCGACCGCAGGAGGCGGCCGCATCTTGATTCTTTGTTTCGGCAGACTCCTCTGCCGCTCTCAAAATTACAAAATGTTCAAAAAATCTTTAATAAAATCTAATGTTTCGGTTTAACTGTGTACACAAAAGTCCAATATAATAAATACCGTAGAAAAAACGAAATATTCCTATTTTATGCCCGGAGGCCTATCATGCAGATCACAGATATCAAAATTCGCAAAACATTTACCGGCGACGGTCCCATGAAAGCCGTTGTTTCGGTAACGTTTGACAACCAGCTGGCCCTTCACGACATCAAAGTTATTAACACCCGGGACAAATATTTCATCGTCATGCCAAGCCGTAAGAACCCCGACAACACCTATCGCGATATCATTCATCCGATCAATTCCGAATTTCGTCAGCTTCTCGAAACCAGTATTATGAACGCTTATTTCGAAGAGCTTGCCCGATTCGAGGCAGAGGGCGTTGAAATCGCCGCATCCGACGATACCGTCGAGGAGTTCTGAAGTACAAGCAGACCGCCGCGATCGCTTAACGGTTCATCCGTGAGCGACACGGCGTTTATTTTTTTACTTTCCGCAAAAACCGCGATTCTCTCACCGTCCGGATGCGAAAGCAGATTGCCGAAAAAAGCGTACGTCCCATCACCGAGAGCTCCGCCCGCACCGCCGATAAAGCCGCTATCATAGCCGGGAAGCCGGATATGACCAGCCCGAATTTCAAGAACCTCCACACCGTCACGGCGCAACGCTTCGGCAAGACCGTGGTCAGCGGTCACCGCACAGGTATCCGACAGAAGCGCGACCGAACAGCGGGCATAGCCTTGCTTTAACGCCATAAACGTACGGTAGCAGGAGCGTAGCACCACCGACACCGCCTCACGCTTTCCGTACAAGCGATCACCGACAGCCAACGCATCCAGCAGTACATCCTGTGGATAACGATCACCAAGCGACTCATCGGTCAAGCGAAGTGGCACCGGCAGGGTTGCACAAAAACGGGCGGCCATCCGCGCATACGACTCGGTCACTAAAAGCTCGCCCGTCGGAAGATGAGCTGTCAGCAGATCGGGGTGATCGTTTACCGGCTCGGGCAAGCGCGGATCGGGCGGCATCCGCCGTACGATAAATCCTCGCTTGGCAAGTGCTGCCGCACACGCCTCAGACAGCCGTTCCGAAACCAATACCGTTTTCATGATTCCTCCCGAAAACTGTCGAAGAAAAAGACCGATCGACAACCCGCTGTCGGGCATCGATCGGTCGTTTGAGCACTTTTTCAGTTAGCTCTGGTAACTTTTCCCGAGCGCAGGCAGCGGGAGCAGACGTGCATCGTCTTGTTCGTTCCGTCGACAACAGCCTTGACCTTTCTTACGTTAGGCTTCCAGGTTCTGTTGGTCTTGCGGTTGGAATGGGAAACGTTGAGACCAAAAACAACGCCCTTGCCGCAGATATCACACTTTGCCATTTGACTGACACCTCCATCCGTATATCCGAAATAATATCATCACTTACATTGAAAAGCTCATACCCGATAAGTATAGCACAGGATTTTAAAAAATGCAATAGATTTCCGAAAAAAAGTTATTTTTCATCCGAATTTTTCTGTTTTTGCGATTTTCCGAACGAGAATTTGTTTTCTTTGCCATCCAAAAGACGCTTAATGTTCTCGCGGTGAAGCCAGATGACAAGCAAACAGATAACCGTAACAAAAAGGATACTTAAATGGCCGTACCCGCGATTCATGATCAGCTTGTGCAGGATCAAGGGATAGAAGAAGGCCGCCGCTATTGAGCCGAGCGAAACATATTTCGTCACAAAGACAACCAGCGCAAAAATCGCAAAAATGGTCAAAAAGGCAAACGGCTCCATCACCAGCGCGATCGCCGCCGTTACCGCCACGCATTTTCCGCCCTTAAAGCGGTAGTAGCAGGGGAAGGCGTGACCGAGCGCACAGCACATACCCGTCAGGTAGGCGATGGTTTCGCCGCACAAAAGGCGAGCGAGCATAACCGAAAGGATCGCCTTCATAATATCCCCCAACAGCGTAGCGACCCCGGCCGCCTTGCCGTAGGTTCTCGTCATGTTGGTCGCACCGGCATTGCCGCTTCCGTGCTTGCGAATATCATCATGAAACTTCAGCCGTGAGATTACCACAGCAAAGTTGAGCGATCCGAGAAAATATCCCAGTAAGGCACAGAAAACAATAGCCGCAATCCACAGCACCAAAGGAATCTGTCCGTTTTCGGCCAGAAGCCCGAGCCAGCCCTTATACATAAACTCACTCAGCGTCAGACCGCCCTCGCTTTCAAGAGCGCCGCTGATCGCTTCGGTTACCGTCTCCGAGACGGCATCTGAGGTTGCCGTTGTCAAAAACATCATGACGGATCCTCCCCACGCTCGCGGATAATGATCTTGATCGGTGTTCCCTTGAACCCGAACACATCACGCAAGCAGTTCTCAAGATAGCGCCGATATGAAAAATGGAACAGCTCTGCCGAATTGCAAAACACCACGAAGGTGGGAGGCTGGATACCGATCTGCGTCATATAATAGATCTTCAGATAGCGGCCCTTATCGGAGGGCGGCTGAACACGCGTTGTGGCATCGTTCAGCAAATCGTTGAGAATACCGGTCGTAATACGAAGCTTGGACTGCTCGTAAGCGCGGTTGATCATCTCATACAAGCGCTCTACGCGCTGTCCGGTCTTCGCCGACAGATACAGCACCTCGGCATATGTCATATACGAGAAGGCCTGATACACCTTTTCGGTAAATTCCTTAACGGTATTGTTATCCTTCTCAATCAGATCCCATTTATTAATGCAAATGACCGACGGCTTCCCTGCCTCGTGCGCAATACCGGCAATTCGTTCGTCCTGCTCGGTCACACCCTGCACGGCATCGATCATAATAACGCAGACATCGGCGCGATCTACCGCCAGCTTGGCGCGAAGAACACTATACTTTTCAACCGGATCCTCCACCTTGCTTTGGCGACGAATGCCGGCGGTATCGATAAATACATAGTTGCCGAACTCGTTTTCCACCGCCGTATCAATCGCATCGCGCGTTGTGCCGGCAACCTCCGATACAATCAAACGATCGTGGCCGAGAATGCGGTTAATGATCGAGCTTTTCCCGGCATTGGGCTTTCCGATAACGGCAACCCGAATCGATTCATCCAGCTCGCCCTCCTCCTCTCCCTCTTCGGGACAGTAGCCGAGAATGGCATCGAGAAGATCGCCGGTTCCGCTACCGTGAAGCGCCGAAACCGCAATCGGATCGTCCTTGAAGCCGAGCTGATAAAACTCGTAAAACTCCATCGGCGGCATACCGACGCGATCCACCTTATTCACCGCCAAAATCACCGGCTTTCCGCTCTTCATAAGAAGCGAGGCAATCTGACGGTCTTCATCCAGCATACCGACGGTCACATCGGTCAAAAACACAATGACATCCGCCGTTTCAATCGCCGTTTCTGCCTGACGGCGCATATAACGAAGCATCATGTTATCGGTACGCGGCTCAATGCCGCCGGTATCGACCAGCATGATATGACGTCCCCGCCACTCCGCCTCATGATAAATGCGGTCGCGGGTAACGCCGGGGGTATCCTCCACAATGGAGATCCGCTTTCCCGTTAATTTATTGAAGAGCGTACTCTTTCCAACATTCGGTCTTCCGACAATAGCGACAACCGGTGTACTCATGTTCGACTCTCCTTTCTTTATGACAATTTCAAAATCGTCTCGACAAAGTCATAGCCGTCGTTGTCGAGAAACACGATTCTGACATTCAGCTTGTGCTCCAGCCATGCGGGCGTCGTGTCATCGAGAAAACGGTCTTTTTCATGCCGCAGCATCACCGAGGGCAGGAACAGCACCTTGCCGAGCGGCTTGCCGTGCAGCTGACGGTAGAGATCGCGGCCGGTAATCAGACCAGCCACCGTGATTGTCTCTCCGAAAAACTCGTTTTTAATCTCGTAAACCTCACCCTCCAGGTTGTAGCAGTGCTTCTTCATCTCCTCAACCATCAGTTGAATGAAGCCATACGCCGCAACACCCGTCGCAATGGAGAAGGAGCGCGGACGGTGAGGATCCAGATCCTCGATGCGCTTCATGGCCGCCGCAAATTCATCGGCCATGGATCGGATCATACCGACGCCGTTCTCAATCTGCGGATAGCCTTCATACGACTTACCGCTCGGGATCTTAGCCTCGCCGCTGACATAAAACTCGTCCGCACAGAAAAAGATCCGGCTGCCATAACGGGCACGGCATTCCTCGGCAAAGCCCTCAACCTGAGCAATGACATTCCGACACTCTTCCTTGGTAAAGGGTGTCAGCGGATACAGCTTTTCGCGGTATTTGGTGATCCCCGCCGGCACAACAGAAACGCTCGAAACCGCCGGATACAAGGCGGCAAGATCCTGCATCGAGCGAAGGAGCTCTGCTCCATCGTTAACCCCCTTGCAGAGAACGATCTGACAATGCATTTCGATTTCCGCCTCGGCAAAACGCTTCATGGTCTCATAGCATGAGCCGGCAAAACGATTGCTGAGCATCTGACAGCGCAGCTCGGGATTGGTGGTATGAACCGAAATATTGATCGGTGACATCTTCATGTCAATGATGCGCGAAATATCATGCTCGTCCATATTCGTCAGCGTGATATAATTCCCCATCAAAAAAGAGAGCCGCGAATCGTCATCCTTAAAATACAGCGCATCCCGCATTCCGGGCGGAAGCTGATCAATAAAACAAAAAATACATTTGTTCCGACACGAACGCTTCTCGTCCATTAAGAAGGTTTCAAACTCCAAGCCGATATCGTCATACCGCGGCTTACGGATGACCACATTAAACAGCTCGGGGCCGCGGTGGATCAGCAGTCGGACACGCGGCTCGGTAATATAATAACGGTAATCCAGAACATCGTTAATGTCTTTGCCATTGATACGAACCAAATAATCGCCCCGCTTCACGCCGCTACGATCGGCGGCCGAACCGGTCAGCACCTCTTTGATCAGAACCAAAAGAGCCACCTTCCCTTCTTTTTAGGCGAAAACGCCGTTTCTACGGAAACAAAGCCCTCCGCGGGGACGCGGCGGGCTTGTGCTTATGTTGCAAAATGCCGTTGCCGTTGCGGTCAATCGTTTTCGACCGCGACGACCTCCTTGCCGGCGTAGGTTCCGCATGCCTTGCAGACTCTGTGACGGAGAACCGCCTCACCGCACTTAGGGCACTTGGTCATGCCGGGAAGAGCGAGCTTCCACGTGCTGGAACGTCTCTTGTCGCGTCTTGCTTTGGATGTTTTACGCTTCGGTACTGCCATCTCTTAGCACCTCCTTCAAACGTGTAAAAATATCATTCGTTGTTGTCAAGGAATTTCTTCAGCACCGCAAGCCTCGGATCGATTTCCTTGGTTGTACAGCCGCAGTCGCCCTCGTTGCGGTTCTTTCCGCATTTCGGGCAAAGACCGAGACAGCTTTCAATACAAAGGTCTCTCGACGGAAGCTCGAGGAACAAAAGCTCCCCAACCGGCTCCTCCAGCGAAAGCGCCGAATCCTCGATGATGACATAATCGTCATCGTCCTGATCCTCCAGCGTACCGCTGACAGCCGCATTTTTGGAAAGTGTCAGAGATAATGAACGGTGAAGCTCTTTCAAGCACCGGGCACACTCGGTCACATAAGACACTTCGGCACGAAGCGTGAGAAGCATACAGCCGGAGCGCTCGGTCACCTCGCCCTCGACATGAACCGGCTTTTCAAAGGAGATTTGCGGAAAGAGCTCCGCCATACCTTCCCAATCGAAAGCAAAGCAGATTCTGTCGCTTTTCCCCGTAAGGATCGGTGTCATATCGACGCGCATACATAACCTCTTGATCTCTTTACAAAATGTCACAAAATATATTATACACAATCGTTTTGGATTTGTCAATGACTTTTTTCAAAAATCCCAGCTAAATTCTCTCGAATTTTGCTAATGCCACTCAGTCACAATGCACGACGGAGCGCCTCGATGATCTTCTTTTCCTCGCGTGAGACCTTTACCTGCGTCATTCCAAGCAGTTGCCCAGTCTGCGCCTGCGAGAGCTCCTTGACATATCGTAAATAGATCAGCTGGCGCTGAACCGGCGGAAGACCTCCGATCGCCTCGGAAAGTGCGATCCGATCGGTCATTCTGCCGATGCCGTCATCGCTGTCGGCAATCATTTCTCCCAGCGAGGTGCCGTCGTCTTCTCCGCCGACAGACTCATTCAGCGAGCGAATCGGCCCAACCGCCTCCAGGGCAAAGGCAAGCTCCTCGGGCGTGGCATTGCAAAGCGCAGAAAGCTCGGTCAGCTTGGGCTCACGTCCATGCTTACGCATAAACTCCTCGCGCTTGCGCATGGCATCGCCGCCGAGACGTTTGATGCCGCGCCCCACCTTAATCGCACCATCGTCCCGTAAAAAACGGCGGATCTCACCGATAATCAAAGGAACCGCATAGGTTGAAAATGCGGTACTGTACGAAAAATCAAAGCTTCGAATCGCCTTGATCATGCCGATCGCGGCCAACTGCACCAGATCCTCGTATTCGACACCGCGATCGCGAAAGCGCGATGCCACGCTGTGGCAAAGCCCCATATGACCCGTGACCAAACGATCGAGCGCCTCCTGATTGCCCTCCTTGACGGCAGCAATCAGGGCAAAGGTTTCTTCTTTTGTCATTGTAAGCGCTTATACATCGTAACCGTGGTGCCGTGGCCGAGGCGCGAGGCTACGGTCATCCGATCGCTGAAGGTTTCCATAATGGCAAAGCCCATGCCGCCGCGTTCCCCACTGTCATCTGTGGTAAACAGCGGCTCCTTGGCCTTCTCGATGTCTTCAATCCCTCTGCCCTTGTCGCTGACACGAATCCGTACCGATCGATCGGCATACAGCTTCGTATCCACCGTAACCCGTCCAACCGTGCCGCGATATCCGTGGATAATGCAGTTTGTCACCGCCTCGGATACCGCGGTGCGAATATCGGCAAGCTCGCCCGTATGGGGATCAAGCTGTGACACAAAGGCCGTCACCGCCGAGCGCGCAAAGCTTTCGTTTCGTGAATCCGAAAGAAAGACCAGCTTCATTTCATTGATCAATTTATGTTTCATCGTATTATCCTTTCTTTGCTATGTGAAGTCATGCCGACAGCGCTTATCGGTGATTCTTTGCCGTTCCGTTTCGCCGTTCGATCGTCAAAAACCGATCGGTTCCGGCCAAGCGAAGAATTTTCATAAATTCCTCTGACACCCCGATCAACCGCATTGTCCCGCCATAACCGCTGATACGGGTATACCGTCCCAGAATCAAGCCGAGTCCTGCGGAATCGGTAAAGCTGACTTCGTTAAGATCAAGCACCACCCGCATCGGACGATGATCGATGAGCGTGGCATCGATAACCTCGCGCATTTCCTTAACGCTGTGGTGATCCAGCTCACCGGTTAATACAAAACGGCAGGTGCCGTCCTCCTCCGCGATCACGCTGACACGGTCATAAGAAACCGCTGCTTCTTTTCCTTCCATATTTTCAAACCGTCCTTTTCTGATATGAGGCTTGTCCTCTGCTTTTTATTGTATCGCATTCAACGTGCACAGTCTGTCGGATTCGGTCGGTCATCAAAAATTTTCTTTTACGATTTTCGGTACGGTTTTCTGCTTTTTGCATAGGCTGACAATAATCACGATAAAGAAAGGATCCGCCTATGGAAGAACAAGGAACCGGCTTTATTACCGTCAACGTCCGTACCGCCGGCGGTGCGCTTCCGGTCGAGGGCGCCGTCATTACCATCCGTACCGTCAACGGCACCGACAGCACGGTTGTGGCCGTCATGATCAGCGATGCCGGCGGCACCAGCGATATTGTCGCCCTTCCTGCACCCCCTAAGGAAAACTCTCTGCAACCCGGAAATCAAAATGTTTGCACCTTCTATACCATCGATACCGACCGCGAGGGCTTTTATCACGTTACCAACGAAAATGTCGCCGTGTTTGATGGCGTTACCGCCATTCAACAGGTGCTTCTGGTACCGATCGCCGGCGGACTCGGCGTCCCGGAGCCGTATGATCTTACCCGCTTTACCGCGGGTGAAACACCGAATCTATAAGACAAGGAGGAACGCATGCCGACTCGTATTCCTTATATTCCCGAAACCATCACGGTACATCTCGGCCCACCCGATTCGCCGGCGCAGAATGTAACCGTTCCCTTTGTGGATTACATCAAAAATGTCGCTTCGAGCGAAATCTATCCCACCTGGCCGGAGAGTGCGCTCCGCGCCAATATTCTCGCCCAGATCAGCTTTGCCCTGAACCGGGTTTACACCGAATACTACCGCTCCCGCGGCTACGATTTTAATATCACGAATTCCACGGCCATTGACCAGTCGTTTGTCAACGGGCGAAGCATTTTCGACAGCATTTCGCGCGTTGTGGATGATATTTTCACCGATTATCTGCGCCGCCAAACCTTTGTTGAGCCGCTCTTTGCCCGCTACTGCAACGGCACCACCGTCACTTGTGAGGGTTTATCTCAGTGGGGCTCGGTCGATCTTGCCGAGGATGGGCAAAACTCGGTGCAAATTCTGAAAAACTATTACGGTGAAGATATCGAAATTGTCACCGATGCGCCGGTGCGCGGACTGACCTCCTCCCTTCCGGTGCGTAATCTTACGCTCGGCACAACCGGAAATGATGTACAGTCTGCCCAAATTCGGCTGAACCGTATTTCGGTCAATTACCCTTCCATTCCGAAAATCGCCAATCCGAACGGCTATTTCGGCATTGAAACGCGCGATGCGGTTCGGGAATTTCAATCGATCTTCGATCTTGAGGCCGACGGCATAATCGGTCCTGCCACCTGGTATCGTATTCAGCAGATTTATGCAAGCGTCAAGCGCCTGAACGAATTAAACTCAGAGGGACTCACCTACGGTGAGATCTCGCGGGTATTTCCGGAAACCCTCGGCCCCGGTGCCGAGGGAGACGCGGTGCGCGTCATTCAATACATGCTCAATTACGTAGCGCAGTATGAGGACACCCTCGAGCCCTTCCCTCTCAGCGGCAGCTACGATAAAGCAACCGAGGCCGCCGTACGCGGTTTCCAACGCACCTACGGGCTTCCCGACACCGGCATTGTCAACGACAAAACCTATGCGCGGCTTTTTGACGTTTATAATGCGCTGATTCTCTCACTGTCGCCCTCCCTGTTTGAAGCCTCCGCGCGCCCCTATCCCGGCTACATTCTGAGTCCCGGCTTTGAGGGAGATTATGTGACGTATTTACAAGAGTACTTGGTCAAAATTGCCGCATCCTTTCCTGCCATTCCCGCGCCATCGGTCAGCGGTGTTTATGATGCCGCGACAACCGCCTCGGTGCGAGCCTTTCAGGAATTTGCCGGCCTTCCGGTGACGGGCGCGGTCAACCTGGCCTCCTGGAATGCCATTGCCGAGCTTTACAACGATGTTGTCGCCGGCGAAACCGTGCAAACCGACCAATACCCCGGTTATATTATCGACTAACGAAAGGAGACATCATGAATCATCGAGAATCCCCCTCCTACCGTCAAGCCGTCCGTGCGATTCAAACCTATTTATATACCGTCGCGCAGTTTGATTCCGACATACCGCGCGTCAATCCCGATGGCATTTACGGACCGACAACCGCAGATTCGGTCGCCGCCTTTCAGCGCAAATATCTCGGGCGCGCCGACGGCCGCGTGGATTACGCAACCTGGCAGGCACTTCTTACACAGTACCGTAAGGATGCCGCTCATCTCCGCAAACCCAATCCCATTCTTCCCTTCCTCGGCCCGCTTAAAGACAGAAAAATCAGCCTCGGCGACCGTTCTGATCTGGTTCTTCTGATACGCTACCTTTTGGAATCTCTGTCTCTGGATTATCGCTCCGAGGAACCATTACTGCTATCCGATCGGTTTGATGCGGCGCTGGCCGATCGTATCAAGGTTTTTCAGATCGCACAAGGCTTACCGCCCGACGGCGAGGTCGACCGCGATACCTGGGATCGTCTGGCGCTTGCCTTCAATCAAAGCATCACAAACAACGAATAAAACCGTCTTCTCTTTCATAGCGAGAGAAAAAACGGTCAATACTACGGTGAAACCCGATTTCAGCGAAAGGATAGTATTCCCGTATGTCAAATCGTTTTACTCCTACCGCCGAGCGTGCACTGGATACGGCCGAGGCCGAGGCTCGCGCATTCAAGCAAAATCAGATCGGCACCGAGCATCTGCTTCTCGGTATTCTGTCCGAACGGGAAAGTGTCGCCGCCCGTCTGTTGGCCGGACACCGCATCGGCTATGAGACTGTCAGAGAAAAGCTGCTACGCGACAGCGTCCCCACCGCGGTACCGCCCGTGCTATCCTTTTCTCCGCGTGCCAAGCAAGTGCTGGAGGAAGCGACACGCCTGCTTCCCGGCCCCTTTGGACGGATTGGCACCGAGCAACTTTTGCGTGCCCTTCTGAGTGTGAGGCCGAGTACCGCAACGGTACTGTTGGAAAGCATGAATCTTATCCCTGAAGAGTGTCTGAAGGAAATGTCGCAAGGAGCATCGCTGCCGAGCGGCAAAATGCCATCGGACAGTAAGGCCTCCTTGCCGCCGCTCTTGGCCAAATATGGGCAATCCTTAACCGAGCAGGCCGAGCAGAATGCTTTGGATCCTGTCATCGGCCGAGAGGCAGAAACCGAGCAGCTCATTCGTATTCTCTGCCGCCGAAGCAAAAATAACCCCTGTCTTATCGGTGAGCCCGGCGTCGGAAAAACAGCCGTTGTGGAGGGACTGGCGCGGCGGATTGTGGATCATGAGGTGCCATCGCTTTTACGAAACAAGAGCATTGTCACACTCGATCTCTCCTCCATGATCGCCGGTGCCAAGTATCGCGGCGATTTTGAAGATCGCATGAAGGGCGTACTCAAAGAAGTGACCGAGCGCGAGGATCTGATCCTGTTCATCGACGAGCTTCATACTATCGTCGGTGCCGGTTCGGCGGAGGGAGCCTTGGATGCCGCGAATATTATCAAGCCGATTCTGGCACGCGGCAAGCTTCGTGTCATCGGTGCAACAACCGTAACCGAATACCGCAAGCACATCGAAAAGGATGCGGCGTTGGAACGCCGCTTTCAACCGATCCTGGTGGAAGAGCCGTCGGAGGAGGAAACGCGCGCCATTCTGCGCGGCTTACAGCCGCGTTACGAGGAGCACCACGGTATCACCATCACCGAGGAAGCGATGGAGGCCGCCGTTCATCTTTCGGTACACTATCTTCCCGAGCGCCGTCTCCCCGATAAGGCCATCGACCTAATTGACGAAGCCGCCTCGGCCAAGCGTATCGAGGCTGAGCATCAGCACACCGAGGAGATCGAAGTCAGCGGCATTCTGCGCGGCATTGCACAGCAAAAGGAGGAGGCGATCCGCGAGCGCCGTTTGGAGGATGCCGCCGCGCTGCATCGTTTGGAATCCGATTATCGCCAGAAGCATACCGAGCGCCTCGCCAAGCCAAGTATTATACTGAGTGCCGAGGATATTGCGAAAATACTGGAAAAGCGGCTCAAAATTTCGATTGCAACCGATCGCCTCAATACCCTGCCGGGACTGGAGGAACATCTCCGCGCTCGCATTTTCGGTCAGGAGGAAGCCATCGGACAGATTGCCCGCACTCTTCGGCGAGGGTGGCTCGGCTTGCAGAATGCCGATCGCCCCATTGCCTCCTTCTTGTTTCTCGGGCCTTCCGGCGTCGGAAAAACCGCCTTGGCCACGGTATTGGCCGAGGAGCTGTTCGGCTCTCAGCGCGCCTTGCTACGCTTTGACATGTCGGAATACGGCGAGAAACACAGCCAGTCCTCGCTCATCGGCTCCCCGCCCGGCTATATCGGTTATGGCGAGGAGGGTGTCTTGACCGGGCGGGTACACCGTCAACCGCGTTGTCTTCTTCTCTTCGATGAAGCCGAAAAAGCCCATCCCGACATTCTGCATCTACTGCTTCAGATTTTAGACAGCGGCTTTTTGCACGATGCTATGGGACGCCGCGTCGATTTTCGCCATACCGTCATCATCCTGACCGCCAATCTCGACCAAGCCGAGGCGCGTCCCACGGTCGGCTTTGGCGAAACCGAGGCAACACGTTCTGCCGTGGAGCTTGCTCGCCGTCAATTCCGTCCCGAATTAGTCGGTCGTTTAGACGCCGTTGTCCGCTTTGCCAAGCTCAGCCGCGAAACAGCAACCACGATTGTTCATACCCTTGCCGAAGAGCTTTTCAAACGACTGTCGCCTCTTGGAATTACCGTGGAAATTGCCCCCTCGCTTCTTGCGGCGATTGCTCATGAGGGCTTGTCCTCCCATTTCGGTGCGCGAACCCTGCATCACTGCTTTCGTGAGCACCTGGAGGATCCGCTCATCGCTGCCATTACCGAAGAAGGCTACGGGGTCGGCGACACACTTTTCTGTGAGGAAAAAGACAAAAAAACCGTCATCCGTGTCATCACAAAAGAAAAAAATCCGCATATGCTGTAACGATTCTTAACAGACAGGAGGAAAACCGTCATGAAGCATCCGCTACCGGAGCACCGCCCCGATCTCCTTGGAGCACTTGCGATTGCCCTCACCTCCTTCGGCATTGGAATCCTTGTGACCTTTTTCCTGTCGGCCCGTATTCTCGTCTTATTGGAAGCCACCATCATTGTCACGATTGGGTTCTTATATCTCCGCCACCGACAACCGTAACGAAAGGAGCGTTTTTGTGAAAATCATTCTTGTTCGCTCACCCCGACTTCTCACCCCTCTGCTTCGCGCTGTTTTCCGTCTCGGAAAGAAACACAAAGAAAAAGCATGAAGAGGGCCACAGTCTTCACTGTGGCCCTCTTCATGCCTCTGTAGTTGACAAATGCCGCATTTTGAGGTATAATGTAGAGAAAGTCCAAACAAGCACGAGGAGGTATCGGACATGAAGCACCGAATCCGCGTGTTCCTTGCGCTCTGTTCCCTTGCGTTCTGCCTTTCTCTTCTGGCAGCCTGCGGCGACGGAGAACACAGTGACACCGAACTGACGGCACCGGATCTTCCCACCGGCGCCATTGAGCATTTTATATACGAAAACAGCGCCGACGGCATCACCATTCTCGGCTATTCCGGACTGGAGCAAGAGATTACCATTCCCGACACCATCGAGAACCGTCCGGTAATCGCCATTGCGCCACACGCCTTCCGCGGTTTTTCCTATCTGAAGCGTATTGTCATTCCCGACACCGTTCAAACCATCGATCAAGCCTTCGCCGAGTGTGTTGATCTCTCCTATGTCTTTATCGGCAACGGCGTCATATCGATGAACGGTGCCTTCCGCGGATGCACCGCGCTCACCGCCGTCGTAGGTGGTAATCAGGCCGTTTATCTCGACGAAGCCTTTGCCGGCTGTACCGCTCTGGTCAACGGCCGTCTTCCCGCTTCGGCGCAAAGCGCGGTTGCAACCTATGCCTCCTGCTCCTCGCTGCAAAGCGTCACTCTTGCCGAAGGCATCACCATCTTAGACCGCACCTTTGAAAACTGTACCGACCTTCGGTCGGTAATCATCCCCGACAGCGTTACCACTACCATTGCCGCCTTTGACGGCTGTACCGCGCTTTCGGAGGTATCGGGCGGCCTCCATATCAACGCCTTTACCGATACTTTCCGTAACTGTTTACAGCTTCGTCGCTTTACCCTTGGTCCTGACGTTACCTGCCTGGAAGGCGCCTTTGTCGGATGCACCTCGCTCGAAACCGTAGAGAATCTCCCGACCGCCGTGCAATACTATAAGCCTTCCTTCACCGGCTGTCGTTCGCTTCGTGTGCTGACCATTCCGGCCATCGCCGAGGATCACGATAGCCAAGCTTATGGAATTGCTGAAGATATCGGCCAATGCGAATCGCTTGAATCGCTGACTGTCCTTGCCGATATTCCCATGCAAACCGATTTCTGTCAATCCTTCGCCGGATGCTTCTCGCTGACTGAGCTGACTCTGACCGAGAAAACCTTTGCTCAGTTTTTACGCGTGGCGTATACATTTGCCGATACCGTCTATGAGGGCGATGATGCCACCATCACGAAAACCGTTGCCCAATACCGCAAGGCCAGCGCCGTGCGCGTAACCGACAAGTATGGCATCGTCAATGGCATTTCCTACACACACATCTATGGCGGCGACCTACAGGTTTTTGATCCCGATGCCCTTTTAGCAAACACCAAGGTTCTCGGCTTCTCGGATTTCCAAAAAACAACCTATTGGTGTGGCTATCCCGATGGCGGCAAC
>SVSA01000028.1 GCA_015064545.1 Oscillospiraceae bacterium | reverse complement strand
ACACTTTCCAGCTCATAGATGATATCGGCATCAAAGTTTTTACCCTGTGCCAGTAACAGGCTCGAAAGTGTGCCGGTCGATTCGTACTGCACATGGATGTCATATTCGGGGAAGGCTTCGTTCAGCTTTTGCTGAACAAAATCAATACGGAAATCCTCTGAGGTGGCGTAGATGACGATTTTTTTCTTGGAGGGGCCGCAGGCCGTCAGGCAGAGCGCGAACAAGAGGACGGCAAGAGATAGTGCCACAAGGCGATTCCAACGAAACTTCATAGGGATAGTTCCTTTCTTATTTTGTTTCTTGTTTTTTGAAGCAAAAAACCATGATTTGTTCGTATACATGAGATTATAACGCCGAAGTGAACAAAAGTCAAGGGGTTGATCGAAAATAGATGTTCATTTTTTCGAAAAAAACAAAAAAATGA
Source organism: Oscillospiraceae bacterium (assembly GCA_015064545.1). Classification (GTDB taxonomy): domain Bacteria; phylum Bacillota; class Clostridia; order Oscillospirales; family CAG-272; genus Colimorpha_A. The sequence goes on along the minus strand of SVSA01000028.1, from coordinate 20,826 downwards.
ACACCAAAGGCGCTGCAAAAGAAAAATGAAATAAATTGTTGAAACTCTTTACATTTTGCCTTAAGCGTGATATAATGATCATGTATGTTCACAAAACCGTCATCGATCCGTTACTTCGGGTCTCGAAAATATAAGGAGAATCCCTTATGGATGAAAAAGAGATAGAAACTGTGCCGGCCGATTCCAATCCTGCCGAGCCGTCGGACGAAGATTCTTCTGCTCCCAAAAGCAATAAAAAAAGTAAAAAGAAGAAAAAGTCGACCTTCAAGGAGAAATGGGCCGAGCTGTGGCAGGATAAGCGGTCCTTCAAAACGCGCTTTTTCCCGGCGCTTTTTGTTACGATGGCCTTTGTATACACCTTTTTTGTGTTTGGGCCGTTTGAATTGTTCCTTTCCAATATGACCTTTTTTGCCTTCTCGGGCAAAACCTTATTTGGACCGGCTCTTCTTGCCGGTGTGGCGATTACGGTTGTTCTTGTTGTGCTGCTGATCCTATTGCGCGGCAAGCTGTATAATTATGCTGTGTCGTTGCTGTTTTCCCTGACCGTTGCCGGCTATTTGCAGGGCAACTTCCTGAATATCGATCACGGAACGCTGGACGGTACCGAGATCGTGTGGCAGGAGTTCCGCACACAGGCGATGCTGGGCTTGGTGTTCTGGGCAGTGATGCTCCTCTTGCCGTTGGCACTGCAATACTTTAACCGTAAATTCTGGCGCCGAGCGGTTTCGGCGGTCTCGGTATTTTTGATTCTGATGCAGACGGTGGCCTTGGTTGTACTGGTCATTCGTAATAACGTGAACCATGCCTTTGCCGATACCTCCGAAATCGGATATCTGACAAACGAGGATATCTACACCGTTTCGGATAAAAAGAATGTGATCGTGTTCATGCTCGACCGCTTCGATAAAACCTATGCCGACCATCAGTTGGACGGTTGCTACGAGAACGGTCTGTCGTATCCGGCCGATCCCGCTATTGCCGAGGGACTGAAGGGCTTCACCTACTATGAAAACTTTACCGGCAGTTATACCCGTACCTATCCGTCGGTTACCTATCTTCTGACCGGTATTAAAACCGATTATTCCACCCCCGTTAACCAATACCTCGAGGAGGCTTGGGACGAGGCCACCTTCCTTTCGGGTATTCGCCAGGCAGGATACAATGTCCGCGTTTATACCGAGATCAACTATGTCGGCGGTAACGTGATGAATATGAGAAAGCACGTCGAGAATACCGGTGTGCCGAGCGGCCGTGTGCCGGCAGCCAAGGTGCTTGGTGCTATGTACAATCTGTCCGCCTTCCGTTATCTGCCCGAATTTATGAAGCCCTATTATCATACTTATACCGGGGATATGTCGTACAGCTATATTTACGGCTCACAGAATAGTGCAACCCCTTACGGCATCAACGATCTTACCTTCCGCGAACAGCTTTTGAAGGATGGCGTGAAGCTGGATACCGAGAGCAAGGGCACCTTCTTGTTCTACCATTTGCAGGGCTCACACGATCCCTTCTATATGAACGGCGATGGCGAGCGCGATTCCTTTGCCAGCTTCTATGAAGGACGCTATCAGCAGACCAAGGGCAATCTGAAAACCATCTTTGCCTATATCGAAATGCTGAAGGAGCTCGGCGTTTACGACGAAACAACGATCGTTATTACCGCCGATCACGGCTATACCGGATATTATACCGAGCTCAATCATGAGCGTGTCCTGTCACTCTTTGTCAAGCACGCCGGTGCGGATGCCGAGGCGCCGCTTGTGCGCTCACAAAAGCAGCTCTGTCAGGACAATCTCCGTGCCAGCATCTCAAGCTATTTCGGCCTTGTGGATGAAAACGGTGTCGATGCTTATGGCAACCGTACCATCGAGAGCATCGGAGAGGACGAGGAGATGGTGCGCTATTTTTGGATGAACGCTTGTGATACGCTCAAAACCAGACGCGATGTCAATCTCATAACCTACAAAATTACCGGGGATGCGAACGACTTCGATAATTGGGAGATCGTTTCCTCCGATCCGATTGAGTATCCCTTTTACGATGCCAATTCCTCAAAGTCCAAATCCAAAAACGATTCCAAAAACGATAAATCCTGATTTCATTTAAGAAAGGTTTCATTCTCATGAAAAAAATCATTGCTTTTCTGGCCTTTTTTGCCCTGGCGATGCTGATGTGTATGCAAACGGCACTTGCCTATATCGATCCCTCGGCCATGACCTTTATTATCCAGATCATTGCCGGTGTTGTCATTGCCGCCGGTGCGGCTGTCGGCTTCTACTGGAGACGTCTGAAGCGTGCCGTTTCGAAGCGTAAGAATAAAGAGGAAGAAGAGGAAGAAGAGGAGGATGACGAGGAGGATGAGGACGAAGACGACGAATAAACGCCGCTCGTTCCCCTTTCTTGTCCTTCCCATCCTTGCGATTTTGCTGGCGCTTGTCGTCAGCAATTTCCTTGTCGTGCTGGCTTATGTGCCGTCGGCGTCGATGGCCGACACGATTCCGGCAGGGAGTATTCTTGTCGGTTCGCGATTGTCCTATCGAAGCCGTATGCCTGCATACGGTGATATTGTGCTGTTTCGGCGTGAGGAAACCGGAAACACATGGTTAATCAAGCGTGTGATTGCTGTTGGCGGCGATACCTTTGCGGTTGAAAACGGGATCGTGTACCGTAACGGTGAGCCGCTGGAGGAGCCCTATTGCTCGTCGTTCTCGGGCGAAACCGTTCTGCCGATCACGGTGCCCGAGGGGATGCTGATCCTGCTCGGCGATCACCGTGCCGCATCGGTGGATGCCCGTTTTTGGGAGAACCCCTTTGTTTCGGTGGAGGAGGTTATGGGGCAGGCGGTCTTTTTGCTGTTCCCACGCCTCGGCAGGCTGTGACAGCAGGACAAGGCGAGGATCGATACGATTCCGAATATTGGCGTCACAGGTGAGATGACGCAACAGGAGTTTTTATCATGGAGCTAATTAATACGATTGTCGGCACGCCGCTTGGCTATGTCATGCGGTTTTGCTATCAGATCTTAAACGATTACGGACTGGCCATCATTCTGTTTACGCTGTTTACCAAGGTGATCATGTTCCCCATTTCGCTTTTGGTGCAGAAGAACTCGATCAAGATGGTCCGCATGAAGCCGCAGCTCGATGCGCTTCGCTATCAGTATATCGATGATCAGGATGCCTTTTTTGATGCGCAGAATGCGCTGTATAAAAAGGAGAAATACAGCCCGATGGCCGGCGTGTGGCCGTTGCTTCTGCAGCTGCCGATCATCTTCGGCTTGCTTGATGTGGTGTATAAGCCGCTGAAGCACCTGCTTCATATTCCGGCTGCAACCGTTTCGGCACTGCTGGATAAGGCGGCCGAGCTTCTCGGCACAACGGTTGAGGCGATGGGCTCTACCGCACAGCTCAAGGTTGTTGAAATGTTCTCGGATCCTGCTTATGCCGATGCTTTGGGCGCGGTGGCAGGCGCAGAGGGCACCGAGGCGATTTTGTCGCTCAATATGAACTTCCTCGGCATGAATCTTTCGCACGTACCGACGCTGTCGCTGAATCTGCTGTTTTTGGTTCCGCTGTTTGCCGGCCTGTCGGCACTGGTGATGTGCTGGATTCAGAACAAGATCAATGTTTTGCAGATTGAGCAGAGCAAGCTCTCGCAGTGGGGCATGACGATCTTTATGATCGCCTTCTCGACCTATTTTGCGTTCCTGGTTCCTGCCGGTGTCGGTATGTATTGGGGCTGGGGCAATTTGTTCGCCATTGCGGTGATGTATTTGGTGAACCTGATTTACGATCCCAAGAAGTATATTAATTATAAAGTTTTGGCCGAGATGAAGGAGCAGGTCGCTCATGACCGCGCCGAGCAGAAGCGTTGCCGCAAGCTGGCCAAAAAGTATTATAAGCAGTTCTGCCGCGTGGAAAATCTGGAAAGCATGAAATTGATGTTTTATGCGGAGGGCAGCGGCTACTATAAATACTTTGCCAATATCATCGACGCGATTCTGAAAAACTCCAAGCTTGTGATTCACTATGTAACAAGTGATCCCGACGATGCCATTTTCCAAAAGAACGAGCCGCGGATTATCCCCTATTATGTGGATGAAACCCGTTTGATTTCGCTGATGATGAAGGTCGAATGCGATATTGTGGTTATGACCACGCCCGACCTGGAAAAATATCATATCAAGCGCTCCAAGGTTCGCAAGGATGTCGAATATATCTATCTCGACCACGCTTGCTCCAGCCTGAACATGACCTACCGTACCGGTGCCTTTGATCATTTCGACACCATCTTTGCCGTCAGCCCCGCGCAGGCCGAAGAGGTTCGCGCTTTGGAGGAGCTGCGCGGTACCAAGAAAAAGAAGATCATCGAATGCGGTTACGGTCTGATCGACAATATGATTGCTTCGTATGAGGCTTCCGAAAAGGTTGAAAATGAAAAGAAGACCATTCTCATCGCTCCCTCGTGGCAGTATGATAACCTGATGGATTCCTGCCTTGACGATTTGGTGAACGGCCTTGACGGTAAGGGCTATAAGATCGTGATTCGTCCTCATCCGCAGTATGTTCGCCGTTTCCCGACGAATATGAAGGAGATTCTGGAGCGCTACCGCGATCGATTCAGCGATGATTTCATCATTGAGACCGATTTCTCGTCGAATGTAACGGTCTATACCGCCGATCTTCTGATTACCGACTGGTCGGCAATTTCCTTTGAATTCAGCTTTACGACCGATAAGCCGACGTTGTTCATCAATACCCAGATGAAGGTTGTCAACAAGGCGTACAAGAAGGTCAAGATTAAGCCCTTCGATATTACCGCCCGTACCGAGATCGGCCGTGCGATCGAAAAGAGCGAGGTTCCGCAGATTGCCGATGTGGTGGAGGATTTGCTGACGAACGGCGAGGCTTATCGCGAAAAGATTGTCGCACTGAAGCACGCGCATTTCTATAACCTCGGACACAGCGGCGAGGTTGGCGCACAGTATATTATTGACCGCCTGACGAAAAAGAAGAAAAAGAAGAAAAAGGCAGTGACCGAAGGCGAGGCTTCTCCTTCGAATGAACCTACCGACAAAGCGGAGTCGCCCGCGTCGGAAAAGACCGAAGAATAAGAAAAACGGACAGAGAACGCAAACTTCTCTGTCCGTTTCTTGTTGGCAGAAATATTGATTTGTTACCGACAACAATCCAATTAAGCAAGACTTCATTGACAATTTGATCGATATCGGTTATACTGAAAGACAAGCAAAGCAAATTGCCAAGGAGGGTATACAATATGATTACCAACCGGAAGATGATGCAAAACCTGATGGCCAGAGAAGCTCTGGGAATGAAAGTAAAGCAGAAGGGGATCGGAGATCATATGTATCGAGAGATCGCGTGCGGTCGAATGGATCCCAAAGCGAAATACACGGGGCCGGAGAAATATCGGATTCTGATGCCGTGGCAGGAAAAAATGGCGGACGAGTTTCTGATGGTAGAATAACTGAATCGGAAGACACACGCTATTCCCTTTTCTTTGAAGAAGAGACGCCGGGGCTGTCCTACACATATCCATTCTGCTTCCTAATGGATCAGAGTTTTTGTTTGAAAAAACAAAAATGCAGAACTTACATCCGTCGGTATACCTGTCACAAGTGACAGACCGGGACCGACCATCGGTTCTGCATCTGAAACCAGTATAGCACAGGATGACAAAAAAGTCAATACAAAAATTTCGATATCGGAAGATTCGGAATCTGACTCCTATTCTCGTATTTATGTAGGTCGAGGTTAACAAGCTTATATAGTTCATGACGGTATTGTTACCGACAACAATCAAATTAAGCAGAACTTCATTGACAACTTGATCGAAATCGGTTATACTGAAAGAAAAGCAAAGCAAATTGCCAAGGAGGGTATTCAAAGTGATTACCAACTGGAAGATGATGCAAAACCTGATGTCCAGAGAAGCTCTGGGAATGAAAGTAAAGCAGAAGGGGATCGGAGATCATATGTATCGAGAGATCAAGTGCGGTCGAATGGATCCCAAAGCGAAATACACGGGACCGGAGAAATATCGGATTCTGATGCCGTGGCAGGAAAAAATGGCGGACGAGTTTCTGTCGGATTACAGCTTCTAAACGAACCTTCGGACACACGCTATTCCCTTTTCTTTGAGGAAGAGACGCCGGGGCTGTCCACCAAACACCAGACCCTTCTTCAAAGCGCATTTATATTAAAAGTGCTTACAAAATAAAAAGCAGCAGTGACCAAGTGTTGAACATGGAATCCGTTGATTCCCTGCAACCTACGCCCAAAGCGTCTCTTGGTTATACTGCTTCTGAGACCAGTATAGCACAGGATGACAAAAAAGTCAATACAAAAATTTCGATATCGGAAGATTCGGAATCTGACTCCTATTCTCGTATTTATGTAGGTCGAGGTTAACAAGCTTACGTAGTTCATGACGGTATTGTTACCGACAACAAAAAAATAAAAGCGACCCCCGCCAAACCCCGTTTTTCAGGGGCTGAAAAGGCGGCGGAAACCGCTTTTGATAGTTCTATTGTATCACAAAATAAAGAAAATGTCAATACAAAGCTTTCACTTTCTTCCGATATCGATTCTGACGGAAATGCGCTGTCGGTTGATCAAATAGAGTTTTTCAAGCACTCCAATGTTGTTGACGAAAACGGAAACCTTCGTGTGATGTACCACGGTACACCGAACGGAGAGTTTACTGTTTTTCGAGATGGCACCTACTTTACGACAGACAAGGGATATGCCGACAAATATCAGAATCCGAGTGCAAGCAGTCTTAACTCTCGTAAGGTTTCTACTTCTCCCAAGACTTACAAAGTATATTTGAATATCACAAAACCCTTTGATATTAACAATCCTGAAGCAAGAAACGTTTATATCAACGATTATATCAAGGGAGGAAATGCAGTAGGCATCAACCCTTATTTGTCCGATTCGGAATATGAAAAAATAAAATCCATTGACTGGACGGAAGGAGAGGACTTGCGAGAATTCCTTATCGAAAACGGCTACGACTATGACGGTCTTGTCCTTGATGAGGGTGGCGTTGGCGGTTATGGCGAAGAGGTTGAATACAGAGGAACATCCTATGTTGTATTTAGCCCAAATCAGGTAAAGAGCGTTGAAAACCGTATGCCTATCTCCAATCCGGATTATCGCTACTCCATCGCCGGCATTGAATCCGACACCGCAGACATCTCCGCTTTTGGACGGGCGCCTTTTTGCCATTACACAAAAAGGAAAACACCTTTTCGCTGGGGTACGAGGGGCCAATTCCCAAGCAGCCATACGAAAAGATGTTCTCACCAGCAATATAGCACACTTTTGGGATAATGTCAAGTGGCAGGAAGAAAAAAATAAAGTTTCTTCATCTGATGGAAAAGCCACCCCGACAGCCATGCAGGAAGCTCTCCAAAAAGCCGGCTATACTTCAAACAATACGCCATCGCAGAATCCTGACCTCCGCTACTCCATCGCCGGCATTGAATCCGAAACCGCAGACTACACCGAATTTGACTCTGCCTTGCGCAAATATAACGACGGCGAAGGTATGGAAAAAATACGCAAGCAAACGGGCTGGTGGCTTGGCAAGGATAAAAAATGGCGGTATGAGATCAGCGACAAAGACATGGACTTTGAGCGCGACGGCTTCGTTAAGAACCCAAAGACGGTTGGTGACTATGTGAAGCACGACAAGCTGTTTAAGGCGTATCCGGATTTGAAAAATATTCAGGTACAGTTTGTCGACAGAGTTGGCAATTCGGATGTTGCAAGAGGTATGTTTACATATAAAGACAACACAATTTATATTAAAAACACGCTATCATCCGAACAAGCAAAAAACACAATGCTGCATGAGCTTCAGCACGCAATACAAGACGCGGAAGGTTTTAAGCGCGGAACATCGCTAAAAAACGGCTTCATGCTTGTATTCAACGAGCTTTATGATGCCGTAAAAGATTATCCCCGCTTTCAATCGTATCAAAGTCCTGCTCTGAAAATGCAGTATGTCATGGCTATGTCGGATATTGAGCTTGGCAAATCTCACGGTGACCTGGCAAGGAAAGCCTATTACAACGATCACGGCGAGATAGAGGCAAGGGCGGCGGTTGAACGCATGGACATGACAGACGAAGAGCTGATAAACACTCCTTACTTTAATGACGGTATTGTTACCGACAACAATCAAATTAAGCAGAACTTCATTGACAACTTGATCGAAATCGGTTATACTGAAAGAAAAGCAAAACAAATCGCAAAGGAGGGTATTCAAAGTGATTACCAACTGGAAGATGATGCAAAACCTGTCAGAAAGAGAAGCGCTTTGTATGAAGGTGAAGGAACCGGGGATAGGCTATCGAATGTATCGAGAAATCGTGACGAAAAAACTGGATCCAAACGCCAAGTACAAGGGACCGGAGAAATATCGGATTCTGATGCCGTGGCAGAGAAAGCTGGCAACCGAGATTCTAGCGGTTTACAGCTTCTAAACGAACCTTCGGACACACGCTATTCCCTTTTCTTTGAAGAAGAGACGCCTGGGCTGTCCTATGAAAAACTCCAATCGGATGTCGAAAACGCAGAGGATCTTGTGATTAGCCAAGGCTTTTTGCCGATTGCTACGCAATCTGCCCCGAGAATGCTGACGCATTCTCGATTTCGATCTCTTATTAGGCCCACCAATAACAATACCCCCCTCATACGAGGGGGGTATTGTTATTGGTGGGCCATCAAGGACTCGAACCTTGGACCAACCGGTTATGAGCCGGTAGCTCTGACCAACTGAGCTAATGGCCCGGGGATCCCGGTGGATGACGGAAATATTATATCATTTGCAAGGGGGGATGTCAAGGTTTTTTTGAAAAAAGTCGTAGGAATCGCCAAAAGTACGGTGGTCAGGGTATGGCCGGATCTTTAGGATGGATCATGACCGCATCCTCCTCGTTTTCCTCCTCTTCGGAAAGAAGACGGTCGGTCGGTAACTGTGGTCTTGCCTTGTACCATGCCTGTCTGGTGACCGAAAACTAAGCAAAGGATTGCCTTTCTTTCCCTCATGCGGCAGGGTGGTGTCAAAGACAAGGCCGTTTCGCTCCAGCAGACGACGATAGGAGACTGCCTCGACAAAGCAACGCGCGGAGATTGCCTCCAACGAATACTCGGCACGGAACGCATAGGAAAGACGCGCTTCCAAAATCTCATCCCCGTATCCGATACCGCGGCGAGAGGGGATCAAGCCAAGCTGCAGGCTGCGGCAGACTTGTCCGAGCGGCAGAAGCGCGACATAGCCAATCGCCTCCTCCTCTTTGCGGCGGGAGACCGCCATCCACTCGGTTGTCCATTGCCACCGAGTGATAGCCTCAAGTGCTTCGGTACGGTTAGTTAAGGACGGCCAACCGCTATCGCGCAAAGCATCATCGCTCGAAAAGATGAGAAGTGTTTCGGCATCCTCGCGTACAAACCGTCGCAGCACTAACCGCGGCGTTTGGCAAAAAAGGCGAGGCTTACGAAAGGGTGAAAATGCGAGGTCCTGTATGTCCCGATGCTCGCGGATCGCGGCTTGGATCAACCGGCCGATTTTCGCGCAGGCGCTGCCGAGACGAATGCTGTCTGCCTCCCTCAGATACCGCCCGTGCTCAAGGGCATCGATCCAATAGGCTGCCTCTCGTTGGATCGGTTCGGCTTCCTGCAAGCGCCTAAGCGCCTCGGAAGTTCCCTCGTGCGCGGCGGCTTCTCTTACGAGAAAGCCGAGCCTTCCGGCCGCCGCGAGAAGCGGATCGGTCAGCGCACGGTGCCCCGCGTGCTGACGGCAGGCCGTAACGGCATCGCAGTAAAAGGCATAGCAGCGTTCGGGTAAGGCTTTATCCATATGAGCACCTCCTTTTGGTGATCGGCGTGAGTTCTTTGATCGTTACTTCATTATACCACGATGTTGCGATTTCGTCAATGTGACACGTAAAAGGAGGAAATCCGTTTTCAAAAGTGCTTGAAACCCATCGGGTTTTATGGTATACTGACAGAAAGCCTACCGCGGAAAGGAGCACAAGATGGAAGTAAAGGAAGCCATACGCCGCCGTCACAGTGTCAGACAGTATCGAGAGATTCCGATTGAAGAAGAGCTGGTGGTGGAGCTGGAGAAGGAAATCGCGGCCATCAACCGCGAGGCCGATTTGCATATTCAGTTTGTTCGCAATGAGCCGAAGGCCTTTCAGTCATGGTTGGCTCATTATGGACGTTTTCGCGGCGTTTCGCACTATTTTGCCTTGGTGGGACGCAAGCGCCCCGGTCTTGACGAGACCTGCGGTTATTATGGCGAGCGCTTGGTTCTTCGAGCACAGCAGCTTGGCCTTCATACCTGCTGGGTGGCACTTACCTATCGCAAAATTCCGGAGGTCTTTACGATAGATACGGACGAACGGCTGACGGTGGTTATCGCGGTTGGACACGGACAAAACCGTGGCTTGCCCCGCAAATCCAAATCGGCCGAGGCGGTCAGTAATGTCTCCTCCCAAACGCCTTCTTGGTTTCGGGAGGGTGTGGAGGCGGCGCTTTTGGCGCCGACCGCAACCAATCAGCAAAAGTTCTATTTAACCTACGGTGCCGACGGTAAGGTAAAAGCAAAGGCAGGCCTTGGCTTTTATACGGCCATGGATCTTGGCATTGTGAAATATCATTTTGAAATCGGCGCCGAGCAGGGGCACGATATCTGGTCATCCTGAACGACATATCCTGCATAGAAAAGGAAGAAGCCACATGAAAATCGCAGTCATTAACGGGAGTCCGAAGGGGGAAAACAGTATCACCCTTCAAACTGTCAGGTTTTGGGAGTTATACTATCCGATGCATACCTTTACGGTGTTGCATGTCGGGCAAAGGATCAAAGCACTGGAAAAAGACCTGTCCTCGGTCCGAGGTGCGATGGAGGAAGCCGATTTGCTTCTGTTTTGCTATCCGGTGTATACCTTTATGGCACCCTATCAGCTGCATCGCTTTCTGGAGCTGATTAAGGCCTCGGGGCTGTCCCTTCGAGGGAAATGGGCAACGCAGCTGTCAACCTCCAAGCATTTTTACGATGTTACTGCCCATCGTTATCTTGAGGATAACTGCCACGATCTCGGGTTGCGTTATGTGCGCGGTCTTTCGGCCGACATGGACGACATCTGTACCGAACGCGGGCAGAAGGAGGCGCGTGATTTCTTCGAGTATCTGACCTTCTGCATGGAGCATAATCTCTTTGAATCGCCTAAGGTTGTGTCGGCCTCTCATATGCCGAAACGGCCTACCGTTCTTACATGTTCGGAGGAGGACAAGCCGGGCGATGTTGTTGTTCTGACGAATTGTGAGGCGGAGGATGAACAGCTGGCCGCGATGATTGCTCGTTTTCGTTCGGTTTTTCCGCGCCAAACACGTGTTGTCAACATTCGGGAGTATCCGTTTCGCGGCGGCTGTTTAGGCTGCTTCCGTTGTGCGGCTTCGGGCATTTGCGTGTATCAGGATGGCTTCGATGCCTATCTGCGCGGCACAATCCAGACAGCCGAGGCGATTGTGATGGCCTTTACGATCAAGGATCATTCGATGGGCGCTTCCTTTAAACTGTACGATGACCGTCAGTTCTGTAACGGACACCGTACCGTAACGATGGGGATGCCGATGGGGTATCTTATCAGCGGAGCTTACCGTGCCGAAACCAATTTGCAGACGATTATCGAAGGGCGCGCTCAGGTCGGACATAATTTTCTTGCCGGTGTGGCTACCGACGAGGACGATCCCGATGCCGCTATCGATCAGCTCTCCGCTTCCTTGACCTATGCCTTGGATACGGCGTATGTTCCACCGCAAAACTTTTACGGTATCGGCGGTATGAAAATTTTCCGCGATCTGATCTGGTTGATGCAGGGCATGATGCGTGCCGATCATAAATTCTACAAAAAGCACGGGCAATATGATTTTCCGCAGAAGAAGCGCGGCAGGATGCTGGCCATGTATGCAGTCGGTGCGATGTTGGCTTCGCCGAAGCTGCTTTCCAAGATCGGAAACCGTATGACCGAGGGAATGCTGATGCCTTACCGCAAGGCACTTAAGCGCTGTGAGGATCAGCTTCGCCGTGAACATAAGGACATTTAAAAAACGCCTCTCGGCCGATGGTGGCAGAGAGGCGTTTCGATGTAAATGAAATCCCCGCCATAGTGGCGGGGTTCAATATAGGTTTACCGATGAACAGAAATGATGTAAAGAAAAAATGCAGTTTAAGGGCAGTTCGCGCAAATGGCTCCCTCCGGGAGGGGGCTCCGCCGAAGGCGGTGGAGGAGCCATCGGGCGGGAAACGCTCGATAAAAGATATTTACGGAACCGCCCTAATGAGAAGGACAACGCTCTATCATTCCTTTCATCGCGTGCTCCTTCCGTCTTTTTGCTTCGCAAAAATCCACCTCCCTCCCGGAGGGAGGCGAAGAAACGTCCCTAACCCGTTTACGGGTAGCAAGTAACAAATGCATGGCTGGCAGGCCAATCTAAAGCGCACTTGTGCGCAGCCAGTCGTATTAGGGCTACGCCCGAAAATGAAATACCCCCCGCTATGCGGGGGGATATTTATTGATTTGTACTAACCAAGCGGTAAGAGAAGAAGTTATTTCGATACGATCGGTTTCAACAGCTCAATCAGCTTTGCGGCATATCCGCATTGTGCTTCGTAAGTGGGGTGTCCCCAACCGCCTGCCGTATTGGTTTCCTGAGGCAGGTATACGATACGATCATCCTTCATCTCGGTAATGGCCAGCTCGATGGCGGCCGTCTGTTTCGTGCTCATCATACCGTACATCCAAACAATATAGGCATCGGGGTTCTTCTGACGAACCGTTTTCAGGAACTTGAGCGCGGCGGGCATAAACTGTCCCGGAGGAACGCCCTCGTCATTGGTACCAAGAGCAACCACGACAACATCGGGCTGCCATGAGGCGAAATCCCATTTGGCTTCTTTATCCACCTCATGGGAGGCCAGATCGTACACAAGAGGAAGCTGATGATCCAAGGAGGTTGCGCCGCGCACAACGCCCCAACCCGAAATTGAGGTCAGATGCACCTCGGCATTCAATGCCTTTCCAACCATAGTAGCGTAGGAATACGCCGCATCGCAATGTGTCAGATAATCCCAGTTTGTAACAGCTTCGGGATAGGAGCCGACACCGTTCGTAATCGAGTCTCCGATAAATTCAATTCTCAACGGTGATTCTTCGGGAACCTGATCCAACTTACCGTTAAAGATAAGCGCTTTCACCGTGACACGGCTGGTGCTCCCCTCGGTCACTTTACGAACCGTGATGGTATGATATCCCTGTTCCACCTCTGCCAGCACCACCGATTGCTCGCCGAGGGGGAACTGCTTGGCAACGCTGTCTCCACCGTCGATTTCGACGCGGAAGATGACGCCAAGCTGACCAACTACCTCAATCTGTGCCAGAATCGGTCCGTCGAACCAGCCTTGCATCGTAAAACCGGACCAGCTCCATTCCAGTCCAAGCTTTCCCTTTTCGTGCGGAAGAGTACGACCATGGAGCATCAGACCATCAAACACATCAAGATAGGTATAAGAATAATCCGCGGCATCCTCAGTCATCGGCTCGCTCGTTATCATTTCGGTTGTTCCCTCCCCCGTTTGGGTATCTGCCTGCCCGCAGGACGCCAAAAGCATCACAAAAGCAAGCAGGATTGACAAATATAATTTCATTCTCATATCGTTCTCCTGAAAGTGCGGAGAGAAGGTTTCCTTTCTCTCCGCGCTTACCGTTCATTCTTTTACAAAATTAATATTTTCGACATACTGCCACGCCATAAAACGGCAATCAATCATAGAAAGACGTTTTCCGTTCCAAAACACACCGTCAATGGTAATGTTGGAGGTCTTGTGCTCCGAAGAATAGCCGCTCATCTGAATGACCGGCCCCGGGATCCCCTCGTCGGCATAGCAGACGATATTCTCAAAGAGAATCGTATCGGTACGTCCGGCGATGCCGTCCGTCGACCACTGTCCGGTATAGCCGGTAATATTGATCAGACGCGGATGCGACACGGCAGCATTCGGATTGTACGGCACATTGTCATCGGTTTGGAGCTGATCGGGCTGTTGATACTTGGAATACTCGCAATAAATATTGCGAAAAACAAGATCGTGAACGTATGCGCGATCCCCGTTTTGAATATCACAAATGGCGTAGGTTGAATGAATGATGTCACAATCCTCAAACAGAATATTGTAATATTCGTCGGCACAGGTTTCGGCTCCGATCTCAAGGGCACGCCCCCAGTCGCACCAAATAACCATATTCCGTACCGTAATATTATAATTATTCTCGTGATCAAAGCCCTTGATGCCCTTGATCACCATGGTGTCGTCAAATGAGCGAAGGAAGCTGTTCTCAATCAGCACGTCGTGACTGTTGAAAATGTCGATCGCATCCGAATTATAGCGCCACATCCCAACACATTTGATATTGTCGATATGGAGATTGGTGCAATTCGCGGGAATGATGGCGAAGGTCGATGCATCGCGACAGATAACACCCTCCAGCTTGCAGTTGTCGCCATAGAAGAAGCGAACAGAGCCGTGAAGCAATTGATTCCGCGCGGCATATTCCTTCATTTCGGCCTCAGTTCTTCCCACATCGCCAAAATCCGAGCGGCTGAGCGGAAGCATCAGCGTCGCGCTGGTGCGCTTTTCGTAGCTTCCATCAATAATACCGCCGCCGCAAATGGTTACGTTATCCGCATCGCAGGCAATAAAGGAACCATACACGACCGCTCCTCGATCGACGATCACCGTCGTATTGCTTGACAGCCATACCGCTCCGACTCTATGGACACCGGGGCCGTAATAGATCACGTTTTCCCCATTCCTGTCGTATTCCCGAATCGGATCCGAGAAGATCAAAAGGTTATTGTGATGGCCGTCAAGCTCCAAGGAATACTGTCCCGGAGCGCTTATCGTAAAGGAAACCGTACGGCCGTCAACCGCCACCTTGATTTCCTCCGAAAGAGGACGAACCACCGCCTCGGTAAAGTCGCGGTTCGCCGTCACCGCAATCGTCACAGCGCCGTTACTCTCGTACGACACAAAGCCGGTCATTTCGGTTTGATCCAAGGGACGCTGATAGCCCGGCCATCCTCGGTTATAGGGATATGCCGAAGCGCGCGCCGAAAAGACATCCGCTTCCTCACCGTTTATGGTAACATGAAATAAATCGCAGACCGCTTCCCCCTCCGGGGCCTCGGAAATGCGAAGTATGGAGGCCAGCTCTTCACTCGGATTGGATGTCATCGACTCGTACTCACTACTTGTTCCTGCGCCTTCCTGTGAAGATTGCGACGGATCGGTCCCATTGGCATCCGAGCAGGAAGCCAACAGAAGCAGCATAAGAAGCAGGCAAAGCCATCTAATCGATTTCATAAAAATTCCACCTTAGCGAATAGCTTTCAGAATACGATCGGAAATTTCCTGCATCCCCTTATCTCCGGGATGGCCTGCCACACCGGCGTGTTCAAAGAGTCCCTTAGCCGAGAAGGCATCGTCTTCGCCGATGTCATTCATGCCGATGACCGGAAGTCCGAGATTCGCGGCCGCCTCATGAATTCCGCGATCGATGCCCTCGTGCGTCCATACCAGATCGGTCAGGATAATCTGTGCGCCTTCCTTAGGGGCAAAGAAATGCACCATATCGGCATAGGCCTTAACATAAGCATCATAATCAAAGGTCTCGCGAATCACGTTTTCACCGAGACGGATAACCACGACATCGGCATAAAAATCGTGAGCCGCGTGATATTGTCTGGCAAGAAGCTCGGGATCGGTATAGTTCCGCTCCCAGTCAGCCGCCTGTGTAATACAGATATCGACAGCGCCCCAGCGTTCCTTGAGGGCGGCGGCCGTCAAATGTACATAGTCCTTATCGATTGTTGAAGCTGCCATGCCCCAGTCGCCAAACCAACCAAGATAATCGGCAGGGCCGTGACGGGTAATCGAGTTTCCGACAAACAAAACACGCTTGGCGTCTGCTTCACCCATTTCAAAGGAAACCCACAGATTGGGAGCCAATTGATTCTTTGAGGGTACCGTATTGATAAATGCCATAATTTGTTCCTTTCAATCCGTTACGGATGTTAAAATCGGCGTCAGGTGTGCCAACACATCCTGCGCATATGTCACATGGGTTTGATAATCGGCGTGAGACCAGCCACCGCTACTGTTACGGGGACGTCCCAAATACGCCACGCGCTCATCGTTCATCTGAGACACGGCGGCCTGGATATGGGGGACAAGCTCCTCACCGGCATCACCGTAATGCCAAAGAAGGTACGCATGGGGATACGCCTCTCGCACGGTTTTTAAAAAATTCAACGCATGATACGAATAGCTTTGCTTGAGCATGGCAGGCGCACTGCGGTCGTTTCCGCCCAGGGTAATGATAACGACATCGGCCTGCCAAGAATCAAAGTCCCACTTTGTTTCGCGATCGCTGACATAGGAGGTCAGCGAATAGATGGAGGGGATTTTCTTATCCGCCGAGCCGGAGCCGTAAACAAGTCCCCAGCCCGATACCGAAACAAAGTTCAGCTCGGCCTCCATCTCTCTTGCCACCATCGTGGTATAAGCATAGTAGGAATCACAATGCGTCAGATAATCCCAATTGGTCACCGCCTCGGGATAGGAGCCGACGCCACAGCTGGTGGAAGCACCGATAATCTCGATTTTCAGCTCCGGTGCCTTCGGCGGCTCATCCAGCATACCCTTAAAGGACAGTGAGCGCAAAATCACGCGGCTGGTGCTCCCCTCGGTTACCTTGCGAACCGTCACGGTATGATAACCCTTTTCAAGCGTTGCCAGCGTAACCGTCTTTTCACCAAGACCGATGCGCTGGGGAATACTTTCACCGCCGTCCACCTCAACACGGAAGACAAAGCCAAGCTCGCCTTCCGAAAAGACATTCGCCACTAACGGCCCATCAAACCAACCGCGCATGGTGAAGCCCGAATACGTCCAATCGATCCGAAGACCTTCTTCGGTCGGTGGAAGCATACGGCCGTGAATCAAAAGCTTGTCAAAGCTTGTCAGCGTAACAGCCTAGGTTGGCTCCCAAGTCGATGACTCGGCTTGCGTTTCTGAGGTTAGGCCGGTATCCTCGCCGTTATGGGAAGGCGAGTGGCAGGAAGAAAGAAGAAGCGGAAGAACAAGCAATAAACAAAGATACCGAATTTTCATCTGTCTCTTCCTATCATTGAATCGTTACGTTTTCCACATGATTACCGATAAAGAGATCGCAATCCTCTGGTGTCAGGCGCCTTCCATTCCAAAAAAGACCGTCCACGGTAATATTCGTCGTTTTGTGATCCTCGGCATAGCCGGTAATATGAATCCGCGCAATCGGAACCTCGTCATCTGCATAACAGGTAATGTTTTCAAAGCGGATGTTGTCATTGCGTCCGGCAATGCCATCCTTGGACCATTGGCCGGTATAGCCCTGCACAAAGATGACACGAGGATGTGTTAGCGGCGAATTCGGATCATACGGCACCGACATATCGGTCTGTAGTACATCCGGGAGCTGGTATTTACTATATTCACAACGAATATCGCGGAACACAATATCGTGAGCATACGATCGGTCACCATTCTGCACATCACACATGCTAAAGGCAGCATGAATAACATCGCAATCCTCAAAAACAATATTGTAATATTCATCCGCGCAGGTTTCCGCACCGATTTCCAGTGCGCGTCCCCAGTCACACCACACCACCAGCTTGCGCATGGTAATATTGTAGACATTCCAATCGTCCCAGCCCTTGATTCCCTTCACGACCATGCAATCGTCGAAGTTTCGCAAAAAACAGTTTTCGATCAAAACGTCGTGACAGTTGAAGAGATCAATACCGTCAGAATTGTAGCGCCACATGCCAACACACTTGATATTATCAATATGCAGATCGCAGCAGTTCGCGGGAATAATGGTAAAGGTTGAGGAATCGCGGCAGGTTACACCCTCAAGCTTGCAATGGCGGCAGTTATAAAAGCGTACCGCACCATGAAGCATATGGTTACGAGACGCATATTCCTCCATCGTCTCACGTGTCTTGCCGACAGC
This sequence comes from Oscillospiraceae bacterium, assembly GCA_015064545.1. Taxonomy (GTDB): domain Bacteria; phylum Bacillota; class Clostridia; order Oscillospirales; family CAG-272; genus Colimorpha_A. The sequence goes on along the minus strand of SVSA01000028.1, from coordinate 2,669 downwards.
CCCGAATTCCTCGCGCGTCAGAGGCAGGAGCAAGGTTCCGCTCGTACGCTTTTCATCGCTACCATCGATCACACCGCGTCCGCAGATGGTAACATCCACGGCATCCACGGCAATAAAGGAGCCGTATACCACCGCGTCACGGTCGATAATCACGGTCGAATGACTATCCAGCCAAACCGCCCCCGGGCGGTGAACGCCGGGGCCATAATACAGAACATTCTCGGCCGTTGTATCGTACTGGCGAATCGGGTCGGCAAAGATATGCAGATTGTTGTGATAGCCATCAAGCTCAAGCGAATATTGGCCGGACTCCGATATCATGAAGGTTACGGTGCGCCCCTCTATTACGGGGACAATTCCTTTCGAAAGCGGACGAAGTACGGCTTCGGAAACATCGCGATCAACCGATACCGTAAAGGTAACCGGTGCGTCGCTTTCATAAGACACAAAGGCAGCCATCTCAGACTGCTCCATAGGACGCTGATGTCCGGGCCAACCGTAGTTGTACGGATAAGCCGACACGCGAGCCGGATAAACATCGGCCGGAACACCATCGATTTGAACGCGATAAAGCTCACTTCGTTCCTCGCCTGCCGGGATTTTGGAAATTCTTAACATGAGGGATTCCTTTCTTTTAGTCAAACACCTGTGGTTGGCGGTTACCGCCGTATAAAAAGTCTCCGCCGCAGGCCGCTTCCCGAGGGTTTCTTCGGGAAAACGGAACCCTGCCGACGGAGACAGCGTATCAAATTGATAAATTCCTTTTCGAACGATTATTCAATACATACCAAAGCGTATTAGGCAACGGGAGTCAACACAAAGACCTTAGCAGTGAAGGGATTTGAGAAGATGCTGAGTCCTTCCTCCATTAATACCTTTCCGCTGACCACCTTCGAGGGCTCATCGTCGGAGTCTTTATCAATAATCAGATAGTTCGTATCCGGATCCAAGCCCTTAAGCTGCAGCGTAAAGCGAGCACTGCCGGTATACGAGCCGCGTGTATAAACCAACACCAGCGCTTCATCAAGGTCGTCACGATAGTACATAAAGGCCTGACGGCTGTCGAGCTCATGATCCGGTGTCATCAACTGATAATACTCACCCAAGAAGTAGCCGCGCAGCTCATCCAGCTCGGCGCTGAGACGTTGCGCCTTCTTATTATCGGCCGCATAACCGAGCTGAATACCCAGCGATGAGCCGGGAGACAGCATACTGCGGGAATAATACGAGCTTTCAAAGACCTTGACGGGATAGCCAATGCTGGCACCGTGGATGGGAAGCCAATAGGACAACGCCTGTGTATGGTACTGAATTCCCTCCCAGTTCCACTGGTTTTCGCCGTAGCCATACTCGACACAGGTATAGTCGGTACGGTGGAGAGCCACGGTACGGCGGATCATTTCCAGATCGAGACGTTTACCGCCCGAGGCGCAGTTATCGATCATCAGACCGGGGAATTCGGCCAGGAGAGAATCGTAAAGACGATACAGATTCTCCACATACCGCATCTCGGTCATGCCTCTACGGTTTGACGCATCGTTGGTATACCATGCCTGAGCCATAACGCCCGAGTTCATATCGATTCGGTAGACGTCAATGCCGTTGTCGCGGATCATGCCCGACAGGAAATTGTATGCCCACTGATAAGTTGCCTCATCCGAAAGCTTCAGAATACGGCTACCCTGCGCGTTGAAATCATACAGCATCTCAGGATGCTCATTGGCAAACTGAGTACCGGGAACCACACGTTCGATTTCGAACCAAACCACGTACTTAAGATCATTGGAATGCAAGAAATCCGAAACCTTTTTCAGCGAGCCGGACGGATATCGATTGGTATTCACCCACCAGTTACCGGTTTGTGTGACCCATCCGTTCGGATCGGTATCCACATTGCCAAACCATGCCGCATCGGTCCAAACGGTATCGAGCTTGAGCTTACCGATCCACTTGGTTACATCAGCAATAATCGCATTTTCGCCGTAGCTTTCGGTGGTGACGGCCAAAGGAAGCTTACAAACATCCTCGGTACCGTCATCCGGCGTGTAGTGCTTCAGCACGGTTTTACGGAACAGATTGTGACCGTACTCGGCATCACCGTCAAAGTAAGTAATGCTATACAGCGGCGTGCGGATTCTCTCGCCCGCATACAAAACGGTATGCAGATTTTCCTGACCGCCCCGCATTGTGGCAACGCCCTCCTCCGCCTTGAAGGAGGCCTGCCAGATGCCGGTCCAGCCGATCGCAACCATCAGACCGCAATTGTCACCGATCAGATCGAAATAGGGCCAGCCCTTTTCGGTTGAGCGTCCGTCGCCAAGCTCCGGATTATATTCGGTCACCTTCTTGGTCAGCTTCTTGGTCATAAGCTCAAAATCGTTGACATCATCGCCGCCAATGTTCAGGGACCCCTTTGTGGTGTGCAGAACAACATCCGAATTGCTCAGCTTGAAGCTGAGATCCATACCCATGAAGTTGCTGATCGTCTTACTGGTACCGAGCCCGTCATTTTGGGCATAGGTGCAAAACTCCAAGGTCGGATAATCCTTATAAAGGATAAACTCGCTCCAAATTTTCATGCCATCGGCAGGATTCCGATAACTGATCGTGTAATACTTTGCCTTCTCATCCTCGTCCGAGGTGGTCGAGCGCTTCCAGGAAGACAGCAC
>SVSA01000027.1 GCA_015064545.1 Oscillospiraceae bacterium | reverse complement strand
CTGAGATTGTAATGCGATGTCAAACTTTCTGTGCCCCTTTCAGGGGTTAAGCCTGTATTTGCCCCTTATAGGGGCTGTGCAAACCACCGGTTGAACCGGTGGTTTTGATTTCTTCGGTATACCGGACGCGTCTTCTACCGGAACGAAACCGGATCAAGACCGCCATCCACGCGCGGCGCATGTCCGAAATACGCTTTATAGGCACGGGAAAAAATGCAAAGATCGCTGAATCCGCAGCTCTCGCTGACTTGCGTAACCGAATACATACGCGAGTCAAGCATCTTTTTCGCCAGCTCCATACGCTTTTGATGAATATATTTCTGCGGTGTAATACCGTACCGCTCGGTAAAGATACGCCGAAAGTAGGTATCGCTGACATCGCACATATTGGCTAGAGAGGTAATGTAAATATCAGGATCGCAGTAATGACGATTCAGCCAATCGATGGCCGGTTGAATCGTCAGAAAGCGACGTTCGCTCGGTTGCGGTACCGTTTGGCTTTTCAGTGTAAAGAGAAATTCGTAAAACAGACTGCGTATTTTATATTGATAGCTTCCGTCGTTTCCGTCGACCATCTTGGCAGCTGTCTTGCAAATGGCCAATAGCGATTCGGGATCGTTTACCATCCACTGCTGCGGCGGGCAGGTAAGCTCCGTCGCCGTGTAGAAATTGAAAAAATAGCACCCGCCATGATCAATATCGCTGACGGTATAAGTAGAATCCTGCGGTAGATAACCGACTTCCCCCGGTCGGATCGGAAGCGATATTCCGTCGTTAAAATCAAACCGTTTGCAGCCGGTGTCCAACATCACCAGACCATGCATACGTCTTTTCTTATGGTTCACGGTATGAGTTCCTGCGCGAACGTATCCAACCCAAATGTCACCGTATACATCCAATACATTTTTTGTAAGCATGTCATCCTCACCTCTCCTTCCTAATTATAAGATTAAGTTACGAAAAAGTCAAGTATCTTGCAAAAAAATCATGTACATGATTATGTTAAAGCGGTATAATGATAACAGTCAATATATATTTTGTTTTTTCGCCATATTTTGTCTTGAAGTTTTCGACGGAGGCAACACATGATTCCCAAGTTTGATCGGCATAAGGCAGACCTCGATTGCCAATTTTGCAATATTGCCTGGATTGAGGATTCGGGCTTTTCTCCGGAACAACTACGTAATGCGATACTCAATATTGAAGATATCAATAAAGATCGTCCCAAGGCTGTCATTAAAGCCAAGTCCTATGCCTTGATACTTGAGCATGCGCGTCTTGCCATAGATAAGGAAGATATTTTTCAGGATAAGTTGTTCGGTGGCGGTTTGATCGCCGAACAAAGAGAGCGCTGGCAAACCGCTGTTATTCAGGAACATTTGTCTCGAGAGGCAGAGGAAAATTCACTGGCCTTTCTTCGCTACGGCAGTTATCACACCTCCTCCGATTTTGGTCACACCTCACCCAACTCCGCTCTGTTATTGGCGATTGGATTTCCCGGCCTGCTAGAGCGCATTGAGCACTTCGCCGCTCAACCCTCGCTTTCAACAGATCAGCAGGCCTTTTATGAAGCCTGTTCGATTACCTTGCGTGCCGTTCTTGCTTTCCTACGGCGCCTGGCAACTGCGGTTGAACCCTTCAATCCGGATAACGCCCGTGCGCTCCGTCAACTGACTGTCGGTCGGCCGCAAACCACCTACGAGGCAATGCAACTTCTGATTCTGTATTTCTTTATTCACGAGTACGTTGGTGGTACCCGTGTCCGCACGCTCGGACGTCTGGACGTTTTATTCCGTGACTTTTACCGGAACGACATCGAAAGCGGTCGCTATACCAGAGATGAGCTCAAGGAAATGATGAAATACTTCCTCAACAAATTCTGGGCGGCCAAGGTGCCGTATGACCTTCCGTTTTGTCTCGGCGGTCTAGATGCCGAAGGGAATGAGGTCACAAATGAGGTGTCGTATCAAATCGTCGAAACCTATAACGAGCTAAAAATTTACAGTCCGAAAATTCATATACGTGTCTCAGAAAAGACTCCGAAGGACTTTCTTTGCCTGGTTCTTGACTGCATTCGCCATAACAATAGCAGTTTCGTATTTATCAATGACACAGTTGCCATAAAGGCGCTGACCGATATTGGTATCGAGTCGCAGGATGCCCTGAATTATCTGCCGATCGGCTGTTATGAGCCGGCAGTCTGGGGTGTCGAGATCGGATGTACCGGAAACGGTGGAGTCAATCTTGCCAAGGCCCTTGAACTTGTCTTTACGAGAGGACGTGATCATGCCTCTGGTGAGCGTTGTGGTCTTGATACCGGCGAAATTACCACCTTCTTGGACTTTGTGACGGCGCTGAAAGCGCAGATTCGCTTTTTAAGCGAAAAAGCTACTGAATATGTTATCGCGATTGAAAAGCATTACAAAAATATTAATCCCGATCCGCTGCTTTCGTCGATGTACGATGTCAGCGTGGAGCGTGGGATCGATGTTTACGAAGGCGGTGCCAAATACAATAACAGTTCGATGTATTTTTACGGTATTGCTACACTGGTCGATGCTGTCGCTGCCGTGAAACGGCTGGTCTTTGAGGAACATTGTCTTTCTTTCGAAGAGCTAGGACGCATTCTTTGTGCGAACTGGCAAGGTCAGGAAAAACTTCGTTTAACGGTCCAAAGTTATGAAGAAAAGTACGGCAATGGCAACAAGACCGCCGATGAACTGGCGGTTGAGTTTTCCGATTATGTGGCTTCGCTCGTCAACCGAAAGCCCAACGGTCGTGGCGGTGTCTTTAAGGCAGCACTATTCAGTATTGATCACTGTTTCTTCTTTGGGAAAAGAACGATGGCAACCCCTGATGGCCGCCGCGCGAGTGATCCGCTTTCCAAAAATCTGTGTGCCTCTACTGCCATGGATAGAAATGGCATTACAGCACTGATTCAATCGGTAGTCAAGATCGATCACAGCAAATTTCCGACCGGATCGGTATTGGATTTTGTTCTGCATTCCTCTGCGGTTTCCGGAGAGGATGGCTTAGAAGCCTTTTACGGAATCGTCAAAACCTATCTGAATTTGGGCGGCTTCGCCATTCACGGTAATGTTTTTTGCGCTGATGAGCTGAAGGAAGCCCAAAAGCATCCCGACCGTTATCGTAATCTGCAGGTCAGGGTCTGTGGCTGGAACGCCTATTTTGTCAATCTCTCCAAGCTTGAACAGGACACCTTCATCCGACAAGCCGAGCATAACGAATAACGAAAGGGAAACGATATGAAAGGCATTCCGAACACGCTTCTTTGGGATTTTAACTCCAGCAGTTTGCGAAACAAGCAATATCTGAAGGATCTGGATTTCATTCGAGAGCATACCGCGGTGGATTATTTGGATATCAGCGCGCGCGAGGGTGTGCAGCTTGAAAATTTGCAGCAATGTCATGATGTGATCGCCGAGATGGTGGAGCATGCTCATAAGATCGGCTTGAAGATCTGTCTGCATCTTCAGCCCTCCTCCGGCTTTTTCAATGCTTCGGTTTTCGGAGGCGATTACGATCCTGCCATCGATCAGGTTCAGCTTTTCCCGATTCCCGATCCCACCCGCGCTGAGGGTTTGGTCTGTGATGTTGAGTTGACCGCCGACGAAAACGGACGGGCTACCTATACCCATGCCGCTAAATGGGGGCGCGCCAAAATCATGCCGATCGGTGCCGAAATTCTGAGAGCCTACGCCTTTGAAAAGGTGGGAGACGGCTTTTACCGCCCCGGCTCCCTTGTTGACGTCTCCGACCGTGTGCAGATTTACGATAGCCGCACGGCCTCGCTCTCCTTTGATGTCGATCTCGGTCCACAGTATGCCGGTAAAACCGTTTTTTTGCTCGTGGCACAGTATTACAATTATACCGAAACTACTGACTATAAGTTTTTGGTTCATAAACAACTTCTCGACAGTTATGCCGATATTCCGCTTGATGGTTTTGTTATGGACGAATACGGCTTTCTTCCGCTGAATACGGCATCCATCATGAACGGAATGGAGGAGGCCTTCCGAGGCCGTTTGTATTCCCGCGGAATGAAGGAGTACTATGAAGAAACGCTGAATACCGACCTTCACCGTCTGCTCTTGGATATGCGTTACGTGCCTCTGGGTGAGACCAGCACACGGATTCGCGCCATCAATACGTATTTTGATACCCTGAGAGTCTTTCCACTTGCCGTTGAGACCATGGTTTACGATTATGCCAAAAAACTCTACGGTGAGGACATTTATATGTCCTGTCACAACACCTTTCATAACGATCTTGAAAATGACGAGATCTGGCGCACCGCCTGCACCTGGTGGGATATTCCGCGCCAATGGGGTCACACCGATGAGGATATCACCTTTCCGGTGCGCACCGGCATCATGCTGGCGAGGAAATCCCCCCTCATGATCGACATGTATCATACCAAGGAGCCCGAGGAACACTACCGTCATATGATTGAGGGCGCGCCCTTCAATTGCCGCGAGTTTCACCATGCCTATAACGACTTTTTCTGGGGTTGTAGCTTTACCGAGCCAGCGTTTCTCGAAAAAATCCGTATCCTTGACGAAGCAATCGCCCATTTAAACGACTTTCAGCGCGAATATCCCAAAATGGATCTATTGATCCTTTACGGCGCATCGGCTCAAAACAACTGGTATCCCTACGAAGAGGATCGCAACGTATGGGATATCAATGGAAGCCTTCATATCCTTTCCCAGTGCGATCAGATCTGGAAGGCGGGCTACCGATGTGCGCTGGTTCCCGATTACGCCGTTGCCGACGGCCGCATCCTGAGGGAGGGAAATCGGATCACATTCAATGGGTATGCTTTCGACCATGTCCTATTCCTGTATCCGCAGTATGCTAAAAAGGAAACGGTTTCCTTTTTGAATGAAGCGGTTGCCTGCGGGGTTAGTCTTGCCGCCGTCGGCCGTTTTGACACGGATTTTGACGGAGAGCCCGCTGTGCTGTCGGTCCCGCACTACAATAACTTTTCTCTTACCATTCTTGAGGATCTCGGTTGCCCCCGGCGTGCCATTTCCGGTGGATGTGAGTACCGCGACGGTAGCTTTGCTCTTGTTAGCGATGCCCTTTTGGGAGAAAAGAAAACTGACTTTGCCTTCACCCTTGATGGGGTGCATTATACGGGAACCCATACCGGAATTCTTGCCTACCGCTACGGTGATGTCGCCATCGCTACGGCTGGTAGTGAGTTGTTTGCCGACGATGTACCGATCCCGCTCGCCTTTTTTTGATCGGTCTCACCGAGATCGCTCCGACCGGAACCACGATGGAAGATAAAACGACAATGAAAGCAAAAATCTTAGAAATCAAACGATTTGCCGTCCATGACGGTAAAGGCATTCGTACTACCGTCTTTTTCAAAGGCTGTCCTTTGCACTGTCTTTGGTGTCATAATCCCGAAAGCATATCGTTTACTCCTGAAATCGCGTATTACGAGCAAAAATGCTTACACTGCATGGAGTGCGTATCAGTATGTCCGACCGGCGCTCATCAAAATAGCGAAGGACGGCATCTCTATGACCGCAACGCTGCCTGTACACACTGCGCTCGTTGTGCCAAGGCCTGTCTTGGGCAGGCGCTGATCTATTACGGAAAAAGCATGACCGTCGAGGAGCTTCTCCCTGTACTTCTTTCCGACAAGGACTTTTACAATACAACGGGTGGTGGGGTCACGCTGTCGGGCGGCGAATGCTTGATGTTTCCCGATTTCTGTGCCGTCCTGCTGCAACGGCTCAAGGAGCACGGGATCCATACGGCGGTTGATACCTGCGGCTTTGTCCCAAGAGAAGCGTTGAACGCTGTTATTCCCTATACTGATATCTTCCTGTACGATGTGAAGGCCATTAGGGAAGAGGTACATATCGCCTGTACAGGACAATCTAACCGCCTAATTTTAGAGAATCTTCGCTATTTGGATTCTCAAAAAAAGAACATCGAAATACGGATTCCCTATGTGCCGGGGCATAACGATACCGAAATGCCGGCGATTGCCGCATTTCTCGCTACCCTAACACAGGTGAGTGGGATTCGCATTTTGCCATACCATAATTTTGCCTCCACTAAATACACTGCGCTGGACATTCCATGCACTATGCCGAAGGAAAGACCGGACATTCTCGCTATCCGAGAGGCTGAACACTTCTTCCAAGGACTACCACTCATTCAAAGATAAGATTTTGCTAAACACCACCAACACGGAGGTTTTATGAAACGAGAATGTTATAAAAAGAAGTTCGGCACGACCGAACTTATCATTGAGCATTTTCTTTCCGATCTTAAGCACTATGAAGAGGATACGCAAGAACAGAATGCCGCCTGCTTTGTTTTTGTTATGAAGGGCACGGTTACATTCTCCTCGGATAGCGAATTTATTAAAGCTGTTCCCCGATCACTTCTATATGTGCCAAAACTTTCTTGTTATCAAGTCTCGTGGTCGGGCGATAAAGGAATCGAATATTATTGCATCCATGATATCACAAAGACAAACGATTTCGAAAGCAAACGCTATCGTCTTTCTCTCCTTCCTCAATTGTCTAATGCTCACACCCTCCATCGTTTTGTTCAAATATTTGATTTGTTTTCCAGCAAGGATGTCCCCGATAAATTTTATGCTATCTCTCTGTATTACAGCTTTTACGCTGAGGCTCTGCTCTACTTGACCGAAGAACAGCCTAAATGGGTAAGTGAGCCTGTCGCTTGCGCTATTGCCTTTATCAAAGAGCATTACACAGATTCACTTTCGATGGATATGCTTGCCGAACATGTTTATATCAGTAAATCTCATCTCCATCATCTTTTTAAAAAGGAACTTAACACTACTCCCATTAAATATATAAACCTGTATCGCATCGAGCAGGTGTCGACAGATCTTCGTAACACCAAGCTCTCTATTGAGGAGATTTCCGAGCGGCATGGCTTCGAAAGTGTGATCAATATGCGTAAGGTTTTCAAGCGCATTGTCGGCTCCACTCCGAGCGAATATCGGAAAATTACGGCAGTACAAGCCGAATAAACAGAATGGTATTATCAGAAAGGTATCGTATTATGATTCGTATCACTGTTTGGAACGAGTATGTTCATGAACGCACCGAGCAAAAAATTGCAGAGGTATATCCCGAGGGTATTCATGCGGCGATCGCTGAGTTTCTCGGTAAGGAAGAAGATTTTGAGGTTCGTACCGCCACCTTGGACGATGAGAACTGCGGCATTACGAAGGAAGTCCTTGCCGAGACCGATGTCCTGATTTGGTGGGGGCATATCGCGCATGATCGAGTACCCGATGAAATCGCCTATTTAGTGCGTGATGCCGTCCTGGAGGGGATGGGTTTGATCTGTTTACATTCTGCTCACCATTCCAAGCCCTTCCGTTACCTGCTTGGCACCTCCTGTAATCTCACTTGGCGCGAATCGGATGATGAGGAGATCCTTTGGGTCATTGAGCCCTCTCATCCCATCACGCGCGGCATCGATCGCTATTTCAAGCTCTCGCACGAGGAAACATACGGTGAGCCCTTTGTTATCCCCACTCCCGATAAGCTTCTTTTGATTGGCCATTATTCGGGTGGCGAGGTCTTCCGTTCGGGATGTCTTTACGAGCGCGGCAACGGGAAAATTTTCTATCTCCAGCCGGGTCATGAATCCTATCCTACCTTCCGCGTGCCCGAAATCCAAATGTTGATCCGCAATGCCATTCGCTATCTTGCGCCGGCTTACCGTCAGGTCACCGCGTGCCCTCACGTCAGAAAAATTACCGATAACGCACCGTATGTTATATGATGGTGTTGGAACAAGAGTTATGCAATAATAGAATGAAATTCATTTGGCTGGTGAAAAATGATTTCGCCTTGAGAGAGTGTAATTTTTTCTTCGTCATATTGAACCTCTACCCGCCCTTTGTCAACATAGACAAGTTCCCAAAAATCGTGTTTTTCGCCATTAAAAACAAAATTCTTGTCGAATTCGTAGTAGTGAATAGTAACGATTTTTGTAATGTTCACAATGCTAGATAGTTGTGTTTTTACGTAAGGGGTTTTCATATTCATCCTCGCAAATTATTTTTGTGTGCACAAAAATGAACGTATATGGCAAAAAATTAACTGTTCAAAATGAGCAGTTTAAAATATAATTTATTATAACACAAATAAAAAACAAATGCAAGGAGAAATGATATGAAAAAGGGTATTAATATTTGGTCGTTTCCGCAAGGAACGATAAAAGACAGCCTTACACTCGCAAAAAAAGCAGGATTTGAGGGTGTGGAATTGGCGTTGAACGGTGATGGCGAACTTTCTTTGCAATCTACGGAGTCGGAAATAAAACAGGTCAAAAAAATGGCGGATGATTTGGGCTTGGCTTTGTATAGTCTTTCGTGTGGTCTTTGCTGGGATTATCGTTTGAGTGACGACAATGCAAATGTGCGCCAAAAGGCGAAAGATATGATTAAAAAGCAACTTGAAACAGCGAAAATTCTCGGTGCGGATACAATTTTGGCACTGCCCGGTGTAGTTAATGTCGAGTTTTCTATGCCTGAAAAGAAAGTTGCTTACGATGTAGTTTATAATCGTGGTTTAGAAGCCTTGAATGAATTGAAAGCAGATGCGGAAGCTATGCAGGTCAATATAGGTTTGGAAAACGTATGGAATAAATTCCTGCTTTCTCCAATGGAAATGCGTGATTTTATTGACAAAATCGGAAGTGACTATGTTGGTAGTTATTTGGATATCGGCAACACGCTCTATTGCGGTTATCCCGAAGACTGGGTAAGAATTTTAGGTAGTCGTATCAAGAAAGTTCACTTCAAGGACTATCGTCTTCAGGCGGGAGGCTTACATGGGTTTGTAGATTTGCTTGCAGGCGACGTGGATTATCCCGAAGTGGTTAAGGCTCTAAATGAAATCGGGTACGACGATTGGGTTTCCGCGGAAATGATACCTAATTACAAGAATCACACGGATGCTATTATATATAATACGTCTTATGCAATGGATAGAATTTTAGGGAGGAAATAAAAATGTTAAAAGTTGGTTTAATCGGTTGCGGTTTTATGGGTGCCATGCACGCAAACTGCTACAAAAATATCAAGGACGTAGAAATTGTGGCTTTTGCGGATATTCGCAGCGAAAAAGCCGAGGAGCTCGCAAAAGGTACAAATGCCGTGCTTTATGGTGATGGCAAGGAATTGATTGCGAGTGCAGATGTAGATATTATTGATATCTGCTTGCCGACCTTTTTACACGCAGACTATGCGATGGCGGCAATGGAAAAGGTGAAATACGTGTTTGTAGAAAAGCCTGTTGCACTTACGAAAGAAGAGGGAAAAGCCATGCTTGAAAAGAGCAAGGAAACCGGCGCACAGGTACAAGTTGGTCAAGTTATTCGTTTCTGGGATGAGTACGTAGAGCTTAAAAAAATCATAGAAAGCGGTGTTTACGGAAAGGTTATCAATGCGAATTTCCGTAGACTTAGCCCCCGTCCCGATTGGGGTTGGAAAAACTGGTTGCTTGATTACAAGCTTTCAGGCGGTGCAGGACAAGATTTGCATATCCACGACGTAGATTACGTGTTATCGGTATTTGGTCAGCCGAAGAATTTTTATTCGGTGAAGAACGTGAACGGCGAAAGCAATTCTTACGTAAATACCTTGATGCAATACGACGATTTTGTCGTAGGTGTAGAGGGTACTTGGGATTTGCCGGTAAGCTATCCGTTTACGGCAACCTTCCGGGTAGTATTTGAAAATGCGGTTGTGGAAAATGCGGGAGGCAAGTTTATGCTGTATACCAACGACGGCGCAAGTGAGATCGAGATAGAGAAAAAAGAATTCGTTGGCGGTGTTGAAGGCGGTAATATTTCCGATTTGGGCGGTTATTATAACGAACTCGTTTACTTCTGCGATAAGGCGAAAATGGGAGAAAAAATTGAAAAAGCCACTCTTTGCAACGGAGTTTCTTCACTTGAATTTTTGTTAAAGGAGCTTGCGTTCAATGCTTAAAGTAGGTATTGTCGGTTGCGGAAACATTTTCACTATGCACGCAACCTCTTGCGACCATTTACCCAACGCAACCCTTGTTGGCGTGTGCGATATTAAGAAGGATAGAGCAGATAAAGCGGCAAAAAAATACGGCGTACAGGCGTATTACGATTATAAGGAATTGATTGATAAAGAGAAAATCGACGTTGTACATATTTGCGTACCGCACTATTTGCACCCGATTATTTCAAAGTATGCACTTGAACACGGCGTACACGTGTTATGCGAAAAGCCTATGAGCATAAAGTATGAGGATGCGCTCGAAAACGTGCGCCTTGCCGAAGAAAAAGGAGTGAAGTACGGGATTATTTTCCAATGTCGTTTCAACGACACTTCACGTTTGATAAAAGAAAATATAGTGAACGGAAAGCTCGGAAAAGTTTTATCCGCCCGCGTGGTATTGACTTGGTGTAAACCTGACGAATATTATTTACTTTCCGATTGGAAAGGAACTTGGGATAAAGAGGGCGGAGGAGTTATTATAGATCAAGCCATTCACTCGATTGATTTGGCAAATTGGTTTATCGATGACGAACCCGTTTCTGTACAGGCGCATCTTGCCAACCGTGGTCACAAAATTATGGAAGTGGACGATACGGGCGAAGGTTTTATCCATTATAAAAACGGGGCGACGCTTTCTTTCTGGGCGATGAACAATTACGCTTGCGACGAGGCTATAGAAATCCGCTTGTGTTGTGAAAAAGGCAAAGCGTATATGAGCTACGATGATGCAAGAATTGAGTTCAATGACGGCACTGTGCTTTCCACAAAGCAAGGCGCGGGAGATGTCTACTACGAAGACGGAAAGGACTATTGGGGATTCCAACATATTCGTGAAATCGCAGATTTTTATGATGCTGTTGAAAACAACCGTGACCCCTTCATCAGTGGAAAAGAGGCACTTAAAATCCAAAAACTAATTTGCGATATATATGAAAAAGGCAGAATGTAAAATTTGCTGCAGGCTCAGCACATGGTGTCTACAAGAAAAAGCCTAAACTCTGTTCAGATATAAAGGAGGAAAGTTTGTATGAGAGTATTAGCAATAGGTACACATCCCGACGACATAGAAATAGCCTGCTCGGGAACACTTGCAAAGTGCGTAAAAAGAGGCGACACGGTAATAGTCTGCCACGCATCATCGGGTGACCTCGGTCACGTGGTAATACCGCCCGAGGAATTAAAGGTCATTCGTGCAAACGAGGCGAAAAAGGCGGGAGCTATGGCGGGAATTGAGGTTATCTGGGGCGGATTTAACGATCTCGACATCTACGATAACAACAAAGAAGCAAGAGATAAAATGGTGGACATCATAAAGTACGCTAATCCCGACTTTATCATAACCCACGATCCTAACGATTATATGCCCGACCACACAGCTGTATCAAGACTCGTCTTTGACGCAAGCTTTACAGCAACCCTTCCCAATTATAAGAGCAAATATTCCGAGCCTGCAAAGCTCGTTCCCATCTACTATATGGATACCCTTGCAGGTGTTGGCTTTAACCCCACCGAGTACGTAGACATCACCGAGGAAATTGATCTTAAGATGGAAATGCTCGAGTGCCACGAAAGCCAGCTCGTGTGGATGAGAGAGCACGATAACATAGATTTTGCGGATATGGTTAAGACCTGCTCGAAGTACAGAGGCTATCAGTGCGGTGCAGAATATGCCGAAGGATTCAGACAGTGTCAGGTGTACTTAAAGGGCACGACAAAAAGGCTTTTGCCCTAATTTTGTAAATAATACTTAGAAAAGAGGTAATAAAAATGGATTTTTTATCAACAGTTAAAGGCTCTGCCCTTGAAGGATTTTACCCCGCGGGTTGGGATTTTGAGAAGATAGACGCATGTGTTGGAGCACCCGAAACAGTCCTTGACCGCCAGGACTTCTGGAATCCCGAATTCACTCCCATCAAGTGTACAAACCTTACCGAGTTTGAAACCTATATGGGACACGAGATAGCACTCAAAATAAAGGAAGCAAAGGATAAGGGCGAAAAAATTGCCTTCATCCTTCCCGTAGGCCCTATGGGTATGTACAAGTGGGTGGTATTCTTCCTTAAGGCTTGGAATGTTTCCTGCGAGCACGTTTATACCTTCAATATGGACGAGTGGGCAGACGGTGAGGGTAACACTCTTTCCTCGGACAACCCCGGCTCCTTCCAGTACGCTATGGAGCAGGCGCTCTTCAATCCCCTTGGAGAATTGACAGTTCCCAAGGATCAGAGAAACTTCGCAACTAAGGCAAATCTTCCTACATATCCCGAAAAGATAGCAGCTCTTAAAGCAGAGGGCGCAAAGCTTGTTCTCGTTTACGGTATAGGCAGAATGTGCCATATCGCATTCTGGGAGCCTACATTTGCCGCAGATTACGCAAATGCTGAAGAATGGGAAGCAGCTCCTTACAGAATAGGCGCAAAGATCCATCCTCTCACAGTTGAGCAGAACGCTCTCACAAGCTTTAAGTCAAGAACAACTCTCGTTCCTTGCAGAGCAAACACCATAGGCCCCGGCATCTTCCTTAAGGCAGACTATGCCATAGGCGGTGCTGACGGAACTCTCGGACGCGGTATGCAGTGGCAGGGACTCTCCCTTTGGATGACTCTCCGTCACGGCAAAACTCCTTGGATAACAAGCTCATATATTCCCACTATCAAGGGTAAGCTCTTCTTCCTCGATGAGCTTGCAGGTCCCCTTGTTGCAGAGTGTAACTGATATGACAAACAGAAACGGTATCGCCGTTGCGGGAAGTATACTCGTAGATAATCTTAACGAGATATCTGCTTATCCCGCATCGGGCGAGCTTACAAAAATATTATCTGTTTCACGCTCTGTGGGCGGTTGCGTTCCCAATACGGGAATAGATATAAAGAGAGTTGCCCCCGAAATTACCGTTAAAGCAATAGGAAAGATTGGCAACGACTCTAACGGAGATTATCTCATAGACTCATTCAAAAAGAACGGAGTGGATACATCTTTTATCGTAAAGGGAGATATGCCCACAAGCTTTACCGATGTTATGAGCATAATAGGCGGACAAAGGACATTCTTTGCCTATCCCGGCGCATGTGCGGACTTCGGATATGAGGATATCGATTTTGAAAGCCTCGACGTCAAAATGCTTCACCTTGGATACTTTCTTCTCCTTGACAAGATAGATAACGGTGACGGAGAAAGAATACTTAAACGGTGCAAGGAAATGGGCATTAAGACATCTATCGACCTTGTCAGCGAAAACAGCGACAGATACTCGGTGGTAAAGAATTGTCTGAAATACATAGACAATATTATTATCAACGAGCACGAGGCGGCAATGATAGTTGGCAAAGAGCCGAGCAGAGAAAATCTTAAAGAAATAGCCGAAGAAATAAAGAGTCTCGGTGAGACCGAGCGAGTTATTATACATATGCCTGAGGTTGGTATATGTCTTTCGGATAACGGTTATTTTGAGCTTCCGTCGTGGGAATTGCCAAAAGGATATATAAAGGGCAAGACTGGTGCGGGAGATGCCTTTTGCGCAGGCGCTCTTATAGGTATTTACCGCGGACTTTCCGAGATGGGAATACTTACTCTTGCATCCAAAGCGGCAACAGCCTCTCTCTCCTCTCCCGATGCAATAGGCGGAATGGTAAGCGAAGAGGAAATAGATAAAAGGCTTAAAGAAATGAATATTAAATTTTAAGAAGAAAACACAATGCTTGTAAACTGAAACGACGTATTAAAAAAGCGCAGGAAGGAAAGTATGCGGTAGGACTCTTTAACACGACCGATACAGATATGCTTGAGGGTGTTATTGCTGCGGCAGAGGAGCTAAATTCTCCCGTAGTAATCGGTACTGCAGAAATACTTTTACCTTACGGTGAACAGTGTTTCCGATGGCGTGAAGACAGCGGAGGAAGTATTGGCTCTTTATGAAATATATGGAGAGTGAGAAAAACGATATGAAACAAGCAGTAATGTATGGCGGCGGCAATATCGGTCGCGGTTTTGTCGGCGCACTCTTGAGTCAAAGCGGTTACATGGTAACCTTTATCGATGTGGCCGATCCGGTGGTGAAGCATCTGCAAGAGCACAAAAAATACCCCATCCGCATCGTATCCACGGGTGGGTATGAGGATGCTTGGGTAGAAAATGTTACCGCTGTCAACGGAAATCTGCCGGAGGCGGTGGAGGCTATTGCCCAGTGCGACATTATGGCAACCGCCGTTGGTGCAAGAATTTTGAAATTCATTGTTCCCAATATCGTGGCAGGTCTGCGCAAACGGTGGGAGATGGGTAAAGGCCCCCTCAACATCATCATTTGCGAAAACCTCAACGATGCCAATAAGGTATTGGAGGGACTGCTGAAGGCAGAGCTAACGAAAGAAGAACAGATAAAGTTTGACGAAACTGTTGGCCTAGTGGAAGCCTCCATCGGTCGTATGGTGCCTGTCCAGACGGAAGAAATGAAGGACGGCGAGCCTATGCGGGTCTGCGTGGAGCGCTACGGCTTCCTGCCGGTGGACAAAGAGGCATTCAAAGGCGAGGTTCCCGAAATCAAGAATATGGTGCCCTATGCGCCCTTTGATTTTTACATCAAGCGCAAGCTGTACGTGCACAATATGGGCCATGCCACCTGCGCCTATTTGGGCAATCTAATGGGCCTGGATTATATCTACGAATCCATCGCCATACCGGAAGTGCGTATTTTCGTTCAGAATGCCATGCTGGAGAGCGAAATGGCATTATCCAAGCGCTATGGCGCTCCGATGATGGATCTGCAAGAGCATATCACAGATCTTCTGTACCGCTTTACCAATGCGGCCCTGAAGGATACCTGCCAGCGTGTTGGTGGTGATCCTGCCCGCAAGCTGAGCCTCGAAGACCGCCTAATTGGCTCTTCCTTGCTTGCTATCGAGGAGGGAATCACCCCAGCCTATATCGCGGTGGGCGCCGCTGCCGGTCTTCGCCGCTATCTGAAGGAAAATGGTGGCGTCCAATCCATGGATGCGGCAAAGGTAGCACTATGCGAGGTGTCCAAATTGGATGCGGAACATGAGCTTGCGAAGCTGATCCTGCATTACTACGAAATGATTCTGGATGGTTGCAGTTTGCTGAAACTGATGCTGGAGGCGGAAAAGCAAAAGCACAATAGTATGCAGGCTGTGGTATGATATATCCAAGAAGGCTGGAGCAATGAAGTGAACCCCAAAGTTTAGACAAAAATTAAATATTAAATTTATTGCGAATGAGCTCGGAACTGAACCGGGCTCATTCATTTTGGTTTGAGAGAAATTTTCTCGTTGTTGTAGTATGTATGTATGTATGTATGTATGTAGAAAAACGCCAAAATTATATGCAGATAAAATAAGAAAAAGCCTCGAAAACTCAATGTTTTCAAGGCTTTTTCTGGTCTGAGTGACAAGACTTGAACTTGCGGCCTCTACCACCCCAAGGTAGCGCGCTACCAACTGCGCCACACCCAGATGCAACATGCTGTATTATAACACATCCTTCGGATTTCGTCAAGAGGTTTTTGCAATTTTTTAGTTCAAAATTTCAGGAAAAAGAGAGAAACCGAAGAATTGTGCTTGACAGCGCGAGGGAAACCTGCTATAATGTACTTGTTTTCATAATCATTATAAAAACGGAGGATTCATTTTTTCATGGACAGTGACAGTGACGATTGTCATACGAATCGTAACGCCATGGGGACATATTGCCGCATATCCACGCCGAAAATGGCTTGGGTGTGCTTTTTTGTGCCCTTTTTGGGGGATACCCGTGTCTTAGCAACAGGGGGTGAGGGACGATGACGGAGATCATTCCGTATCTGATCGCGATGGCCTGCCTGATCCTGATGTCGGCGTATTTCTCGGCAACCGAAACCGCCTTTTCTTCGCTAAACAAAACGAGACTTCGTACCTTGGCAGAAAAGGGGAGCCGACGCGCGCAAGCAGCCATACGGCTTCACGATAACTATGATTCGTTGATTTCCACCATTCTGATTGGCAATAACATTGTCAACATTGCAACGGCTTCGCTCGGTACCGTGATGTTCGTCTCCCTGTATGGTGATATCGGTGCGACGATTTCAACGGCGGTTATTACGGTCGTTGTCTTGATCTTTGGTGAGATAACGCCCAAAAGCATAGCGAAGGATTGTCCCGAGCAATTTGCGATGTTTTCCACCCCTCTGATTCGGCTTCTCATTGCGGTGTTTCTGCCGCTGAACTGGTTATTCTCCCTTTGGAAGAAGCTGATCTCCAAGCTCTTTCGTGTCAAGCGCGAGGATAAAATGTCGCAGGAGGAGCTTTTGATGCTGGTCGAAGAGGTACAGCAGGATGGCAGTATCGATGAGGAAGAGGGCAGTCTTTTGCGCAATGCCATTGAATTTCCTGAGCTTCGCGCCGAGGATATTTTGACGCACCGTGTCGATCTGGAAGCGGTGTCCATTACGTCAAGCCGTGAGGAAATCGCCCGCGTCTTTACCGATACCAAGTTCTCGCGCTTGCCGGTGTATGAGGACACGATCGATAAGATCGTTGGCATTTTACATCAGAAGGATTTTTATTTTGGCGCGGGTTTGACGAACAAGGATCTGCGCGAGATTATGACACCGCCGCTTTTCGTTTTGAAAAGCGAGAAGCTGAGCGGACTGCTCCATCTGCTACAGGAAAACAAATCTCATGTTGCTGTTGTTCTTGATGAGTACGGCGGTACACTCGGAATTGTTACCTTAGAGGATATTTTGGAGGAGCTGGTCGGCGAGATTTGGGATGAGCATGACGAGGTGACCGAGGATTTTGTCCGAAAAGACGAAAATCTTTGGACGGTAGACGGCTCGGTGAATCTCGATGAATTCTGCCGCTTCTTCGGCATTGAAAGCGAGTCCGAGAGCATTTCGGTCGGCGGATGGGTGATGGAGTGCATGGGTAAGATTCCCGAGGAAGGGGAGTCCTTTGTTTACGATAAATTGGCGATTCGCGTGACTGCGATCGATGATCGTCGTGTTGCCTCCATTGAAGTGACCGGAACCACGGCAGAGGATGAAAAGCTCATGGAGAGCGAGGAATCGTAAAAGAAACGAAAAGAGCGTCATTGGCCTTGAGATGGCCAATGACGCTTTTGGATTATTGGGGAAACACACGAGCGGTTTTAACCATCTACCCGATAGGTTTCATCGAGCTGCTTGAGCTCGCGGTAGGTGTCAACCTCGACAATATCCTCAAAGGAGCATTCGCGGATGGCAATACGATACTCCGAGGCAAAGTATTCGAGCGCAACCTGATCCCAGTAGCGTTCCTTGCCGCCGGGCGAATGGTAGACCTGCTCAATGTGCTCGGCCAGACGGGCGCCGTCCTCCGCGCTCCAATAGGATACACCAAACATATGATGGCAGTCGGTTCCGCCGACACCGAGACCGGTGATGTATCCGTTCTTGCTGGTAAAGCACCAGTCATCGGTCATTTTGACCGGAACACCGAGATAATTGGACTCATACTGATATTTGGTGATCAGAGAGGGCTTATATAAGAGCAGGTCGGCCTCAAATACATAGGCATTGGCGAGAAGATAGCGGGCGCACATGGCCGAGGAAATGTTATTGGCCTCATTATAGGCGGGATTCTCGATGAAGCGGATGGTGGGATACTTATAGAGCAGCTGGTCAAACTGTTCGCCGAGATATCCGCGGATGAGGTAGATTTCCTCAATGCCGGCGGCGACGACAGCATCAAGCAACGTTTCGATCATCCGCTTTCCTTTGACGCGCACGAGCGGCTTGGGCGTATTGAGCGTGATGGGCACCAGCCGCGAGCCGAAGCCGGCAGCAATAAAGACGGCGCGCTTGACGCGATAGGGCTCCAGCGCCTCCAGTCCCTTGGGCGTGATCAGACCATCTGTTACATAGCCTTCCTCGAGCAACGAGGTCAGCGTTTTGTTAACGCCGCCGAGCGACATGCCGGCGTCGTTGGCCAGCGCGCGCTGGGTTTGCTTGCCGTTGCGTTCGAGAGAAACCAGAAGATCAAACTGTTTTTTTGTCAGCATGAGAAAACACCGTCCTGTGAGATAGCATACGTTTGATAAGCCATACGGCACCCTTAACCAGCAGATTGGCCGCCAAAATCAAGAGCGACACAAAGGCCGAAGCCTCCAAAAGCATCTGCGCTTCAAACTGCGGGATCAAAAGCGAGATTGGCTTGGTATCCAGCTTGGCCAAAAAGGCGACAGCAGAGATGGTCATCATGGAATTTACGAAGAAATAGGAAAACATTTCGGCAATCGTGCCGAGCGTCTGCGGCAGGATCACATCGCGGATCAGACGGATGCGCCCTAAGCCGAGGGTAGCACCGACGGCCTCCAAATTTGGGTTAAGCTTTCCCATACTGTTGTAGATCATGAGATAGGGCGAAGAGAAGAAGTGAACGGCATTGGCCATGACGAGAATGGCTAAGGTTCCGTCAAGGAAGCTACCGCCAAAGAAGAGAACATAGGAAAGGCCGAGCACAATACCGGGGATTGCCAGCGAAAGGATCGACATCAAGTGCAAGAATCCGGTTCCCCGTCCCGGTACGCGGGCGGTAAAATAGGCGCAGAGGAAGGCGATCGCCGTTCCGATCAGCGCCACAAACAGGCCGATCAGAAGTGAATTGACCAAATAGTCGCCGGCACCCTTACTGAAGGTCGAAGCGATATGCTCCACGGTAAAGGTCAGATCCGAGGGGTACCGCTTCGAAAAGGTCAGTGCGATAAAGGAAACGATGGGATAGACCGTAAAGACCGAAACCGCAAGCAAGAACAGAAAGGATACCGTATCGCGGAACGGGCGGCGCGTTATCGCAAACGATCGCGTGGTAGCGGCGCTTTTTTTATCGTTTTTGCAGAAAAGATCGACAAGGAAGGCGATGACGGCAGGCAAGAGCAGGATCACGCCAAAGACACTGCCCTTGGCAAAGTCCTGACGGCCAATCACCTCTTCATACATCAAAACCGGAAGCGTTTTGTACATACCGCCAATCATCAGCGGCACGCCATAGTCGGTGACGATCAAGGTAAAGGTGGCGAAGAGGACGCTGATCATCGGCTTTCGTAAATAGGGAAGCGTGATAGCCGTCAAACGGCGGAATTTCGGGATGCCGAGCACCTCGGCTGCTTCATACGCGGTGCTGTCCTCGTATTTCAGAATGTCGGCGATCATAAGATAGGCAACGGGAAAGGCGTACATAATACTGCCGACAACAATTCCCCAAAATCCGTAGATTCCCTTGTCCCAGCCAAACAGATTGGTCAATCGGCCGTTGTCACCCAAGAGAATGATAAGGCCCATGCCGTGCGAGATCGAGGGGATCAGCATCGGCAAGAGAATCAGCACACGGAAAACGGCCTTGCACCATACCGAGCTGCGCTCGATGGCATACGCGGCCAGCAACGCTAAGAGAATCGCAATGCCCGTCGATACCGAGGATACCAAAAGCGAATGGCCGATGGCTCCCGCTACTTTGCCGTCGGAAAAAAGCTCAGCTAAATCGGCATCACCCAGCTTGAACAGCATTTGCAGCAAAGGCAGCAGCACGGCAACGAGAAAGAATCCGCCAAGAAGCAACTTGGTTGCCGCACCGAATACGCTGTTTTTCTTGACAGCGGTATTCATGTTTCCCCTCCTTCACCGAGAAAACGGTGATAGCGGGCAAGCGAGGCGGTTTTGATTCGCAGATTATCCAGCACAAAGCCGCGTACATAGTCGTCGGCGGGGGTGCACAGAATATTCTCGGGCGTATCAAGCTGATGAATCTTGGCCTCACCCATGACCATAACACGGTCGGAGAGCGAGAAGGCCTCCTCTTGATCGTGGGTGATATAAATCATGGTGGTGCCCGATGTTTTCTGAAGCTCCTTGAGCTCGGCGCGAAGGGTGAGGCGCGTGGCTACATCCAGCGCGCTCATCGGCTCGTCGAAAAGGATGATTTCGGGCTTCAGCGCCAACGTACGGGCAATGGCCACGCGCTGTTGCTGACCGCCCGACAGCTCGGCGGGATATTTGTTCAGATGCTCCGACAGTCCGACCTGCTCCAGCAGGTGCAGGGCGGTGCTTCGCGCTTCTTTTTTGAGCGAAGGGCGGAAGCGCATGGCGTATTCGACATTTTTGAGAACCGTCATGTTTTCAAACAGGGCATAGTTTTGAAAGACAATGCCCATGCTTCGCTGATCGGGAGCGGCGTGTGTGATGTTGGTGCCGTTCAGCAACAGTGTGCCGCTGTCCGGCGGAAGCAGGCCGATCAGAATGCGGAGCAGCGTGGTTTTTCCACAGCCCGAGGGGCCGAGGATTGAGAGAAATTCGCCGCGCTCGACACCGAAGGTGACATCATCGAGAGCCACCCGGGTGCCGAAGCGCTTGGTTAAGTGGGTTACGGTTAATATTTCCATTGGTCAAGCAGTTCGTCCTTGTAAGCAGTATCGATCAGGCGAGACATATCGGCATAGGGGATATTCTCGGGGAAGTTTTCGATGGTGAAGGTCTTGTCCTTGAAGATTTTTTCGGGGGTGTAGAGCTCATTGTCCTTCGGAGCGACATCCGAGAGAATATAACGGAAGACTCTCATGACATCCTCGTCGTGCTGCTTTCCTTCCAATACCGCGCAGGAATAGGTGTTGTAGGGAGCCCCCTCATCGAAATACAGAATCTCATAGTCGGCACCGTTATTGATCTCGTTGACCGCCTGGAAGGTCATGCCGAGGCCAATCGCGGCTTCTCCCATTTTGAGTGCACCGGTGATCGGACCCGAGCCGGAGGAGGTGAAGCCGGCGCCCGAAATGTTTTCGGCCAGCTTGTCAAAATAGGCCAGAGCCGCCTCCAAGCCGCGCTCGTTTACCATATTCAAATAGAAGATATAGCCGGTGCCGGAGGTTGTGGGATTCGACATCGAAACCAATCCCTTATATTCGGGCTTGAGAAGATCGTCGTAGCAGGTCGGTACGGGAAGACCGCGCTCGGTGAGCATGGTTTTGTTGACGACAATCGCACCGCTTGTACGGATCAGCGGAACATAACGGTGACTAGCGGGAACAAGCTCGTCCAGATAAACGTCAAAGTTGACATCCTCCAGAACGGCAAGCTGATCGCCCAGCTTTTCCAAATACGTGGTTTCCAGCTCATAGATGATATCGGCATCAAAGTTTTTACCCTGTGCCAGTAACAGGCTCGAAAGTGTGCCGGTCGATTCGTACTGCACATGGATGTCATATTCGGGGAAGGCTTCGTTCAGCTTTT
>SVSA01000026.1 GCA_015064545.1 Oscillospiraceae bacterium | reverse complement strand
CATAGCGAAGACCGGAGGCAGGGAAGAGCTTCTTTAACTGTCCGCTGGCAGGAATCAGCGGATAGGAAAGCAAAAAGAGGACGGCCAGAATGACCAAAATTTTGATCAATAGGATCACGCTTATTCACGTCCTTTCTTTGCAAAGAGTCTTTCGATAGTTTCAAGCGAAAAGACTCGATACACCTTGTTTTCACGTGCGCGAATGGGCTTTGAAAGATCAAACTCATCGGTCACGCCATCGCTCGGATCAAAAATAGGCTCAACATCAAGATGATTAAGCATACTGCCAAGGCGGTCTTCGAGTTCTTCGAGCAGCTCACGATGACGCTTTACATTAGCGTCCTTGGTGAGATTCGCCTCATAGAGATACTTTAACTGACGGATTTCATAACGGGAGCGCTCGATAAAGATAAGATCCTCCTCATAGCGCTGGCGAATTTGTACCAGCGAATCACATTCTTTCTGGTAGCAATCGGTATAAGCTTGCCGCAGGTCTCGTTTAGCACGCGTTAGTTTAACGGATAGTACCGAAATCTGTATCAGAACGGCTAAAATGAAGAGAACGGCGAACAGTCCGGTGGTTTCCATCGCTAAAAGTAAGGCTGCGGTTTTCGAGATAGAAAACGAGCGAAGCTGGAGAACCGCATAGGGGCCAACCGAGGCAAGAAGTGCCAAAAGGAAGAACAACAAATCACCAAGGATGCTGCGATGCATACAGGCTTTGACTTTTCGATAATCTTCATAAGCCTTGTCGGCAACAATCTTCTCAGGGGTATAGTCAACCTCTCGATAGCCGGCTGTCAAAACACGGTCAAAGCATACCGAGATTTCTTCTTGCTTGCGAGCGACAATATGAAGATACTCTTCTTTCGAGGGGAATTGTTGCGTCGTTACCAGCGAACCGTCCAGCATACGGTCGGCTAATTCGGACTCAACATCTAACTCCGTAGTCTCATCGCGGCGGCGAAGATACTCGTTCATCAAGCGATCGAACTCGGCGCGATTGTCCGCAGCAAGCTGTTCGGGTGTACGATCATAATAATACGAAATCTTACGGAAAAGCTCTTCCGGCGTAAGATCGTCAGCATTTTGTGCGTTCAGATCGGACAGAACCTCAATGCCGGCGTGCTCCTTGGGCTTCAGCGCTTCAAGATCGATGTGGACATTGTCCTTCAACGAGAAATAGGTGGTGCTGTTCGCTTTTGCCAAATCGCGTGCCAAGCAAATTTTGTTCCAGGAGCTAACAAGAACATCCTTGAGCATTTCGGCATCAATACGGCTGATCTCAAGAATATCGCTGTCCGGTGGTGTTTCCTCACGCTCATACATACGGATCAAATGAAGCGAGAGAGTGAGCGTATCAAAGGCCGCGCGTGCCTGTCCGCCGCCGTAGTGAGAGATATAATAATGGCGACGAACACCCATACCCGAATTCGTTCTGGCATGAAAGGCTTTAAAGAACTGAGGAAATGTCATAGCTTCATAGCCGTAGGGATAGTCGGAAAGCGAGAAGGACAGGGTAATGCTTGGCGTACAATAGAGCTCAAAGGTCGAGTAATAGATCTGATCCTCGGGGAGCACAATCGGTTGTTTGTCCGCTTGCTCGGAATCCTCGTCGGTTTCGACTTTTCGTCTGCGGCGTTTGGAAGTCGGCATCGGGACCGGTTCCTCTTCAGGGGGAGGTGGGGGCGGCGTAAAGTCGGTTGGAATCATACCGCCATTCAGCACCTGACGCATCTGATCGAGCGCATTGTCGATGAATTCGTAGCGTTCCAGCTTCGTATTCTGCACATAATAAATTTCAAAATCGACTGCCGAAAGCTCACGGTTTTCCAAGAAGGTGAGCAGATGATCGACAAGATATGTTTCTATAAACGGCAAATAGAGGCTGATGTCAACGCCGGTTTCGGCTTTGTAGCCGAGACGGCGATAGGGAACACGAATCCGATCAAATCCGTAGAAGTCGACAATGATAGCAATGCGGAATTCATCAGCACCCAGCACGTTTTGCTTTTCGAAGATAAATTGTGCGCACTGATCCATCTCGTTTAAGGATGCATTCATCCAGCGGATCTTATTATAGCCGGCAAGATCGAACAGGCGATCACTGTCAAGTGTGCGGTTTTCGGAAGTATTGATGACATAAGTCAGCAAGGGATCGTTCCTCCTTTCCGAATACGAACGGCCCAACCGATCGTATCGAAATCATAATCCTTATATCGGAGTTAGGGGATAGGGTTAATGAGCAATGAGCGGGAGAAGGCCGTCGGAAATACTGCAACTGAGATAGGGATCCCACAGTGCCGTGCATTGCTCAGCTTTCATCGAGAGAGCTTTACGGTAGGCTTTATAGTAAAGCGGCATATCGGAGTATTCCGATGCGACCTCGAGAAGTGCCGGTGTCAGGCCGGTCGTTTTGCGGAGAATACGGATTTCAGTCAGCGGCAACGACCTTGAGAAGGCAACTTGTGATTCGTACTCGCCGGCCCGGAAGAGAATATCATCCATGATTGCGTGAGGCGCGCGTCCTTGATACTGATCGGCGTGTGCCATCAGATAAGCCTCTGCTTCGGCCGGCAGATACGCCGTTACGCTACGCTTGATGCGTCGCGTAACGCGATAGGCATCTTTGCTTTCGGGGATGGTATAGATCAGTGGCTCAATACCGGCAGAGAATGCTTTGGAAAGCGCCAGATCGGCGGGGTCTGCACCATTCCTTCCGTTTTGATGCAAAAGTATATCCAAAACATTTTTGGCAATATGCTTGGCAAAGAACGAACTGGCCAAGCAATGAGAACGGATTTCCTCGGTGAGCGAATGCATAAGGGCTTCCGCCGTCTTTTCTGCGGTTTCCTCCGGTAAAAGCGAACAATTCGTGGATGACAGAAAGGCTTCACCAAGACGAATGTCTAATTCCTCAAGGAGGGAATAGTACGATTCGGTATCCTTATCATCCTCGCAATAACGATCATAGAGTGTTTTCTTTTCTTCCGGTGTGGCGCCAACGTGATAGACCGTACCGAGGCGTCCGGATGAGCGATGAAGCGCGGCGTCCAAAAGAAGGAGCTGATCCTCCTCGGCGAGGGCGAATGCCTTAAACTGACGGAAATAGGACTCAATGCGGTTACCGATGATCGGAAGCAGAGCTTCAATCAGCAAAGCCTGATAAGCTTCGCGCATCCGCATGTATGAAACCTCGAGGTCATAACTAAAGAGGTGTCTGTCAGCGTTCTTTCCGCCAACGTGCGCCGTCTTACCTTCAAAAAGTTCAATAAAACGCTTAGTATGCGCACTATCGTAGCGACAAGGCATATGAACCTCGGCATTGGCCATGAGAATCCAGTCGGGGATCATATCCGGTGTCAGAAGCAGTTGCTCCTTCTTGATTTGTGTACGTCTGCTCTCAACGGTACGCTCCAAGGCCCGGTAGAGAGCAGAAAGACGACAGAGTGCAAAAACAGGATGGAGTGGCTTGCCATCGACAGTCAGAAGAACAGAATCAAGGGAATGTGGGGAGGTAGGGTCGGTAAGAAGTGTCGTATAGTCTTGAATATCCTTGGCCTTTGTCTGTCCGAATTCATAGTAATTTTCCAAATGTATGCGGCAGTTTGAAGCGAGACGGATCAGCGATTTGCGTCGCTCGGTTCGACCAAGCAGCGGTTCTTGACGTTTCTTCTTGTTTTTGTTTTGTGAAGGGGCATTCGCCTTAACGATAGCCTCAATGTCATCCGAAGAATCAGAGGTGAAAATGCCTGCGATGGCTGAAAGCAAGGAAGGGAGATAAGCTTCGGGAAGAATCTCTGTTGGTGAATGGTCAAACGAAGAATCGGTATATTGACGCGCTAAGAGAATTGCATAGCTTTCGTCTTTTTCGCGTGTTTCAGTAACGGTTGTATTGACCGCTTGAGCCATGAGTGAGTGTTCGGATCGCTCCTCGTCCTCGTTGTGTGAAACCGTTCCCGAAAGAATTTTGTAATTGTGCGAGGCACGTTGATAAAAAGGAAGATATTCTTTGTCGGTTATTTCGCACAAACGACGCTTGGCAAGATATGTAACCAGGTCGTTGATCGGGTAGATGGTTTTAGTGAGGGAGATGCCGGCAAAAATGGCATCGCTTTCGGGAGGAGGCGGGAGCTCTTCGTGAAAGAGGGAACGAATACAATCCGATAGAAAAGCAACCTGATAGCTGAGAGAATGTATGCCGGGTAAGCGGCGATAGAGGTAAATTTGCTCAAAGGGAAGAGCATCTTTGTTGCGGAATTCGGGAAGCTCGGCATCGTATAGAAGGCCGAAAACCGTATCCTCTTCGCAACCGATTCGGAAGGAAACCGGTGCGATCACTTCCAAAGCATTTTGGGTAACGGTGTTAAGCTCGCGGAGGGTGGCGTAGGCATTGGCACGAGCCTTAACCTGCTGTTCCGGCGTCATCAGTTCCTCGCAAACATCGGGGAGCGCTAACAGGGAGCGACAATGAACAGTCGCGATACCGCGCTCCTTACAAAGCCGCTTGATATAAAGCGAGAGAGGTAAAAGAAGACCCGATCCGGTTCCGCCGGCAAGTGAAGCGGTAAAGAAGATTTCGATCGATTGGGAGGGGTCTGCATTGGCGCAGGCCGTGAAAAACGGCTCAAGCACCTTTGTCAGATGGGCCTGATTCTTTGGCTTGGATAAAAAATAGTAGAAGGAAAGCAACGCCTTCATGCGCCACTGATTCGAGCCTTCGTTCATGGAAAGCATCTCAAAGTATTCTACGCAATCATTTTCACGGTCGCAGGGGAACCATTCCTTGAGAAGATCGGTGTCAAAGGTGTCGAGCACATCGGCAATTTTGCAAGGATAAGCCAAGGATAAATAGGGAGCAGAGACAATGGAGTCTGCCGTAGCAGCGTCGGTATCGAGAGCCAGAACATGGACCTGACCATCCTCGCGGCGTAGCGATTCGGCAAAGGAATCCGCAACAGCACAGCCAAGCTGTCCAATACCGACCAGTAAAATTTGTCTATTCATGTGGCTTCTCCTCTCATAGAACTTTTGTGCTGCACCGAGACACCCCGAAGGGTGTCTCGGTCATAAGAAACAGGGGTGAAGTGCAAAAGGGAATTATGCTTCGGTCTCTGTGTCCTCGGTGTTGGGGAATTCGCCACGCTTCTTGAGGTCTTTTTCGTTGCGAATTCTGGCCTTGGCATCCTTTTCCGACTCTCTTGCGGTGTCGAACTGAGTAGCAAGGCATTCGAGAGCATTGGCGGCCAGCGTGTTGTCATACTCATAGAACTGATCAAAGACAGGCTCATCGTTGTTATCGAACGGCTTAGCGCGCGAGAAGGTGAGGAAGAGCTCGGTCTGATTAATCCAATCGAGTACGCTGCGGTAATGCTGCTCGCAATTGCCGTCGGCGTTACGAACCGCATCCAGCGAAACGATGGCACGGTAGAAGTGGTTAAGCTGCTGCTTGTAGACCTGAAGGAAAAGATCCGGATAGGTCTTGGGAGAGAGACGGTAAGCAATGATCTTAACGAAGGTGTTATAAAGTACGTTCAGGATGCGCTCAGCATCATCACAGTCTCTTCGGTTCTCTTCGTTCTTCTTAACCAGATAGGCAAGCTCAAAGGCCGAGATGCCGGACTTTTCAGCCCACTTGTTGTTGAGGTCAAGCTTGAGCTGAATATCGTTGGCTGCAGGTGTTGCGAAGAGCTGATCGTTGAGCATCTTGATGAAAGGTGTCTTGGTGATAGCGGCTTCCAACTGGCCGATTTCGGAGCTGCTGATGATGGCAGGCAGGCTTTCCATCTGTTCCAGGATCTTGGCGTCATATGCGGCGCTCCAAACCTCGATCTTGTCGTCTTCGTTACGGATCCATTCGATAAGCTTGCAAATGCTCTTGAGATCAACGGACATCGAGTCAACTTTAATCTTGCTGGTGCCGCAGACAAAATTGAATTTGCCCTTGCCGGTTTCACCGACACCGTCGACATAGGAGATTACGCCGCTACTGAGGGCGAAGAGAAGAGCCTTGGCCATCTTTTCATCGCAGGCGGTTTCCATGTCGGGGTTCATGTAGGGAAGAGAGCCGCGCTTGCAGAGACCTCTGCCGATATGAGGATTCCACATATCGGTATTGTACTTATGGAATCTGCGGAGGGCATCCTCGTAGTTCTTGAAGTAGATATTGTCTTCGCCAAGCTCGTTGAATTTGGCAATGCAGAGAGGCGTGATATCCATGATTTCGCCGGTACAGTACAGAATCTGATCGGGAATCGACTGGACAATGGCAACTCTTGCCGAGGAATTGCCGGAGAAGTCACGAACGAACTGCTCAGCACAAGCTCGGAGAAGCGCCTTTTCGCTGTTTTGATCGGAAGGAACGTGAATGCCGAATTTTTCTGCATTCTTCTTAATGTACTTCGCGGTATTGAGCGAGAGCATGAAGACCATGATCTGCGAAGGTGTAACCAGATCAAGCTCGGCAATGTTGGGCTCAAGACGAAGCGAAGGAATGGCAAGCTCCTGAGCAACCGAGAAAGCGTCACGGAGAGCGTCATCGATATCCTTGGTGGTAGGATTCTCGCCACAGGATGCCACGATAGCCTCAACAGCGTTGTACGAGGCGATATTGCGGTACATTTCGCTCTTGGCAATCGAAGCACGGTAAGCATCAACCATGCTGGTGAACAACGAACGGTAGGTGCCCGAATCGTTAGCGTTGAAGTTTTCGTCGTTGGAGGTTTCAGCAACAGCAGCAGCAAAGACGGCCTTGTAGGTGCCTTCACCGATAATAGCGTCGGTAGCAAGAACCTCCGCGTCGGTTTCAAAGCAACCGGAATCATCGATGATGGCGCGAATCAATTCCTTATCCTTTTCGGTCGAATAAACGTTGATAACGCTGTCAATCGAGCCGGCGCTGGCACGCAGGGCATCGTTGGTCTGTTCAACCAGCGTTTCGCGTTCCTTTTCGAAGCGGTTAAAGAAGGTACGATACTTCTTGATGAGCATATCGACATCCTTCATTACGCGCTCGACAACCTTGCGGTACAGCTGCTCCTGGGAGCTTTCGTATACGTTCGAAACCAGAGAAACAACGTCGTTTTCAAGAACCTTGATATCCGAAGCAACCTTGGTCTTCTTCTTGAGATAAACGGCCTTGCTCTTGCTGATCTTATCGATACGTTCATCACCGATCATGAGGTAAGCACTACCCTGAGCGGTAACCTTTTCGGAAATGGTTAAGAATTCCTGAGGAATATCGGTAACAGTGCGCTTCTTGAGCTCTTCCCATTCCGATGTAAACTTGTGCTCCTTAAACCACTTGTCAAGGCAGAGACGGAATTGGCAGAGACGAATCAGCGCGGCAACCGGATGTACATAGGCACCGTTCTTGTTGGCGCTGTTCTTGGTCATCAGGAGGTTATTCAGAAGAGCATAACGCTCACCGGTAGTGCCAACCTTCTTCTTTTCGAGGGTAATAATGGCATCTGCCGCACTGACCGAGCCGGCCTTGATGGCAGTAAAGCAATCCTTGTAGTAGTCAAACAGCTCGGGAAGAACCGTATTGTTAACCAGCGAAACAAAGTCGTTCTGAGTAACCTTTCTCTTGCCCTTGACAGCGTTAATCGCTTCAACCAGACCCTTGATGGAGTCGTCGGCACTGGGCAGACGGGAATCGAGGTATTCACAGATCAGATCGAAGTACTGCTCGCCGACCGTCTTGCTCGAAGCCTTACCTTTTTCATCATAAACAACGACGGCACGCTCGTAAATACCGGTAACCTCTTCGCAATTTTCATTGAGCTTTTCGTTCAGAGACTGGATAACAAGCTCTGCATAGGCGGCATCGCTGACAGGAGCGCGGCGGCCAAGCGCCTTGTTTTCGGCGTTGATCTGGCTGATCTTGTTCTCGACGGTCTTGTGGATGGTGAGCCAATCGTTGTCGCAGGAAGAAAGCGTACGCTTGTGAGCAAGATACTCAAGAACCGCTTCTCTGGGGAAACGAATCTGGGAGGTGGAGATGCCGGCGTAAATGGCGTTACTACCGTTGCTCTGCGAGCGAACAAGCTCGTGGTTGGAGAATTCGCTATCAAAGGCAGCGCCGATTTCGGTGCAAATGATGGTGTAAAGCGAGTTGGCAAGCACCATATCATGTGCCGAAATGGAGTTCAGGCCGGGGATACGGTCGAGAAGGAATACCTGGGAGAAGGGAGCGGCTTCGGGAGTCCAGAACCGCTTATCCGAGGCATCGAAGAGAACGCCTACATTGGGTTCATCCTCGTGACCGATCTTGAAGCGTACAGGCGCCTTCTTTTTCGCGGTCTGACCGGCATTGTAGTTACGTGCAACGAGGTTGATTGCATTGAGCTCACGAAGAATGGCGTAAGCATTCGAGTAAACCTTGACGCGGTTTTCGGGAGTCTGAGAATCAGCGTAGATGTCAGGAAGCGCGATCATGGCATTAACGATCGGATCCTTACCAAGATTTTTGCGGAGATAGCGCTTGGCATACAGAGCAATCGGAATAAAGGAGCCGGAGCCGGTACCGCCGGCTACCGATGCGATGACGTAAACCTCGCAGGAAGCACCGGGATCCTGGACCATGTCCTCGAGAGCACTGATAAAGGTGGAACGAGCGGCCGGCTTGTTCATCAGGTTGAGGAAGGCGAGGTAGGACTTCTTACGCCACTGAGAGGCACCGCGAACCATTTCCTGAGCGCGGATGTCCTTAGCGTCGCAGGGGAACCACTCGCGCAGGTACTGCTTACCGATGCGGTCGCAGATGGTACCGACGCTGGCGCTGTCGGCCATAACGACGGTTTTGGCGGAGGTGATCTTCTTCAGATCACCGGCGTCGGTGTCGAAAACGAGAGCGGTAACGCGGTTGTCAGTCTGGTTGCCAAGCTCATGGAACTTCTTGAAGAAGGTGTCCACTGCGTTGCTACCGGTTCCGCCGACGCCAATTAACAGGATGTTTTTCTTCATGATATATCTCCTTAAATAATGTGTAAAGTAATAAATATACTGCGCAGTGCAGATATCAGAAGGTTACAAAGACGATAACTTGATAGAGACGGATGGAATTGTCGCGCGCCATACCGAAGATGCCGAAGTAACGACCGCCCGAAAGCTCGGAGGCTGCATCGTTACGAAGCGCGGTTTTACCGTCCTTATCGAAGTATGTCAGCAGTGAGAATTCCTTCGGATCGCGGTTGAGGAATTCAACAAGAGAGAGCTGCTGGCCATCGGCAATGGCGTTGCAGTAACGGTTGAGGTTGGCATGCTGATTGGAGCGCACCTTGGCCTTGAAGTAGGTTTCGGGATCAAAGGGCGTAAAATGCAGACCGTCCCTGCGGTTGTACTTCAGTTCAAATTCCGCAAGTCCGGGATCCTGGAACCAAAGCTTCTGGTCGATGAACTCAAGACCGGGGCAGAGGAAACGCACCAAAATCCAAAGCGCAAACAAGAGAATTCGCTTAAAGATGTTGACGTTTATGTCGTAAAGATCAACCTGTGAACCATTAAAATAAACGACGGTGCCGCGCGGAATCGGCTTGGCAACAAAGAGGCTGATCACAAACGGAATCAGGTGCAAAAGCCACAGGATAACAAGGATTGTCAGAACAATACGAAGAATCAACGATGCGACATTGGCAGGTAAAACCGTAAAGCTCTGGGCGGCCTCGGCCCCTGAATACAGGACCGTAATCTCTTTGTCACCGCCGGTTATAAAGGCCGACAGATGCCAATCCAGATAGGTGCCCATGTCTCTTGTCACTGTAACCGCAAGAACTGGGATACCGTCAACAATTTCGATATGCTGAGACAAGGCTGCCGGGAGGAAAATGGAGGTGAACATGCTATCGGCATCAATATCAAAATCGCCGTTAGCCAAGGCCGTCTTCATGTCGTTTTCGGTAAATGCAATGCCGTCACGCTGAACCGAGAAGTAGAGAGCGGCATTAGAGTTCTTGAGGTCCAAACGATGGATGCCTGTTTGCGTGCTGGGAATCGGTACAACGGTGTAGACCGTCTTGATGATTGTGATCGAAACCGTAGAATCGGTGTTCAGATTCGGATACGATGTACTGGTCAGAAGAAGCTGAATCTGATAATCTCCGGGAGTTCTGTGAAGGCCTTGGAGATTTTGTTCGGTCGGAATATAGACAAGTGTATTGCCGGAAACCGTCACCGAATCCGTAACATCAACATTATTGATGAGAACCTTGTGCTCAGTAAGACCGTTTATGAAGGGGAACGGCTGGCCGTTAGCCGAGAGCGCAAAGGTGAAGCCCTGCGTATTGGATTTCAGATCATACTGCGTGATGGAGAGTGAAGTGTTACCCTCAATCGTGAGATCAAGGGAAGAGGGTACATAGGTAACGCTATGTGAGGCTGTTCTGGTAAGATACTGCGGCGATTTTACGGTAAGTGTAATGGTGTAAACATCAAACTTATTGGTTTCCATACTGAGCGGTACGGTGATCCGGCCATCACCCGAGGGGGAAACCTCTTTATCGAAGAGAACCGTGCCGTCCGAGGCTGTCGCAACTGCCGTGCAGACATAATCTGCGAGCTTATCCTTTGTGGCAGGGAGATTATCGACATAAACAGTAAAGATGGGGGAGGTGGTAGGACTGCTGCCCGAAACCGTCGTGTCGCCCTGGACTTCAATACGGAAGTAAGTCGGATCCTCCTGAATCGTCAGGATTTCACCATTACGGAGCGTGTATGCACCGTCCATAACGCTTACTTCGATTGAAATCTCATTGGTACCGACAACCAGCGGGATTTCCTCACCGGTCTTGTAGGTGATCTGGTTATAAAGAATTTTCGATTTAACATCGCCGAAAACCTTTTCGAGATCGATAGGCGTATTGTTAACCTGTTCAAGAACCTCATAGCCAACGCGGATGCTGTCCTTTTTGGAGAGATTGTTATTGATATAGTTAACATCAACACGCTTCCACTGTCCGTCAACTTGAGCCTCGAAATAGTAGTCGATGCCCAGCGCCGGTTCGGCAATGATGGAAAGCTTTTCGGGATTGACATCGCCCGAGAATTGAAGCGTGAGCGATCCGCCGTAAAGGTAAGTGTCGCTGACAACCTCAAAGGTGCAGCCGGCACGGATGCCAAGGGAACTATCCGGTCTGACAGTACAAACCTTTTGGAGATTTACCTTGGAATTGCCGGAATCGGGATCCGCATTGTTATAGGAAACCGACTCTATCGTTGCACCGCAGTCCTGCGCAATAACCGAAAGCGAGGAAAGCGAGAAGGGAATTTGCGAAAGATCAATGGTAACCGAATTACCGCTTGCCGTATACTGATTGTTTTTCAGCGGATAACGGCCGGAAATTTGATTGGAAATTTTTTGCATGACTGCAACGAGATCGTCGCGTCCGTCGTTTGTCGGTGTTTCGGGCACCTGACAGTAGGTGGAAAGCTGATACTTATTCAGCTTGGACTGCCCGGAAATATCGATGGCGCCGCTGCCGAAGCTGACATAAACGGTATGAAGCGTCGGATAACGGTCGACAGCGTCAACGAGACGATCTGCCTGATAGGACGGATCGGCGTTGTCTTCAAATAAACCGTCAGTCAACACGACCAGCCAATATTCTTTGTCCGGCTCGCTTTCGATCAAGTGATCGCTGTCCTTCAAGCCGCGAGAGGCAAGAGTTGATACTGCTGTTTTGAGCGAACTGGAAGGAGTACCTTTTCCGTACTGATAATTAAGCACCGAATAGCCGATAATATCATTGAGAACCTTGTCGCGATCAGGATTGCCAAGGTCGACCGAAATCCCGCCATTGGGCGACTTGTTCATCGGAATGATGATCATCTCGTCGCGTTCGTCCAAGAGGGACATCAGCATGGAGAGAGAATACTTAGCTGCGGGGATTCGTTGTCCTGCTGCCATTGAACCCGAGTTATCGTAAACAACGGTTACGATTTTTTGCGTGTAACGCGCCTCGGTATTCGTCGATGGATCTGCGGCGGTAGCCGGAAAAACGGCGAAGGCCGACAGCAGGAACGTGAGAAGCAGCAAGACGGAGATTGTTTTGCGAATAAGTTGCATGTAGCGAATACACCTCCATTGTGTTTTGCCAAAATAGCCGAAAAAGACCACGGTTTGTGTGTGTTCAGTGAAAAATGGGCAAAAAGATATCAATATTAACATTTTATCACAATATTCGCGATTTGTCAACATATATTTAATAGTATTGAATCTTTTTGTTTACATTTTTCTCATGAATTTTATGAATAAGATACAGTTTTTTTGAAAGAGAATGTTTCAAAATAACCCTTTGCCGGTATAGCACATGTCTCTATACCATGATCCTATGCAAAAGCTAAGAAAACGATAGCCAAAGAGAAAAAAGCGTGCCAATGAAAAGAAAAATGCCCCCGAAATCGGGGGCAGAGTGATATCAGTAGATAAACAGGTGGGCACGCTTTTTGAAGTAGGCGCGGTTAATAAAAATGAAGGCAACCGAAGAGGCGATGCTGGTAACATGGGAAGAAATATTTGCTGAAGGAACAACAGCAAGAATACCGAGGACTACCAGTAGGTAGGAGGCTGCCGTAATTGCATATAGAATTGTCAGGAGCTTAGGGCCGTTTGCACGGTATTTGGCCAAACACGATCTTGTATAGA
Source organism: Oscillospiraceae bacterium (assembly GCA_015064545.1). Lineage (GTDB taxonomy): Bacteria > Bacillota > Clostridia > Oscillospirales > CAG-272 > Colimorpha_A. The sequence goes on along the minus strand of SVSA01000026.1, from coordinate 9,200 downwards.
ATGCCAAAACACCCACAGCTATGGAAATAAGACCGTTAACAATATCCACGAGCTGGACAATGGCGTATTGATCGTAAAGACGAATTGTGTCGGGATCCGAAAACATGGCAGTGAAGACACCGATACCGGAAAGAATATTCAAGACGCCGCTTGCAAAAAGCGAGAAATAAATCAGGAACTTATACCATTTCATCGGCGGTTGATAGGGCATACCATAGGGATTCGGCTGATTGGGATCATAGGCCCCGTAAGGCTGCTGAGGGGGCTGCTGAGAAGGTTGTTGGGTAAGCATAACGCCACAGGTTGGGCAAAATGCCGTACCGTCCGGAACACTCGTGTTGCAGTTAGGACAAAACATGTGGATACTCCTTGTTGATTAATGTTACTGTCAGTATAACAGATTCGTGTCGAATTGTCAATCCTTTTATGTAATATACAGGGAAACGTATGACTATCTTAAATCAACAGCCGAAACACCTGATATGCGGTGGCCGTCAGATTCTTATAGGCATTATCGATCTTGAGAGCTTCCTCAAGCGTGGTGACACTTCTTAAAATCGGGAAGAATGCATCGATTCCGTGCTCATTGCACACCTCTGCACGGTCGGTGACACATCCCGAAAAAGCGATGACCTTTTTGCCGTATCGCTTGGCAAGTTTTGCTACGCCAATCGGAGCTTTTCCCATAACCGTCTGCGAATCAAGACGGCCTTCTCCGGTTACCACGATGTCTGCGGCTTGGATATCTTTTTCTAAGTTTATTTCGTCTAAAACAATTTCAATGCCGGATTTCAGTACAGAGTTCGTGAACGACAGGAAGGCGAAGCCCATGCCGCCGGCGGCACCTGCACCGGGATGATCCTTGTGTGACCGAAGGGATATGGCCTTTGTTATATCGGAATACCGCTCAAGCCAAAGATCCATGTCCTTGATCATCTCGGCCGTTGCGCCCTTTTGTGGGCCGTATACGGCACTGCAACCGTTTTCGCCGCACAGCGGATTGGCAACATCGCAAGCGACTTTAAAGTGACAAGCACTCAGCTCCGGCAGAACGGAATCGGTTCTTATTTGATGTAAATCCTTTAAGCCTTTGGCACCGAGTGCAATGGGATTATGATTCTGATCTAAAAATTCATAGCCCAAAGCGCGTAACATACCGGTACCGCCATCGTTTGTGGCGCTGCCGCCGAGTCCGATGATAAACTGTCGGCATCCACGGATGATGGCATCTTTAATGAGCTCGCCAACGCCATACGTCGTAGCCTCCAATGGGTTTCTCTCGCTTGAAGGAACAAGCGTGATTCCGGCCGCAGAGGCCATTTCGATAACAGCTGTCTTGGTTTCCTTTAGGATGCAGTATTTGGCGATTGTCGGATGATGCAGCGGTCCGGTTACTGTTAACCGTATCGTTTCCGAACCGGATTGTTCTGCGAGTGCATCTACCGTGCCTTCGCCGCCGTCAGCCAAAGGCCTTACGAGAACATTCGCGTTTTTGTCAAGCTTCAAAACGGCATCTTTAACGGCATTACCGGCTTGTAAAGAGGTCAAGCTACCTTTAAAAGAATCAATGGCGATCAGAACGTTCATTTGTATCTCCCGGAGAATGTTAATCTCCCAGCCAATTTCTTGGCAGGGAGAAGTTTTGGTTATATCATCGAATTACTTGGACTTAATAGCAGCCTGTGGTGCTATCAGCAAAAGAGGGAAAACACTATTTGATTTTTAAAGATAATTTCTGGTTTGTTTTTTCGCCCGTCTTAAATATGTGATAATGTCCTAAACCATACTCAACTGCAACAAAGAAAACTGCACGTCCGTTCCATTTAATGTAATATAAATGCTCTAAAAACGGACTAACAACATTTTTCTTTCCGTAGGTAAGAGCAACTTTTTTATACAAATTCCATTCTAATTTCATTATTGGAATATTATTAAGTTCTATATCAGCGCCTAACGGATAAAAGCCAAAATACTCAACTTTCACAAGCATTTTAAATACTTCCTATTTCATTGTTTTTTTGTTATTATATCATAATTCTTGATAAATTACAATACATATAAAAATCCCCACCGATTGCTCAGTGGGGATAAATTCGCTTTATAAACCTAATTACTTAGATTCTTTGATAGCAGCCTGTGCAGCAGCAAGACGTGCGATCGGCACACGGAACGGCGAGCAGGATACATAGTCGAGACCGATGGTGTGGCAGAATTCAACCGACGTGGGATCACCGCCGTGCTCACCGCAGATACCTACGTGAAGCTTGGGGTTAACGGGACGGCCGAGAGTAACAGCCATGTTCATCAGCTTGCCAACACCGGTGGTGTCGAGCTTAGCAAAGGGATCGTTCTCGAAGATCTTGGCATCGTAGTAAGCGCCGAGGAACTTGCCGGCATCGTCACGAGAGAAGCCGTAGGTCATCTGCGTCAAGTCATTGGTACCGAAGCAGAAGAAGTCGGCATTAGCAGCGATTTCATCGGCGGTGAGGCAGGCGCGAGGAATCTCGATCATGGTACCAACCTCATACTTGAGCTCAGCGCCGGCAGCAGCGATTTCGGCATCGGCGGTGGCAATAACGACGCTCTTGACATACTTAAGCTCCTTCACGTCGCCAACCAGTGGGATCATGATCTCGGGAACAACATTCCAGTCGGCATGAGCCTTCTGAACATTGATAGCGGCGCGGATAACAGCCTTGGTCTGCATAGCGGCGATCTCGGGGTAGGTAACAGCGAGACGGCAGCCGCGGTGACCCATCATGGGGTTAAACTCATGCAGCGAAGCGATAATTGCCTTGATTTCTTCAACAGTTTTGCCCTGAGCCTTGGCCAGAAGAGCGATGTCTTCTTCGGTAGTAGGAACAAACTCGTGAAGCGGGGGATCCAGGAAACGGATGCAAACAGGGTTGCCCTCGAGAGCCTCATAGAGCTTCTCGAAGTCGGACTGCTGGTAGGGAAGGATCTTGGCCAGAGCGACTTCTCTCTCTTCAGCGGTATCCGAGCAGATCATCTCACGGAAAGCGGCAATTCTGTCGGCTTCGAAGAACATATGCTCGGTACGGCAGAGACCGATACCTTCTGCGCCCAGCTCGCGAGCCTTCTTGGCATCGGCGGGGGTGTCGGCATTGGTGCGGACCTTCAGCGTGCGGAACTCGTCAGCCCAGCCCATGATGGTGCCGAAGTTACCAGAGATTTCAGCGTCGACCGTAGGAATAATACCGTCATAGATAGCACCGGTCGAACCGTCGATGGAGATGTAGTCACCCTCGACGTAGGTCTTGCCGTTCAGTGTGAACTTCTTGGCCTCTTCATCCATAGTAATGTCACCGCAACCGGAAACGCAGCACTTACCCATACCGCGAGCAACAACGGCTGCGTGAGAGGTCATACCGCCGCGAACCGTCAGGATACCCTGAGCGGCCTTCATACCGGTAATATCTTCGGGCGAGGTTTCGAGACGGACAAGAACAACCTTCTTGCCGGCGTCCTTCCAAGCCTCAGCATCTTCAGCCGAGAAAACAACCTGACCGCAAGCGGCACCGGGAGAAGCGCCGAGACCACGGCCCATAGGAGTAGCAGCCTTCAGAGCCTTCGCGTCGAACTGAGGATGAAGCAGGGTGTCAAGGTTACGAGGATCGATCATGCTGACAGCCTCTTCCTTGGTCTTGTGACCCTCGGCAACGAGATCAACTGCGATCTGGAGAGCAGCGGGAGCTGTTCTCTTACCGTTACGAGTCTGGAGCATATAGAGCTGCTCGTTTTCAACGGTAAACTCCATATCCTGCATATCATGATAGTGGTTTTCAAGAATACCGCAGATTTCAACGAACTGATTGTAAGCGGCAGGGAACTTCTGTGCCATCTCAGCGATAGGCATAGGAGTACGAACACCGGCAACAACGTCCTCACCCTGAGCGTTTACAAGGAACTCGCCCATAAGCTTCTTTTCGCCGGTCGAGGGGTCACGGGTAAAGGCAACACCGGTACCGCAGTTATCGCCCATGTTACCGAATGCCATGGCCTGTACGTTTACAGCTGTACCCCAAGAATAGGGAATATCGTTGTCACGACGGTAAACATTGGCACGGGGGTTATCCCAAGAACGGAAGACGGCCTTAACGGCACCGATAAGCTGTTCCTTAGGATCAGAGGGGAAGTCAGAACCGATCTTCGCCTTGTACTCTGCTTTAAACTGATTAGCGAGCTCCTTAAGATCATCGGCAGTAAGCTCAACGTCGTAGGTAACGCCCTTCTTTGCCTTCATCTCATCGATAAGCTCTTCAAAGTACTTCTTGCCGACTTCCATAACGACGTCGGAGTACATCTGAATGAATCTTCTATAGCAGTCATAAGCCCAACGAGCATTGCCGGACTTCTTGGCCATAACCTCAACAACCTCTTCGTTCAGACCAAGGTTCAGGATGGTATCCATCATACCGGGCATCGAAGCGCGAGCACCGGAACGAACCGAAACAAGAAGGGGATTCTCAAGATCACCGAACTTCTTACCGGTAACACCCTCCATCTTTACGATGTACTCCATGATTTCAGCCATGATATCGTCATTAATCTGACGGCCGTCCTCATAGTACTGGGTGCAGGCCTCGGTAGAGATCGTGAAGCCCTGGGGAACAGGGTTTCTTTCCGGGAACTTCTCTTTGAAGATGTTGGTCATCTCCGCGAGGTTAGCTCCCTTACCGCCAAGGATTTCACGCATATTTGCGTTACCCTCGGAGAAGAGATAGCAATACTTTTTTGCCATAATTTGACATCCTCCAAATATTTATTATACAAAAGTAATTTTGTCCAACCCTTATTTTACCATACCGAAAAGAAAAAAACCACCGTTTCTTCGATTGTTTACAAATCATTCATAAAAAACGACGGCATCCAAAAAAATCCGCTGTTCAGGTGATAAAAATATTCAAATTTGAACAGAAAAGCAGTCACAACGATGGGCGAGTAAGGATAGTCGAATCTCATCAACGCAAAGACAGCTGTCATAAATTATCCGATATGTGAAAACTTTTTCTCCGTAATCGCAAAAAATGCTTGCAAAAATAGGTCGGTTGTAATATAATATGGTAAGCGGACGAAATTCCGCCTTTTCTTGCTATTCGTGATACTGAGGAGGTATTATGTGTAAGTTACCCGATGCCCTTGTCCGTCTCGGAATCTCCGAGAATGAGGAGCTCTTGTTTGAACCGATGAAAGACCACGCTGCCGAGTGGGCAGGTTTTACTGATGTTGAATCTTATGCCGATTATTATGAGGCTGTACAGTGTTATATCCGTACGGTAGCGCTGTCGTTTGCCGAACGTGGGGTTAAGTTTCATTCGCTTGATGGTGTTATGATATCTCCGTTTGCGCAAATCGGGGCGGGAACCGTTATTTTTCCGAACGTCCAGATCCGTCACGGTGTTACCATTGGTAAAAATTGCGTCATTGGATCGGGAAGTATTATCGAAAACAGTACAATCGGCGATGATTGTGTTATCAATGCCACACAAATTTATCAGTCGGTGTTAGACCGTAATGTCAAGATCGGTCCCTTTTGTCATGTGCGTCCCAATTCCCATCTTTGCGAGGGTGTCAAAATCGGTGACTTTGTCGAGGTAAAAAACAGTACGGTTGGCAAGGATACCCATGCCTCTCACCTGACCTATATCGGCGACAGTGATGTTGGCGAGCGCGTCAACTTTGGTTGTGGTACTGTGACCGTCAATTATGACGGAAAGAGAAAGTTCCGTACGGTAATCGGTAATGATGCCTTTATTGGATGCAACACAAACCTTGTCGCACCGGTTCATATTGGTGATCACGGTTATACCGCTGCGGGCTCCACCATTACCGATGATGTGCCGGCATCCTCGCTTGGCATTGCACGTGCACGTCAAGTCAATAAGAATGGCTGGGTGACAAAGAAGAATCAATCAGAATAAATAAGGATAGCAAATGGCTAATATTTTTGACCTGTTTAAGCAAATTGAAAAAGAGCGTGAGCCCCTTGTGCCGATTACTCACATAATTGCTGGCCTTGGAAACTATGGTAACGAATATCGCCATACGCGTCACAATGCTGGTTTTATGGCAATTGATTGTCTGGCGGAGCGGCTCGGTGTTACGATTTCACGTGCCAAATTTCATGCGCTTACCGCCGAGACAACCATTGCCGGTAAGCGTGTGCTGCTGATGAAGCCTCAGCTTTATATGAACCGTTCGGGCGAATCGGTGCGGGATGCGGCTGAGTTTTATAAGATTCCGCCTGAAAACATTCTTGTTCTCTGCGATGACATTAACCTGGATGTCGGTAAGCTTCGCATTCGTCGCAAGGGAAGCGATGGCGGTCAAAAAGGATTGCGTGATGTTATTTATCAGCTTTCCTCGGATGCCTTTCCCCGTCTTCGTATCGGTGTTGGCAAAGTGCCGCCGGGCGGGGATGTTGTGAATTGGGTGCTCGGACGGATTCCCGAGTCGGAGCGCGAGACGTTTTCGAAGGTTCTTGAGCAAGCGGCAGACGCTGTTCCGTTCATCATCGAAAGCAAAATTGATCTTGCCATGGGAAAGTATAATTAATATGTCACGAATTACCGAAACGCTGTTAGCCGAACGCGAATACCGCGAATTAATGGCGACGCTCAAAGAGCAAAAAGCGGCGCGCATTCCGAGACCCGCACGCTTGATTGGGCTCTGCGAGGGGGCGCGAAACGTCCTGGTAGCCTCTGTGCTGGAGGATTTGGCTTCGCAAAATCGAGAGCCGGTTTTACTACTTGTACCCGACGAAAAAGAGGCAATGCGTGCCTCGGCGGCGCTGGGGGCTCTTGGGCATTCACCGGTGGTTTACAGCTTCCGCGATTACATTTTTTATAATATTACTGCCTCCCATGAATATGAGCATGAGAGGCTTGCTGTCTTGACATCAATTCTTGATGGTACCTGTGATGTGGTGATCACAACACCGGATGCCGCGATGCAGTACACCATGCCCAAGGCGCGCCTTGAGGCCGCAATCCGCCGGATTGTGCTTGGCGATACAGTCGAGCTTGACGAACTGAAGCAATTTCTCGTGAGGAGCGGATATCAACCGGTGGATATGGTCGACGGCCCCGGCCAGTATTCGGTGCGCGGCGGTATTGTGGATATCTATCCCCCCGGATCGGAATATCCGGTGCGCATGGAGCTCTTTGGCGATGATGTTGACAGTATGGGAACCTTCGATATTCTCTCACAGCGACGCATGGAGCCAATTGATGAAATTCGTCTGACACCGGCGCGCGAGCTTCTGATTGACAGCGAAACCCGTTCCCGTCTTCGCAAAACGATTCTGGCACAGATCAAAAAGTGCCGTAGCGAGCATTCTCGCGATCTTTTGTCAGTCGAGCTTGAGGCGATAGCCGCAGAAGCTGACCTAAAATTTTCCGACAAGTATCTTTCGGTGATTTACCCCGAAAAATCGTGTCTTTTAGACTATTTCTCGTCAGGTGCATTTATCCTGTGCGAGGAGTATGCGGCTTGTGCCGAACGGTTAAAATCCTATGAGTGGCATCAGAAGCAGGCGATTTCATCGCTTCTGGAAGATGGACTGATTGCCTCTTCTCTTGCCGATTACGGAAAATGGCAGGATGACTTTCATTTTGCGATCGGCTCGCACCCCGGACTCTTGATTGACGCTTTTATGAGCTCGATCACCGATATGCGCTTTGCGGCGATGTTCAGTATTCAGACAAAGCAGACCGTATGCTACAGCGAAAATTTTGAGCTGCTGATCGAAGACTTGCTGTCGTATAAAAAAAGCGACTTTAAGGTTTTGATTCTGTGCGAAAACGAAATCATGGCCAAAAATCTTGCCGCCATGATGATCGAGCACGATTTGACAGCGCCGATTCTCCCTCCGGATGCACCTACGGCAAAAGATGCCGATATTTCAATAACCTATGGCTTGAATATTGCCGGATTTGAGTGGATTCTTTCACGCTTTGCGGTGCTCTCAACCTATCCTGCCGGTACTGCCTATGCCTCCTCGCGTTTGGCAAAGAAAAAGAAAAAGGCAACTAAGAAATCAGCACAGGAAAAAATCATGTCGTATGCCGATCTTTCGGTAGGCGATTATGTGGTTCATGTCAATCACGGTATCGGTATGTTTCTCGGCATTGAGAGCGTGACGGTTGAAGGAATTACCCGCGATTATATTAAGCTGAAATATGCCGGAACCGATGTGCTGTTCTTACCTTGTGAGCAGCTTGACAGCATTTCCAAGTATATCGGTGCGCGTGGGGAAGACGGGACGCTTAAGCTCTCGCGTATGGGAGGAGCCGAATGGACAAAGGCGAAGCATCAGGTCAAAGCCGCCGCCAAAGAAATGGCAAAGGATCTGATTCGCCTTTATGCCGAGCGTCAGCGCCGCCCCGGCTTTGCCTTCTATCCCGACGATGATATGCAGCGCGACTTTGAAGCTGCGTTTCCGTATGCTGAAACCGACGGACAGCTTGTGGCAATACGTGAGGTTAAGCGTGACATGGAGGCGCCTCGCCCAATGGATCGCTTGCTATGCGGTGATGTTGGTTTCGGTAAAACCGAAGTTGCCCTTCGCGCCGCATTTAAAGCGGTTGAAGCAGGAAAACAGGTTGCCATTCTCGTTCCGACAACCATTCTGGCGCTCCAGCACTACCAAACACTGCTCTCACGTCTGCGCGGTTTTCCGGTGCGGTGCGATATGCTTTCGCGTTTTCGCACATTAAAACAACAGCAGGAAACGCTTCGCCGCATCAGGCGCGGTGAAGTTGATATTTTGGTTGGTACACATCGCATTGTCTCTAAGGATGTGGCCTTCAAGGATCTTGGTCTTGTCATTATCGATGAGGAACAGCGCTTTGGTGTTGCGGCAAAGGAAAAGCTCCGTCAGCTTGCCTCGGGTGTCGATACGTTGACACTTACCGCGACTCCCATTCCGCGTACACTGAATATGGCTATGAGCGGAATCCGCGATATGTCCGTCCTTGAGGAAGCACCCAATGATCGTGTGCCGGTTCAGACCTATGTGCTGGAATACGATGAGGTTATCCTCGGAGAAGCTATTAAAAAGGAGCTTCGGCGCGGCGGACAGGTATTTTATCTTCATAACCGTGTCGAATCGATGCCGGATATTCTGGCAAGCGTCTCGCAAATGGCTCCCGACGCTCACATTGCGGTGGCACACGGAA
>SVSA01000025.1 GCA_015064545.1 Oscillospiraceae bacterium | reverse complement strand
GCTATTATATCACGAAATCGCTTGATTGTCAAATGATGCATCGCCTGCGGCGATATGATGCATTTGCTTCGCAAATATGATGTTGCTCGTTTCACTCGCAATGATGCGATGTTTGCCCAATGTGCCGTAAGGCACACATCATTAGGCGAAGCCGTCATCATTGGCGAAGCCAACATCATTTGCCGAAGGCAAACATCATTCAAAAAACGCACCTTTGTCGGTAGACAAAAGTGCATTTTTTGTTGGTGGAGCCGAGGGGAATCTTGCAGATTGCCGATGCAATCTGCCCCGAGAATGCAAATGCATTCTCGATTTCGATCCCCCATGTTGCTCGCGTCAAAATAAAATAACCGCCCCAGGGCGGTTATTTTGTTTTGGTGGAGCCGAGGGGAATCGAACCCCTGTCCGAAAACCGATCCACGGAGCTTTCTACGAGCGTATTCGGTCTGAAAGATCTCCCTCCCCGTCGCCCTACCGACAAAATTCGGGGGAGGCAGCCCTTTTATCCGCGACTGCTATAAGGGCAACTCACAGTGCGCGTGCACAGCGTCAATGACGCTCCCATTCGGTCCGCTGTCTTTCCGAGGGGAACGGGCGGCACAGTTGGCCGCGGCCCGCATTAAGCGGCTACTAATTCAGTATTAGCGTTTATTTTTAGGTGGAGCCTTTTTAAGAGATTGCCCCGGCTCTGCTCGCTTACCCCGCTTCATAGTCCCCGTCGAAACCTTTACGGCCCCATAAGGACCGCCGAAGCGGTCATAGAAATTGAATGTGGTTATATGGTGTTATTCCTCGGCTAGCGTCGGACACAATGTGGTAAGGGCTTCGGCCAATGCCGATTCGCTGCCGACGTTTCCGGGGAAGATGACATAAATCAGACCGGGCCAACGGGCTTCGCTGTCTGCCCGAATGACCGGAATGCCGGGCAGGATTTGTCCCAGCACGGTGGCCTTGCGGATATGAACGGCCTTGGTTGCCATGTCGGAGGAGGTGATGCCTCCTTTGGCAATCAGGAAATCCGGTGTGAAGGGAAGGGAGCCGACAAATTCCGAAAAACGGGTAGAGATGGTCGTGGAAACCAGCAAATTGGCCTGATCGGAGTTGTCTTCGGAACGGATGACCTCGCGCGAGGTAAAGAGTACCGGCGTTTTTCCGCTTTCGAAAATGGAGGAAACCAACCGACGCTTCGCGTCGAATTCTTCCTCATAGTTTTCCGAGACGAGTTTAGTGACCGAAAGCTCTACCGGAACCGTGCCGTTTACCTTCCATAGCTGTGCCAACTGAAGACTGCTTTTTTTGATATGCGAACCGACAACAACAAGGCCGCGAAGCGATGTCTTTTGACTCAGAACCGAAAAATCCTTGTGAGAAAGGAGCGATTTTGGCGCGATACCGCCGAAAACGCGGACAAAGGATGCAGCCGTACGGAACAGAAACCGTTTTCCCTTTCGTTGAGCGCGGCAGAGCGCCAGACAAAAAACCTCAAGGTCCTCGTAGCAGAGCGCATTAACGATGATTTTGGAAAAGCCGACAGCCTCGGTCAGAATGGCCTCGATGCGGTCGATGTCTCCGTTTCGGATGAGCGATAAGGGGATGCTGTGGACAACCGCCTCCGGATTGCCGGTCTTTTCGCGGACATAGGCTTTCAGGTCGGAATGCTCGAAATGGAAGGTGGTGTCGTTAGCAAATTCGGTTTGTGCGGCCGGCACGAGTCTTCCGTGCTCCTCGACATAATGGATATCGTCACAGGTAAAGCGTCCGGCCTCGAAAAAGCAGGGAATCAGAATTTCGGCATCAACGGGGATTCTCGTTTCGGCCTCGGTTACCTCACGGATGATTTGTGTTTCGAGGGGATAGTGACCGCGAAGCGTTGAATCGCCGCGGCTGATGATATAGACCTCTCGGCCGTGCTTACGGCCGGCGGTCAGCAGCTTCTCGGTAATCGAACGGTCGAGCGCTGCTGCCTGATCGGGCAGAAGGCCGCGGCTGTTGGTTTGCAGGAAGAAGAGTCGTTCGCTCGCTACGGCACGGTCGATATCCTCAGCGGTATACGAAAGATATACGTTGACCGAATGGACGGTCTGAATGCCGGTCGGATCGTCGTCAAGAACCGCAACGCAGGCGGAGCGATTGTCAATTTCGCGTTGGAGTGCCGTACGGATGGCTTCGCCATCGGGTGTGGAGGGATAGGAGGCGAAAAGCTCTTCCTTGGGAATTACTTTCAGCATGGAAGCCTCCGCTCAGAGCCGGTCAAGAACCTCTTTGGCGTGAAGAACACCAAGACGCGGGCTGCAAAGCACGGGAACCTTGGAATCCTTGACGAGCGGAAGCAGATGCATCATGCTACCCTGTGCCAAGAGAATGGCGTCGGCGTCGGTTTCCGCCTCGGCCCGGATAGCGGCGATGACCATCTCGTTGTGCTTCTGCACATTCTTTTCATAGAAAAGGATATCGAAAGCACCGTCGACCAAACACCGTTTTACGGTAACCTCCTTGCCAAGTGCTTCGGCGGTTTTTTCGACCAGACGCACGCTGGGATCGAGCGTGGTGGGCAGGGTGGCAATCATGGAAATGTTGGAGCCAAAGCTGAGAGCCATACGCGCCATCGCTTCATCCACCTTAACAACCGGCACATTGACGGTTTCGGCGGCAATGTCGGCGGCCTCACCGACTGACGAGCACTGATTGAAAATGAGATCGGCACCGGCCGCCTCGGCCATTTGGAAATAGGCAGTCATACGCTTAACCACATTGGGCGTAATCCCGCCGTTGGCGCGGACCTCGGGGAGAAAACTGTCATCCATGATGTTGTACAGTTCGGCCTCCGGGGCGATTTCTGCGAAGAGATCCTTCAGATCCTGCATCGAAACCAGGCTTGTGTGAATGATAAAGACTTTCTTTTTCATGGGGAAAACCTCCTTGAAAATGTTTGGCGATTAATAGCTTTTATTTCCCTTCATGGCGCGATCGATATCGCGCTCGGCCTGTCGCTCAGCCTCGGAATCACGCTTGTCATAGAGCTTTTTACCAACGCAAAGGCCGACCTCGACCTTGACGCGTGAGCCCGAAAAATAGAGCGAAAGCGGAATCAGCGCATAGCCTTTTCGGCCGACAAGACCGAACATCTTATTGATTTCACGCCGATGCATAAGAAGCTTTTTAACGCGAAGCGGCTCACGGTTAAAGACATTGCCCTGCTCATAGGGACTGATATGAATCCCGTAGGCAAACAGCTCGCCTTGGTCAATGCGGCAAAAGGAATCCTTCAGGTTGACCGCGCCGGCCCGTACCGATTTGACCTCGGTACCAAAGAGCTGGATGCCTGCCTCATATGTTTCTTCGATGAAGTAATCGTGGCGGGCCTTTTTATTTTGTGCAATGATGCGACGGCTTTCTTTTTTTTCTGCCATAAAGACCCTCCTTTCAGGTGACAGCCTCGGTGCGACAGTACTTAATTATAGCATGAGACACCTTGTTTGTCAAGCAGAATTGTGTCAATCAATCAACTCGCGATAGACCGAATTTTTCGGCACACCGCGGTCTTTGGCGGTTGCTTTGACTGCCGCCATTTTTTCAAGTCCCATTGTGTCAACGTAGTAGGAGACATGCTCGCGAACCGTCATATTTTGCCAGAAGCATCCTTCGTTTTGCTGTTTTCCTTCCACGAGGAGGACAAATTCGCCGCGCGGCGGCTTGTTCTCGGCATAGGCAATCGCTTCGCTGAGCGTGAAACGAAGCACCTCCTCGTTCAGCTTGGTGATTTCGCGGCAAAGCGTGATATGGCGTTCGCCGCCAAAGGCCTCGGCCATATGGGCGAGTGTCTCCTTCAGACGGTGGGGTGCTTCATAGAAGATCAGCGTGCGTGTTTCGGCGGCAAGATCCGAAAGGCGCTCGCGCTTTTCGCTGTCCTTTCCGTCAAGGAATCCCTCAAAGACAAAGCGGCGCGTGGCAAGCCCCGATACAATCAGGGCGCTGATGGCCGCACAGGCTCCGGGAATCGGCACAACGCGGATGCCATGCTCCGCGCAAAGACGAACCAGATCCTCACCGGGATCGCTGATGCCGGGCGTACCGGCGTCGGTGACCAAGGCACAGCTTTCGCCTGCCTTCAGACGTTCGAGAATCCGTTCGCCGGCGGCTCGTTTGGTGTGCTCTTCATAGGTAACAAGCGGCTTCCGCAGTTCATAGGTAGCCAGTAGCTTGGCGGTGACACGGGTGTCCTCAGCGGCAATAAAATCGCACTCCGTAAGGATCTTCAGAGCTCGCAGCGTGATATCCTCTAAGTTCCCGATCGGAGTGGCGACCAGATAGAGGGTGGAAGGGAGAATTTTGTTCTTCTCGTGTTCAGTCATAGCTGTTTCCTTTGTTCTTCTGTGATGGTATCGTGAAAGGCGTCGGATTATTCAATCCAATCCCCACTATCATAAATTCTCGTGGCCTCCTCGGTCGGAGAGCCATCGGGCTCGGCAAGAAAAAGCGGGCGGAGATAGTCGCAGCCGCTGTTTCCATCGCGCCGCCCCTCGACAAGAAGAAGGCTGGGCTTGTGAAAGCGGTCAGCGTGCACCGTGCAAAGGCGCTTGGGCTCGATACGATGCTCACGCATGGCGGCCAAGAGATCCATCATACGGTCGGGGCGGTAGACGGCGTAATAGGAACCGCCGGATTTCAGACAGCGTGCGGACGCGGCTATGAGCTCGCGGATATCGCCAAAGACCTCATGACGGGCGGCAAATTTTCCGTCGTCGCGGTTGCGCTTGCCGCTGTCAGTTTTCATGTAGGGGGGATTCATGAAAACGACATCATAGATGCCGCGAATCGAGCGGGCATCGGCTTCGGATACCTCGATTCGGTGGTCAAGACCGTTTAGGGTGGTGTTTCGCTTGGCAAGCGCGGCATAATAGGCCTGCACCTCAACGGCATGAATATGCCGAAGCTTTTGCCTTTTGGCGATCAGAAGAGAGATGATGCCGGTGCCGCACCCGATTTCAAGGCCGATGCTCTGCGGTGCACGGCGCAGAAAAGAGGCCAGCAGAAAGGCATCGGTGCCATAGGTTAAGCCCTCAGGATTCTGTAGTAAGCGAATGCCGTCGTTTACGGTTGTCAGGGTTTCCCCCGGCAGCAAAAGCTCGCTCATACCGTTTCTATCAGCCGCTGAAAGGCGGGAAGTGAACGGAGAATCATGGCGTGATCGACGCAGTAGGAGAGTCGCAAATAGCCGGGACAGCCGAAATCGTTACCGGGAACAACAAGAACCTGCTCCTTTTTGGCGCGTTCGCTGAAAGCCACCGCATCCCCGCCGGGTGCTTTGACAAAAAGATAGAAGGCACCGTCGGGGACAACACAGTCATAGCCCATATCGGTCAGCGCCGTGTAGAGGGTGTCGCGGTTGCGGCGATAGGAGGAAAGATCGGAGGTCATGCCGGAACAGACGGCCGCGACCTGTTGCATCAGGGCAGGGGCGCAGACATAACCGAACGAACGTCCGGCTCCGCAGACAGCAGCATAGAGGCGGTCGGCATCGGTTACGGTGTTCGGAACGGCGATATAACCGATGCGTTCGCCGGGAAGCGAGAGGGATTTGGAATAGGAATAGCAGATAACGGTATTGGCATAGAGGTGGGGCAAATACGGTACGGTTTTACCGTAGGTGATTTCGCGGTAAGGCTCGTCCGAGATCAGGTAGATCGGGCGTCCATAGTCCTTGGCGCGTGCTGTCAGCAGGGAAGCCAGTGCCTTTAGCTTGTCTTCGCTGTAGATAACACCCGAGGGGTTGTTGGGCGAATTGAGAATTACGCCTTGTGTGTCGGGGGTGATGCAAGAGGCCAGCGCTTCGAGATTGAGATCGAAGGTGTCCGTATCGGCTGTGGCGACGGTCAAAGACCCGCCCATGCTTTCGACAAAAACCTTATATTCGGGGAAATAGGGGGCCTGTGTGACAAAACGACAGCAGGGAAAGGCCGTCAGTGCTCGGAGGACGATACAGAGAGAGGCGGCGGCGCCGCAGGTCATATAGAGCTCGTCGGCCGTAAGGGAGGCGTCGTAACGAGCGTTCAGGTCATCGGCAATGCGCTTGCGTACCGAATAAGCCCCCTGCGCGGAGGTGTAGCCGTGAACCGCACAGGGCTCTTGCTCTTTCAGAATGGTCAGCATGGTCTCGGTGACGGCGGGAGGCGGAGGGGTGGAGGGATTGCCGAGGCTGAAATCATAGACATTCTCGGCACCGACCGCTTCGGCGGCGCGCTTGCCGTATTCAAACAGCTCACGAATGGACGAGCGTCGGCTCCCGAGTTCATACATTGTTTCGGAGATCATGGGGGTACCTTCTTTAATACAGAATAGAATATAGTTATGATAACACTTTTTTTTCCTTTCGTCAATGTTGAAGCAAAAAAATGCGAGAAAGAATCCTCTTTTGGCGGTCAAAAGTCATGAAACATGACAAAAATGCCGATATGATGTAAATTTCGTATCACAGTACTTGAAAAAAATCAAAATTTGGACTATAATGATATCAGTGTGACTTTTATTCAAAAAAATTCACTTAGACCTTTTGGAAACCGAGAGAACGGAGAAAAATCATGAGTCGTTTGGACGACGCGCGTAAAGCAATCAACGATATCGATCAAAAAATGGCTGAGTTGTTCTGCCGCCGCATGGAAGCGGCCGGTGTGATTGCCGCCCATAAAAAGGAGCACGGACTTCCGATTTTGGATCCGGTGCGTGAGCGTGAGGTCATTGCCCGTAACAGCCGCTATGTGACGGATCCCATTCTGCGTGATTATTATGTGAATTTTATTGAGAATACCATGACGGTCTCCCGTGCCTATCAATCGCGGCTGTTGGATGGTATGCGCATTGCCTATTCCGGCACGGTCGGTGCCTTTGCTCATATTGCGGCGGGCAAAATTTTTGGGTGCGGAACGCGCGTGCCGTTTGATAATTTTAAGGCCGCCTATGAGGCGGTGGTAAACGGTGACTGTGACTGTGCGGTGTTGCCGCTTGAAAATAGCTATGCGGGCGAGGTTGGCCAGGTCATTGATATGCTGTTCTCGGGGCCGCTGTTCGTGAGCGGCGTTTACGATTTGCCGGTTATCCATGATCTGGTGGCGATTCCCGGTGCTTCTCGCGATCAGATTCAAACGGTTGTCAGCCATCCGCAGGCGCTCAGCCAGTGCGCCAATTATCTCAGCCGTCACAGTCTTGCACAAAGAGAATACGAGAATACCGCGATGGCGGCCGCCTATGTGGCCGAAAGCGGGGATCCTACCCTGGCTGCTATTTGCAGTGAGGAATGTGCGGCGTTATTCGGGCTTCAGGTGCTGGAACGGCATATCAACGAGAGCCGCAGTAATACGACGCGCTTCGGTGTCTTTACCCGTACGCGCCGCCAGCCGATGTCAGCCGAAAAAGAAGCCCCCGAGAATCGCTTTATTTTGATGTTTACCGTTCGTCATGAAGCCGGCTCGCTGGCACAGGCGATCAATATTATTGGACGGTACGGCTTTAATATGACTTCGCTTCGCTCCCGCCCGATGAAGGAGCTGCTTTGGAACTACTATTTCTATGTGGAATGCGAGGGCACGCTGAGTGAAACGGACGGACAAGCGGTTTTGGACGAGCTGTCCTGCTGTTGTGACCGCTTGAAGCTGGCCGGTGCTTATCAGACAAAGGTTCTCTGATCTCTTTTGATGTCAGGATTCCGAAGGGAGAAGGATATGAAAACGCTTCACATTCATCTTGGGGCCGACAGCTACGATATTGCGGTTGGCCACGGCCTGTTGGAAAAGGCTGCTGAGCGCTTTAATCTGAACCGCAAGGTGTTGATCGTAACCGATGACGGCGTACCGCCGTCGTATGCCGAAACGGTTTGCCGACAGTGTAAGGAAGGCCATATCGTGACCTTGCGGCAGGGTGAGGAAAGCAAAACCATGCTTTCGGTTATCGAGCTTTGCCGCACCATGATGCTTCGCGGCTTTCATCGCGGCGACGCAGTAGTCGCTGTGGGCGGCGGCGTTATGGGTGATCTGGCCGGCTTTACGGCCGCCTCGTATATGCGCGGCATTGATTTTTATAATATTCCCACAACGGTGTTGTCCCAGGTGGATTCCTCGGTTGGCGGAAAAACAGGAGTCAATCTCGATCACATTAAAAACATTGTCGGAGCTTTCAAGCAGCCGAAGGGCGTGATTGCCGATGTGGATTTACTGAAAACCTTGCCACCGCGCCAGGTGGCAAACGGTCTTGCCGAAGCGGTCAAGATGGCGGCTACCTTTGATGCTTCGCTCTTTGAGGCGTTTGAACGGGACGAGCCTTTGTCGATGACCGATATCATTGCACGGAGCATTGCGCTGAAAATTGCTGTGGTTGAGCAGGATGAAAAGGAATCGGGATTACGGAAGGTGCTGAATTTCGGACATACGCTTGGTCACGGTATCGAAAGCCTCGGCCTCGGTTACGATCACGGTGAGTGCGTGGCACTCGGGATGCTTCCGATGTGCTCGGAGGAGGTCAAGATACGTCTGAGCACGGTGTTGCAGCGATTGGGGCTTCCCACCGCGGCGGTCTTTGATCCTGAGGCCGCGATGCTGGCTGTCTCACATGACAAGAAGGCGGGGGGGGATACCGTATCCTCGGTTTTGGTTGATACGATCGGTAGCTTCCGCTTTGCCAATCTGACGATGGATGTCTTGCGCGAGCGTCTGACGCGTACCTTCCCGCAAATCGGATTCTGAAAAGAGGAATCTTTATGAAAAATGTATTTGGAAACAGTGTGACGGTAACACTCGCGGGCGAAAGCCACGGCGAGGCGATTGTCACGATTTTGGATGGATTGATGCCGGGACTCGCTGTCGACATGGCTTTTGTGGAATCGCGGCTTCTGCGTCGTCGTCCTGCCGGCACCATGTCCACCGCACGGCGTGAGGCCGATCCCATCTCGATTGTCAGCGGTGTTTTTGAAGGAAGGACAACCGGTACGCCGCTTACCATTGTGATCCCCAATGCCGAAACGCGCAGTCGGGACTATGAGGCGTTGCGTAATTTGCCGCGTCCCGGCCACGCCGATTTTACCGCCTCCCGGAAATACGAAGGCTTTCAGGACTACCGCGGCGGCGGTCATTTTTCGGGCCGTGTCACGGTTGGTCTTGTCGCCGCCGGAGCGATTGCCGAGCTGGCCTTACGTGAGCGCGGTGTTCAGATCGGTACGCATATGGCGTCACTCGGCGGCCGTGTGTCTGACCGCCCGTTTGCTCGCTACGAGGCGGATCTTGCTTTTTTGGAAGACAAGGCTTTTCCGGTGCTCGATGCGGCGGCGGCGGAGGCCATGAAGGCCGTCATTGAGGAGGCACGTCTTGCCGGAGACAGCGTGGGCGGTGTCCTTGAGACGGCAGTGATCGGACTGGATGGCGGATATGGCGAGCCGTGGTTTGACACCGTGGAAAGTATGCTTAGCCATATTCTGTTTGCCATTCCGGCCATTAAGGGCGTGGAATTCGGTGACGGTTTTGCGCTGACCGCGAAGCGTGGCAGCGAGGCGAACGATGCCTTTGTCTTACGTGATAGCAGAACGGTGACCGAAACCAACCGAAATGGCGGCATCAACGGCGGTATTACGAATGGTATGCCGATTCTGTTCCGTTGTGCGGTGAAGCCTACCCCTTCGATCCATGTGCCGCAGAAAACGGTGGATATGAAAACCGGAAACGAGACAACGCTCTCAATTGGCGGCCGCCACGATCCTTGTATTGTTCACCGCGCGGCGGCGGTTGTCAATGCGTGTACGGCCATTGCCTTGTTGGATCTGGTTACGCTTCGTGACGGTAATGTACGGGGAAATCGGTGAGATGGAATACGGCCTGATTGGCGAAAAGCTTGGTCACAGCTTTTCCAAAGAGATTCATCAAAAAATCGGTCACTACGATTACCGTCTGCAGGAATTGGCACCGCATGAGGTGCCGTCCTTCCTTGAAAGCGCGGATTTTCGGGCAATCAATGTGACCATTCCCTATAAAACCGTTGTGATCCCTTATTTGTCATCGCTCAGTGCTGAGGCGGAGGCTATCGGCGCGGTCAATACGGTGGTGAATCGGGGCGGAAAGCTCTATGGCTACAACACGGATTTTATCGGCTTGACCAAGCTGATTCTTCGCGTGACCGATGGCAAGCCGCTACGGCACAAGGTTATCATTTTAGGCACGGGCGGAACATCGCTCACCGCTTCGGCCGTTGTCAGAGCCATGGGCGCCGAGCCGATTCTGGTCAGCCGTACGTCCAAAGCCGGCGCGATTTCGTATGAGGAAGCATTATCTGAGCACACCGATGCTTCCTTTCTGATCAATACGACGCCGCTCGGTATGTTTCCCCAAACCGAGGGGATGGCGATCGATCCGGCCGCCTTTCCTCAGCTTGAGGGCGTGGTGGATGCGGTATATAATCCGTTACGCCCCCCCTTGATTCGCCGTGCACGCTCTCTCGGCCTTCCTGCCGAGGGCGGGCTATACATGCTTGTTGCTCAGGCGGTGGCGGCCTATGGCTTCTTTTTCGATGTAATACCCGAGGAGTCCTTTACCGATCGAATTTACCGCGAGGTTTTGCGTGAGAAGGAAACGATCGTTTTGATTGGCATGCCTGCCAGCGGTAAAAGCTCGGTGGGAGCCATGCTTGCTTCACGCCTTGGACGTCCTTTTATCGATTCGGATGCTGAAATTGTGAAGGAAATCGGCATGTCGATTCCGGCGTATTTTGCCGCCCACGGCGAAGACTCCTTTCGTGAGGTGGAAAGCCGTGTGATTGCGCGGTTATCTGTGACGGCAGGAGGCTCGGTTTTGGCAACCGGGGGAGGCGCTATTCTCCGCGCCGATAATGTCGATCGGCTTAAGGCAAATGGCCGCTTGTTTTGGCTTGACCGCTCACTTGAGAATCTGATACCGACATCCGACCGTCCGCTGTCCTCGGATGTGAACGCTCTGCGTCAGCGCTATGAGGAACGCTATTCCCGATATCGCGATGCCGCCGACGTTCGGATTGACGGTAACGGTACGGTGCAGGCGGTGGCCGATGCGGTATTGCGTGCTTTCTTCGCATAATAACATTGCCCTAAGCACTTGTTTCTTTCTTTTGTTTGATTGTCGGAGGCCTGACCCATGACTGTTACCATTCCCAAAACCAAATATTGCGGTACCGTTTCGGCACCGCCCTCCAAAAGCGCAGCGCACCGGCATTTGATCGGCGCCGGTCTTGCCGAGGGTACCAGCGTGATCCGCGGCATTTCCGAATCGGAGGATATGAAAGCCACTCTGGACTGTCTGCGTGCGTTGGGGGCAACCTGGACCAAAAATGGTGATACCGTGACGATCATTGGTGCCGATCCCCGAAAGCGCGCGGCGGCGGTTTTTCCCTGTCGGGAAAGCGGCAGTACCCTGCGATTCTTCTTACCGCTTTGTCTCTTGTCCGAGAAGGAGGCAGTTATGACCGGCAGTGAAACGCTGCTGCATCGCCCGCTGGGCGTATACGAGGACATATGTCTTTCCCAAGGGCTGTTGTTTGAGCATACCGAGGACGGTCTTACCGTGGCCGGCCCGCTTGATGGCGGACATTTCCGTGTCGCGGGCAATATTTCGAGCCAGTTTATCAGCGGCTTGATGTTTGCGCTTCCTCTGCTATCGGGGTATAGCGTGATCGAGCTGATTCCGCCTGTCATGTCGGCCTCCTATCTGGCGATGACCGTCGAGGCGCTTCGTCACTTCGGAATCACCTGCGAGGTTACCTCAGACGAACGGATTCTCCTGCCCGGCAATCAGAACTATCGTGCCGCCGATCATACCGTTGAGGGCGATTGGTCGAATGCTGCCTTCTTTTTAGCACTCAATGCGCTCGGCTCTGAGCTTGAAATCGAGGGCTTACGGCGCGACACCCTGCAGGGAGACGCTGTTATCCGTCGTTTACTCGGCAAGCTGGGGCGCGGTTGTCCCACGATTGATATTGCCGACTGTCCTGACCTTGCCCCGATCCTGATGGCCACAGCGGCCGCGCTTCACGGAGTCAGACTGATACATACCGACCGCCTGAAATTGAAGGAAAGCGATCGCGGTGCGGCCATGGCCGAGGAGCTGGCGAAATTCGGTGTTGCGGTCACGATCGGTGACGATTGGATCACCGTAGAAGCCCCAAAAACGCTGCAAGCGCCGCAGGTTCCGATCGCAGGACATAACGATCATCGCATTGTCATGGCTTGTGCTGTTTTACTAACCTGCGTCGGCGGCGTGATCGAAGGCGCAGAGGCCGTGAAAAAGAGCTTTCCCGATTTTTTTGAAGTCTTGCAAGCACTACAACCTTGTTAATTCCCTATGCAAAGGAAAACCTATGGAACTGAGTCAAAATACCAAAATTCTTATCGTCGGCCTCGGTCTGATGGGCGGCAGCTATGCGATTGCTTTAAAAAAGAAGGGCTATTCGGTTGGCTGTATCACCCGTTCGCAGTCTTCGATTGACTATGCCCTGGCGAACGGTATCATCGATTACGGCACCACAGAAGTCGATCCCACGCTTCTCGGCGATGCCGATCTTGTTGTTTTTTCGCTATATCCGCGCGTCTTTCTCTCCTGGATTGAGGAGAATCAGCAGTATTTGAAGCCGGGTGCGATCCTGACCGATGTAACCGGTGTCAAAACCTCGATTGTTTATCGCGTACAGGCCATGCTCCGTCCCGATGTGGAGTTTGTGGCGGCGCATCCGATGGCAGGCCGTGAGGTCTATGGTGTCGAAAACAGCGCCGGTGTCAAGGTTGACGAGGCAAACTTTATTGTCACGCCGACCAAAGCCAATACCCCCGAAGCGGTGGCGCTGATCAAACGGCTTGGCGAGGAGCTTGGGTATGCCCGTGTCTCGGAGCTGACCCCCGAAGCTCACGACGAAATTGTTGCCTTTGTTTCGCAGCTGGCCCATTGTCTGGCTGTTGTCCTGATGACCTGTAACGATTTGGAACATCTTGAGGACTACACCGGTAACTCCTTCCGCGATTTGACGCGGATTGCGCATATTAACGAGGATATGTGGAGCGAGCTGTTTGTCATGAATCGCGAAGCGCTGCTTCACCAAATGGATCTCTTTACCGATCAGTTTGCGAGACTGCGCGATGCCTTAGCTCAAAACGATATGGAAACCATGAAAACAATGATGCGTCTGTCGACGGTTCGCCGCGATGCCTTTGATAAAAAATAAGCGAATTTCCCGCAAGAAAAGGAGCCCCTTCCCATGAATATGACCTTTTACCGCAAATTGCCTGTTCCAAAGGACATCAAGGAGCAGTATCCGCTGTCTGCCGAGATGGCCAAGCAAAAGGCAGCAGAAGACGAAGAAATCCGCCGCATTTTTACCGGCGAATCGAAAAAATTTCTTTTGGTGATCGGCCCTTGCTCGGCCGACCGCGAGGACGCTGTCCTTGACTATATTTCGCGGCTGCGCACCGTGCAGGACAAGGTGTCCGACAAAATTGTCATTGTTCCGCGTATCTATACCAACAAGCCCCGCACCACCGGTGACGGCTATAAGGGAATGCTTCATCAGCCCGATCCGAATGAGCATCCCGATCTTTTAAAGGGCTTGCTTGCGATTCGCTCGCTGCATATGCGTGCGTTGAAGGAGACCGGCTTCTCCTGCGCGGACGAAATGCTCTATCCCGAAAACCATCGGTATCTGTCCGACGTTCTCTCTTATGTGGCTGTCGGTGCCCGTTCGGTGGAAAACCAGCAGCACCGCCTGTGCGCCAGCGGTCTGGACATCCCTTGCGGCATGAAAAATCCCACCGGCGGCGACCTTTCGATTATGCTGAATGCCATTACCGCCGCGCAGCATTCCCACACCTTCCTGTACCGCGGCTGGGAGGTAAAATCGCACGGCAATCCCTTTGCGCATGCCATCCTGCGCGGTTATGTCGACAAGTTCGGTATTGCGCATCCTAACTATCACTACGAGGATTTGATTGCTCTTTACGATGTCTACCGTGCCAAGGGGCTTTCCAACATGGCGGTCATGATTGATACCAACCACAGCAATTCGGGCAAACGGTATGAGGAACAGATCCGCATTGCGAAGGAGGTTCTCCATTCCTGCCGTCATTCGGCGGATATCCGTTCGTATGTGAAGGGCTTGATGATTGAAAGCTATCTTGAGGACGGCTGCCAGAAAATCGGGGAGAATATCTACGGCAAATCCATCACCGATCCCTGCCTCGGCTGGGAAAAAACCGAAAAACTCATTTACGAAATTGCCGATGCGCTCTGAGCCATCGTCAAAGGCCGCTGCCATTGGCAGCGGCCTTTGTGCATAGTGACGAAATTCAAGAAAAATATCGCGAAATTAGAAAGAAAAGTTGACAAAAAATCGTGCGTGTGATATAATGATATCGGAGGAAATATTTGGAAACAGACGAATAGAAAAAGGGACAGAACTCAGGAGGTGATCCCAATGTTCTGATTGGCTCCATACGTCTCAAATCAAAAAACTAAATACAGGAGGAAAAAAGCAAGTGGTACAGAAAAATTTTTCGAAATCGCTCTATGAAAACAAACCGTTTCGGTACACGTTTGTAAAACTTACGGTCGTGCTTGCCTTAATTCTCTTGCTTTTGGCCGCGATATCTATGCCGACAGAGGCGCGAATTGTGGAGCAAAACGATATAGCAGAGGCGCAAGCCGCTGTTGTTGAGACCGGACCAATACCCAGCGGTGTATATTCGATGCAGAATACCTATAGCGGGATGTATCTCGATGTGGTAAGAGACGCTTACTACACCGGCTCGTATATACAGCAGTATGACTTTTACGACGATCCATCAACGGTTAGCGTATCTCGCTTGGGCTTATACAAAATCCAATGGATCAGCGGAAACGACTATGTTATTCGCACCATGATTAATAATGCCAATGGATTTACACCGGTTTCGCTGACAACCGGTTCGTATTTGCGTACAGCAGCAGTTTCTACCACCAATACTAATGTTAGTTCGGCGCATCTTTGGACGATTACAAGACTGAGCAACGGCAATTATGTCATTAGTCCGAAGAACAACACCTCCCTTGCGATTGGCTCACAGAGCCAAACAAGTTCCGGTGGTGGCTACACTAATACGAGCTCGCGTTTGGTTTTGCAAAGTAGTTCCGATTCCCGGGCGCAGTGGCAGTTTCATTTGCTTGATGCAGATATTTCATTTCACGGTGCAGAAGTTATTAATATGCCCAACATACCGTTGCTTCCCGGTGTATCTTATGATTTTGACGCCTACATGTATTCAAGTGATCTGGCACAAAATGGACCGGTTCAATATGCGGTTAGCGATCCGGTAGAGGGGATAGAAGGTTGTGCTACGGTGTACCGGACTAGTGGTTATTTAACAGTTGAATCTTCCGGAGTTATTGAACTTAAGTTACTATACGGAACGGGCACCAATGACTATGTCGGTGTTCTGCTACACTTGCCGGCAGCGTTTGAAGGGTTGTATTATATTACCTGTTATGATGATGCCGGATATGTTGATGTATCTAACAGTGCCGGTGCGGGAGAGGTGTTAGAGTGTAACGAACTGGGCGATTCCTCTCGTCATATATGGATAGTGCTATATCAAAACAATGGATATTATGCCATCAGGAATTATGTGACCGGATACTATTTGACCTCGGTAAACGGAGAAGCCAAGCAAACCGCTAAGGGAAGTAGTTTTACCTCCTCTCAACTTTGGAAGTTTGAAAAACAAGACGATGGTTCGCTTAAGTTGTTCTGTAAAAGCAATACTTCTACCTGTTTGACACATCAGGATGCGAATCATGAGGCCGAAGATCCGGATATTTTGGTGTCATCTGACGGTTTGGGGACACGACAAAAGTGGTTCTTTGTTCCATATTACGATGAGGAGGATGGTGACACTTATCTGATTAATGTCAATACCCTGTATGATAATGCCTATAGCCAACAGGTCACGATTCCTCAGTCTTGGATTGGGCAACAAATAATAACAGCTCAGGGTGTATTTGCGGCGCAGTTTGGCATTATGATTAATAATACCTCAATTGCGAATCATCCGTCGTATGCAGATGGTTCGAGCTGTTCCGCAGATTTTGAAGAAGCGTGTATTCACGGTACCTGTGAAAATTCGAAGTTGGTGAACGGTCAACCGATACTTAAATTTACTCATCATCGAAATATTACCAATAGCCTTCTCCGATTGCCGCTTCCGAATAGAGCGGAACTGTATAAAATTCTGTTTTTTGGCCATTACCCTTGTATGATAATCACCACTGACTATGGTGACGGTGTTGTGTCTTCTCACCATACGCTGAAGCCGAATGAATTGTCAAATGGACAGGTAAGAGATTTGGCTGGTGTAGCAATCTTGAATGCCGGCGTTATTGGAATCGCTTATCCTCCCGGAGATAGGCCGGAAGAGCAGTTGATGGAAGCGTGTGTTTTGGTGCATGAGCTTGGTCATCTGTTTGGGGCACCGGATCATCCCACGGCTTCTGCTACCAATACTTTGAATTCTCAGTATTATATTGGGAAGTTTGAAGCAAATTGTATTTATGGCCCTAATAGAGATAATGAAAATGTATATATGAATTTTATTATTTGTCCCGGTTGCCGAGCACAAATTTTACAGGGACGAGAAGAAAATTCTCATGCTTAATTTTAAGAGAGGAGATTGTTATGAAAATTTTCAAACAATGTTTATTGTGTTTGATACTGGTATTTCTGTTGTTGCTCGTTGCTTCTTGTTCAAGTTCCACACCGAATGAGTCACTTGGTTCCTCTTCCGATTATAGCGGAACCTATGACTCGGACGGTAATTTCTGGTATGATGTTCCGGTTGTGGAAGATGGAAAAACTTATATTGGCCGCGGTGTATCCGAATGGGGACCCGGAAGATACGATGAAAATGGCATCCTGTGGTTTGATGAACCAATAGTAGAAGATTACTATGTGGGCGATTGTATGTTTATCTCGGAAGTAGAGTTTGTGGCGTGTGGTACTACAGAGTGGGGAGAAGGAAGATTTACGGCAAACGGAACGTTTCTTTTTACTAATGACGAGTATGTCCTTATTGAACGCGACGAGTATATCGATAGTGTTGTTGGATATGGCCCGGATGGTGATCCTGTCGTACTGGGCACCACACGCAAAGAGTATGATTCGAAGCCAAGGCCGACCAACCCCGGCATCATGGTTGACACCTTAACACCGAGCTCCTTTACGAAGGAGGAGTTTGACGCGTGGTGTGAAAAGAATCCGGAGATGCTTCCGGAGAACTATATTGCTCCCGAAAAAATCGCAGCGGAATTGTCTTTGGGCGGTGTAACGCGAGTGGAACCGGGGTATCGAGACGGTAAGATGTTCCGGAAGTTTACCTACTACTTCTCGTCGGAGACATACGGCAATGTCGGTATTGCGGTGCACTATCTGCCCGAGGGA
This sequence comes from Oscillospiraceae bacterium, assembly GCA_015064545.1. Lineage (GTDB taxonomy): Bacteria > Bacillota > Clostridia > Oscillospirales > CAG-272 > Colimorpha_A. The sequence goes on along the minus strand of SVSA01000025.1, from coordinate 4,860 downwards.
AGCGGTGCTTTAACGACGTTCTATGAAAACGGAACGATTGAAAGCGGCGGATCGCGGATCGATCCGATCGTTTTGCAGTACGGCTGCCCCGAAAGCCTGTTTGTCAACGGCTACGATGTTCGCACGATTGTCAGTAGCTCCAGCGCGAATACGAAATATATGTGTTTTGAGCGCGATGTCATATTCACGTATCGCGGCGAGAATATTTACCGTATGCATTTCCGTTGCGGCAATGTTAGCTTTGAGATTTATCCCGATTCCGCCAAGCAGGACGCATTCTATGCGCAGGAAAGCATAGAGCCGCTCTTGAGTTATCTGACTGTTGTTGAGTTTTCGCGTGGCTTTGCCGATCGTGTCAGAGCGGCAGAATGATTGCATTTACGGCAAAAATTGTGATGATCCTGACGTGTATATGAACTTTCAGATTTGCCCTGGCTGTCAAGCACGGATTTTGCGAGGGCGAGAGGAAATTCATCATGAAGATAATGAATAGAAAGGTGTAAATGTTATGAAAAACATGAGACGACGTTTCTTCTGTTTTGTTGTGATTGCGTTGTTGCTTCTCACAGCTTCCTGCGCCAATGATGATAATTTACCGGCGTCCTCCTCTTCCTCGGCAGAGACAATACCGCAAATGGAGCTACCCCCTGACGGGGGCTTTCGAAGACTTCCGATTGTTGACGGCGATTGGATGACATATTGGAAAGCACAAAAGAGTATTATTTGGTATGATACGCCGCTTGTGGAAAACGGTAAAACCTATCTCGCTTACGGTACAACTCCGTGGGGCCCCGGAAGATTAAGAGACAATGGACGCTTTATCTTTGATGAGCCTGTGGAGGTCGAGGAGAGACCGAGATATCATATAACCGCAATTAATCGTGATGGCGGATTCAACTTGGTTTCTAAAAATCCCAGTATAGGTGGCATTGGTGGCGGCTCGTATTCCCCTACGATCAATTCGTTGAATTTCCACTCCTACGAGGAATATCTGGAGCTGATCGAAGAGAATGCCGCTAAGATGCCGAGCCATTATCTCGAGCCTGAGCAGCTTGGTGCACTCTTAGGCGTCGGCTTGCCCACGGACGGCTCCCTGGCACTGCATCCGGAGGCCGAATGCTACGACTGCATCTACCGTTATGAAAAAGAAGGCTTCCGTTCCATTGAGATAAAGCTGGAGTATCTCCCCGACGGTGCGATGGCGACAACAACGATTCTGGATAGCTATGCCGAGATTCGTGACGGCTATCGTCATTATCCGTTGGATGTTATCGTCGGATTCTCTGAGGTCTATTTCAGCTACGATGATAACGATGATCTGAGATGGATGAAGGAGGGCAGCTGCGCGATCGGTACCTCACTCCATGTTTTCTTTGACGATAATTTGCTTTATAATTATAGCAGCGGCCTCCTCAACCAAATCGTTTTGGTGGTCGGCGATGATCTCCGTGTCTCGATCCATGTTATCAGCGAGGAGGATGACGGTGCACCGCTGGAGAGCCTGAAGAATCTTTACGACTACGATACGTTGAAAGCAGCGGCCGCCTCCTTGAGTGCGGCACTCGAAGCAGCAAGAAATACATAATCCCGGATCCCAAAACCGGCCGACGCTTCAAGCGTCGGCCGGTTTTTTGTGTGTGAGTGACGGTTGCTTACCGCGGCTCTTGTCCTTGACGGTGACAAAAAGCGTTACGAGTTCTTGTTTCGCTCTTCCAGCGCCTTGCGCAGGGCAGGGACGATGATGATATTGTAGCCATTGGTGTTCGGATGCAGACCGTCGGAGAACCAGTGTGCCAGCGGGACATTGTTGGCATCGCTGAAGGCGTGCTCAATGTCGGCACAGTAGATCCAATCATTTTTATCGCAGATATCGCGGAAAAGCAGATTGGTCATCTTGATGCCGTTCCGCTTATTGAGACTGTCGGAAAAGGGACAATGGTTAACGGTGAAGAGAACGGCCTCCATCTGTGGATTGGCCTCATGGATATATTCAAGGGTGTCCTTGACGTTGCGTATGATGCTGCCCATGCCGCCCCACATGATGTCGTTGATTCCGATCATGAAGATGACGGTTTTCGGACGGTAAAGGGCAAGACATTCGCGCATGGCATACCAGTGCGAGGCCCACGAGCCGCTGATACCGAGATTGACGGTATCGCCCAGATCATATTTTTGGATCGTGCCGGCCAGACTGGTAGCCCAGCTGCTCCAGCCCTCCAAATACGAGTGACCGATAATCAGCGTGTCCTTGCGGATGGGACGGGTGTTACCTTCGTTGATCTTGGCGCCGACAAAGACCGTGCCGGAGCCTGCGGCATAAATACCGATGCCGTGGCCGGAGCGCTCCTCCTTGGTGAAGGTATACATCAGCTCGCCGAGATAGCAGTATACGGCGTCATCTGAAAGAATAATCTGATAGAGATAGGTGCCGTTGATGCTGTGACCGCGCGAGAGAAAGTTTTCATAGAGGACGGTGGCCACGCCGTTTGTCACGCGCTCTAAACAAACGCACTCGCTGGCCTTGGAGGTGGTAAAGCGGTAATAGCTTTCGCCGTTCTCGGTTTTGGTATAGCCAAAGACAAGACCGACCTTGCCGGTGTGTGTCGGACGGATGCTGACCGAAAATTTGCCGCGCTCATAGTTGCCGAGCAGGGCAAGCGAATTGGCCGCCTTGGACGAGATGTTGGAACCGACTTGGAATTCGCCGTTCAGAACCGTACATTCGGTAAGCTCAATGTCGGGAAGGACAGGCTCGGGCTCTTCGGTTGTGACAGGCTCCTCGGTGGTGATGGCCTCGGTTGTTATCGTATCGGTTGTCGTCGGTGCCGTGTCGGAGGAGGCGGATGTTGTTTTATCCCCGGAGGGCGTGGTTTGACAGCCGCATAAGGCCGATACCAGGCAGATCAGACACAGAAAAAGAGCAAGGAGACGTTGAGATAAGTACATCATGTGATTTCCTTTACGGTTTGGATTGCCGTGTGATCGTCGCATTCCTGATTGTGGTAGGCTATCGGTGGTGTCATGGGCGTCACACGCAGAATACTTTCCTGAATGGAACCTCAATACTTGACCGTTTCGTTACGAAGCGTGGTACCGATATAAGGAACCTGATAGAAATCCTCGGGATTATGCCGAATGAGATAATCGATATAGCTTTCGACCATGCGGGCCGTTATGGCATAACCCATCGGGTTCATATGGAAGCCCATACAGTAGCGGCGGCGGAATTCCGCGTCGTACAGCGGTGCATAAGCATAGAGATCCAGCACGTAGGTGCGGGGGAACTGCTTGGCAATCTCAAAGATGGCCTGACGGTGCTCCATTTTGCGTTCTATACGCTGCGGCTCCAGATCGGGCTCATTGGGCATTGTCATCAAAAAGAAATACGCATCGGGGCGCATCGAGCGCAACCGTCCGATGATGGCGGTATAGTTGCCGATGAAGGTATCGGGGTTATCGCGGTAGTCTTCGCGGATATCGTCAATCGTTCCGAGCGGATGACCGAAATTGAGCAGATCATTGACGCCGAGCGCGATGACATAGGCCTGACAAAGCTTGTCGGGATTCCAAAAATCGTTGGCCTCGGCAAAGCTTTCGCGGTATTCCTTCGCCGTCATGCCGCCGCGCGAGAAATTAAGGACCTTGTAGCCGCCGTTGCGGGCCATAAACTGTCCCCAGGAATATTCAAACATATCGTGAAAACCAACCGAGGATTCAAATTCGCCGGAAGACAGACTATCGCCGATACAGCCGATCGAACGGAAAATGGCACACATGCCTCCGTTCGCGACCAAATGGTCCAGCGGCTGTTCGTTTTCGTCCAGGATATTCCAATCGTGTTTTCTCATGGTTAGGCTCCTTTCGTTATGACAGAGTGGTGTTAATATTTTGCGCCGGAAAGGCTTGAACAGCTTTACCGGCGCAGATACGATACGAAAAATCGAAAAACGGCTTACTCGCCGAGGATCATAACCTGAACGGTACGGGTACGTCCTCTGGTCTGATCCCAGTCGATGAAATGAATACGGCCGAATTCGCCGAGGTCCATCTCACCGTCAACGGTGACAATGGTGACATTGCGGCCGATGATGGAGGAACGAAGATGGGCATCGGTGTTGTGACAGCCGAAGTTATCCTCGCCGACGCTCTCCGCGAAGTCAAGCGCTTTCTTGCCGGGATGGAGGTACATACCCTCATAGCGGCAGGTGGGGATCCAGTTCTCAAATACATTAACTAAATCCTGCTGGAGGGTTTCGAGGCCGGTCATGGAGGTGTCGAAGGCACACTCCTGGGTGATGACCGAACAGGTGGTATGATGGGAATACACAACCACAATACCGTCCTTGATACCCGAACGGGCAGCAATTTCCTTTACCTTGTCGGTAACATCGTGGAAGGTGACGGCGCGGTGATTGGATTCCACACGGAAGCTTTCCTTGAAGACCATAGTTGTCTCTCCTTACTGATTCTGTTTCTTGAGATCGTCGGCCGCACGGCGGGTAGCGGCGATCATTTCGTCAATCATAGCGATCGGATCGGCGGCATTCATGATACCGGAAGCGGCACCGGCTGCCTCCGAGCCGGCCATAATGAAGTCGTAGACCTCTTGTCCGCAGGTGATACCGGCGGCCTGCTCTACCATGATGGTGGGGTCGACTTCCTTGATGGCACGGATCGAGTCCATGACATATGCCATCGGGCTGGCACCCTTACCGCCGCCGATGATCTCGGAGGGCTCAGGATTGATGATGTCAGGATGAAGCTGAGCAATGGCCTTAGCCTCGTCGAGCGTGTCGGCGCAGGCAAAGACAAGCATATCCAGCTCGCGGGCGCGGTCGATGGTTTTCTTCATCTGCGGCA
>SVSA01000024.1 GCA_015064545.1 Oscillospiraceae bacterium | reverse complement strand
TACGTTGGAGATGATTTTACATACCGTGATGACGTTGCAACAGGAAAAGATGCCGAACACTATGTTTTGTGTATTCATCCGCACATGCGCGATATGTCCCCTATTTGTTGCGGACATTGCAGAGATAATATCCCCTATTACTTGCTACCTACCCTATCAGAAGATACTGTCAGGGATTTAACATCTTGGGAGACAAATTATGCCGCATATGATAAGCTTTTCTATGTAACCGGTATAGGCGAAATCAGCGCTCACAAAATGCTCTCGAATATGAGTAGCCGACTAAATCAAAAGGGATTATCTGTTTGTCGAATACTCGAAAAAGAATTAAATAAGCCGGTATATTATTATCTATACCGATTCTATGGGAAGCAGCCGTCTAAATGCCCGATTTGCGGAAACGATTGGAAGCAAAACGAAGATAATTTATTTGACTACAAGTGCGACAGATGCAAGATCGTCGCAGATAAAACCGTTAATGAATAATACACATAGCTTCGTTTGCAAGCATGGCGTTGCGCCCCGGAAGATAGCGGTCAAGTGCAACTCCCATCAGCACCAAGGGGTTAGTGCACCCTCTGAAAAATCATCGTGCATCCAAATCAGCCACACACGGTTTTGCATCTAAATCGGACACACGTCACAGAAAAGCATTTGCGGCAGCAGGTGCTTTTTCTTATGTTTGTATCTTCGGATGTCACCGCATGAGATCATGAATCGACCGAACGCTGAAATATACTTGCTTTTTTTATAAAAACGTGTAAAATGAAAGGTGAAACGGGGGGATACCATGAAATTTGAACTGCAAATTGATCCCGATTGTGAGGAACGTGTACTTCTGACACTCAGGAAACCTTCACCGCTTGCCGAGGAAATCCGCACTTTGGTTGAACGCGAGTCGGACGCCTTGATGGGGTATTGCGAAGACGAAATTGTTCCGTTAACAGCGGGTGAAATCGTCTGCATTATCGTGGAGGACGGTAAGGTATATGCCAAAACGATGACAAAAACCTTTCGCCTGAACCACAGGCTCTATCAGCTTGAAGAACGCCTCGGAACGCGTTTTCTCAAGATCAATCAGTCCTGTCTTGCCAACATCCAACAAATCCAACGCTTTGATGCTTCATTGGCAGGTGCTTTACTTGTTATCTTCAAAAACGGTTATCGCGATTACGTTTCGCGTCGTCAACTCAAAACGGTAAAAGAAAGGATGGGCTTTCATCGATGAATCGTCACGTAAAAGAATATCTTCACCGCGGCATGTTGTTCGGAGGATTCGGGCCTATAGTCCTGGGGATCATCTTCTTAATTCACGAGCTTACCGGGAACGGTTTGTCGCTCAGCGGTTTCGAGCTTTTTATTGCCATCCTGTCCACATATCTGTTGGCCTTTGTACAGGCCGGTGCCAGCGTCTTCAATCAAATCGAAGAATGGCCCCTTGCCAAATCCTTGGCCTGTCATTTCGGCTCCATATATGTGGCCTACTCACTTTGCTATCTTATCAACAGCTGGATTCCCTTTGACCTACTTGTTTTCCTGATCTTTACCGCGGTGTTTGTTCTTGTGTATGCCGTTATTTGGTTAACTGTTTACCTCATACTCAAATCAACCAGCAAACGAATGAACAAAACGCTCTCTTAACAAAAGCTCCCGTGTGGTATTCCACACGGGAGCTTATATTTTCCTGTCAGGCAACCGTTATGGAAGCCTTCATGCCGTTCCAAAGCTCGGCATAAATACCGCCCTTGGCGACAAGCTCCTCGTGCTTGCCGCGTTCGGCAATTCCCTCGTCGTTGATAACAAGGATTTCATCGGCATTCTTTACGGTTGTCAGTCGATGCGCAACCACAATCGTCGTGCGTCCGCGGCAAAGATCCTCCAAGCTCTGCTGGATCATCTGCTCTGTGACATTATCCAGCGCCGAGGTCGCCTCATCCAGAATCAGAATCGGCGGATTTTTCAGGAATACACGAGCAATCGCCACGCGCTGCTTCTGACCGCCGGACAGCTTAACACCGCGCTCTCCGACGAGTGTTTCATACCCATCGGGCAACGACATGATATATGAATGGATATTGGCAAGCTTTGCCGCCTTTTCAACCTCCTCCCGGGTGGCATCGGGACAACCGTAAGCAATATTATCATAAACGGTCGAGTCAAAGAGAAACACATCCTGCGACACAATGCCGATGCTCTTCCGAAGGGATTCGCGTGTCACAGAGGTAATATCGATACCGTCGATCGTAATGACGCCCGCCGATACTTCATAAAAACGTGGAATCAAATGGCAAATGGTTGTCTTTCCACCGCCCGAAGGGCCGACCAATGCCAAGGTCTTCCCTTTCTCAAGCGAGAAACTGAAGCCATGCAGCACCTCTTTACTATCGTGATAGGCAAAGCTGACATCGTGAAAGGCAATGTCTCCGCCGACATTGGTCAGCGGCACCGCATCGGGCGCATCCGCTTCGGGCTCCGAGTCAATGATATCACAAAAGCGTCGGAAGCCGGTCATACCGTTTTGGTATTGTTCGATAAAGCCAACCAGCTTTTCGATCGGAGAGATGAAAAGCGTAATATAAAGCGAAAATGCTGTAAAATCCGAAATATCAATGTATCCATAAAAAACAAATAAACCGCCGGCCACGTACATCAAGACACGGAGAATGTCCATGCAGATCGTCATGCCCGAATGGAATTCGGCCATTGTCTTATACGCGCGCTTACGGGCACCGACAAAGCGCTCGTTTCCGCGATTGAAGAGCTTGAATTCATGCTCTGCATTGGTATATGCCTTCGAGACACGAATGCCGGAGATGCTGTTTTCCAGGGTTGCGTTAATGACGCCAACCTCTTTGCGCGAATCGCTGAAGGCCGTTTTCATGGCCTTTTGCTTTTTTAACGCAAAGAAAAACATAAACGGAATGAGGGCGTAGATGATCAGCGTCAGCGGCAGATAAATCGAACCCATGACAAAAAAGGAGCCAATTAACATCACCACCGACAGGAAAAGATCCTCCGGACCATGGTGTGCCAGTTCGGAAACATCCATCAGGTCATTGACAATCCGCGACATGATGGTGCCGGTTTTGTTGTTATCAAAATATGTTAGCGGAAGCCGTTCCAGATGAGAAAACACATCGCGGCGCATTTGTGCCTGCATCTTGACACCCATAACATGGCCGTAATAGGCGACAAAATAATTCAGGACATACTTAAGAAGATAGATGCCGAGAAGGAGAACGGCCCAAGTAATCAGGAGCTTAACCTGGCCGTTGGGAATATAATCCTTCAGCATTTTTCTAGTGATAAGTGGATAGACCATCGAGCAGAGCGACAGCAAGAGCGCAGCCAGCATATCGGCCAAAAACAGCTTGAGATGCGGCTTATAATAGGAACAAAAGCGTTTGATCATTATGACACCACCTAATAAATTATCGTATCAGTATACCACAATTTGATTCGATTTGCAAGACCTACCCTTCTCTTTTACAAAAAACAGGCTCCCTGAAGAGGGAGCCTGTTGAAAAAAGATTTACTTCTTTCTTGCCACGTAGGTGGTGTGGAGATCGTGATGAGCCTTATGGCCGCCGAAGCCGTCGGTGTACCACTCGCTGTAAAGCGTCTTTACAACGGGCGATTCATGCGACTTACGGAGCGACATAGCGGCATCCTGATCGTAGAGAGCCTTGGCACGAACGGCCTTGAGATCGACGGTGTCACGGACATACTGAGGCTGGATCGGCTGACCGCCGCCATTGACACAGCCGCCGGGGCAGCCCATGATTTCAATGAAGGTCCAGTCGGCCTCACCGCTCTTGATCTTGTCCATAACTTCCTTAGCGGCAGAAGCGCCACTGGCCACAGCAACCTTGATGTCAGCACCGTTGATGGTAACGGTAGCTTCCTTAATGGACTCGGTTCCGCGGACGGCATGGAAGTCAACATCCAGGTTATCCTTACCGGTAAGCCAGTCATTCGCGGTACGGAGAGCAGCCTCCATAACACCGCCGGTAGCACCGAAGATAACGGCAGCACCGGTATCCTCGCCGAGAGGCGAATCAAATTCTTCGTCCGGCAGAGCCTCGAACTTCAGGCCGGCACGCTCAATCATACGAGCAAGCTCGCGAGTGGTCAGCGCGATATCCACATCGGGAACACCGGCAGCACTCTGATCCTCACGGCCAATCTCAAACTTCTTAGCCGTACAAGGCATAATCGAAACCGAAACGATGTCCTTAGGATCGATACCCATCTTGGAAGCATAATAGGTCTTGATTACGGCACCAGCCATCTGTTGAGGAGACTTGCAGGAGGAGAGGTGCGAAAGGAGATCCGGATAATAGAATTCACAGAACTTAACCCAACCGGGCGAGCAAGAGGTGATCATCGGGAGAACGCCATTGTTCTTGATACGCTCCACAAGCTCGTTGGCCTCTTCCACGATGGTGAGGTCGGCGGCAAAGTCGGTGTCGAATACCTTGGCGAAGCCAAGACGGCGGAGAGCCGCAACCATCTTGCCCTCAACGTTGGTACCGATCGGCATACCGAAGCATTCGCCAAGCGTTGCGCGGATGGAGGGCGCGGTCTGAACGACGACATGCTTGGTGGGATCGGCAAGAGCAGCCCAAACCTTAGCGGTATCATCCTTTTCGGTAAGAGCACCGGTCGGGCAGACAGCGACACACTGGCCGCAGGAGATACAGGGGGTTTCATTCAAGGTTACCTTGAAGGCAGAGCCGATCGAAGTATCGATACCTCTGTCATTAGCACCGATAACGGCAACATGCTGCTCGCGGCAGACCGCTACGCAACGGCGGCAAAGGATACACTTGTTATTATCACGAACGAGGTGAGGCGTGCTGTCGTCGATATCAAAGGTGGGCTTATAGCCTTCAAAGCTCGACTCCTCAACACCATATTCGCGGCAGAGCTTCTGGAGCTCGCAGTTGGTGGAACGAACGCAGGAGAGACATCTCTTATCATGCGTAGACAGAACCAGCTCGAGGGTTGTCTTTCTGGCCTTCTGCACCTTTTCGGTGTTGGTTTTGATTTCCATACCCTCGGCAACAGGATACACACAAGCGGTAACAAGGCCGCGTGCACCGGTTGCTTCGACAACGCAGATACGGCAAGCACCGATCTCGTTGATCTTCTTCATATAGCAAAGGGTGGGGATCTCAACGCCGGCTACACGAGCGGCCTCGAGAATCGTGGAACCCTTGGGTACGCTTACAGCGATACCGTTAACCTTACAATTAATCATTTCCATGTCAGCGTACTCCTTTCTTAATCCTTATAAATTGCTTTGATCTTCTTGCAGGAATCGATACAAGCACCGCATTTAACGCACTTGGTGGTATCGATGGAGAAGGAGGCGAGCTTATGTCCGGGAGCGATATAATCCGTTCTGGTGATTGCTTCGGCGGGACAAGCCTTGGCGCAGAGACCGCAACCGATACACTTGTCACGATTGATGACGTAGTTCAGAAGGTTCTTACATACGCCTGCAGGACACTTCTTATCAACAACGTGTGCTACGTACTCATCGCGGAAGAAGCGAATGGTCGAAAGAACGGGGTTGGGAGCTGTCTGGCCAAGACCGCAGAGCGAATTGGCCTTGATGTAGTTACAAAGCTCTTCCATACGATCGATATCCTCGAGCGTTCCGTTACCCTCGGTAATTCTGTCGAGGATTTCAAGAAGTCTCTTGATACCAACACGGCAGGGCGTACACTTACCGCAGGACTCATCGACCGTGAACTCGAGGAAGAACTTGGCCATATCGACCATACAAGTATCCTCGTCCATCGCGATGAGACCGCCCGAGCCGATCATACAACCGACCTTGGTCAGGTTATCGTAATCCACAGGAGTATCGATCAGCGAAGCGGGGATACAACCACCGGAAGGACCACCGGCCTGAGCAGCCTTAAAGGACTTACCGTTGGGAACACCGCCGCCGATTTCCTCGACAATTTCACGCAGGGTGGTACCCATGGGGATCTCAACGAGACCGGTATTATTGATCTTACCGCCGAGCGCGAAGACCTTTGTACCCTTAGCGTTCTCGGTTCCCATAGAAGCGAACCATTCCGCACCCTTCAGAATGATCTGAGGAACGTTGGCAAAGGTTTCCACGTTATTCTCTACAGTAGGCTTGCCGAACAGACCCTTGACAGCCGGGAACGGAGGACGGGGGCGAGGCTCGCCGCGGTTACCTTCGATCGAGGTCATCAATGCTGTTTCCTCGCCGCAGACGAAGGCGCCGGCGCCGAGACGGACTTCCATATCAAAGTCAAAATCGGTACCAAAGAGGTTCTTACCGAGAAGTCCCTCGGCTCTGGCATCCTCGATGGCCTTCTGCAAACGGTTAACCGCGATAGGATACTCAGCTCTTACATACACATAGCCCTGGGTTGCGCCGACCGCGTAACCGGCAATGGCCATCGCTTCAATCAGACAGTGAGGGTCACCCTCGAGAACCGAACGGTCCATGAAAGCACCGGGGTCGCCCTCGTCGGCGTTACAAACGACATACTTCTGGTCGGCTTTGTTGGGAGCACAAAGGGCCCACTTTCTGCCGGTGGGGAAGCCGCCGCCGCCTCTGCCGCGGAGTCCGGAATCGGAAACGACCTTGATAACCTCATCGGGGGTATACTCTGTCAGACATTTTGCAAGTGCCTGATAGCCATCGCGAGCGATATATTCGGTAATATCCTCAGGATCGATAACACCGCAGTTACGAAGGGCAACACGGATTTGCTTACGATAGAAGTCGGTCTCATTCAAGGACTTGACCTTACCGCCCTCGCCAACCGTTTCCTGGAAAAGAAGACGGGTGACAACATTGCCGTTCACAAAATGCTCTTTAACGATTTCGGGAATATCCTCGACCTTAACCATCGAATAGAAGCTTCCCTCGGGATATACGATCATGATCGGGCCGAGTGCACAAAGACCGAAGCAACCGGTAGTAACGACCTTAACCTCGTTTTCAATGCCGTTTGCCTTAATCTCACGCTTCAGGGCCTCAACGATCTTGCGGCTGTTGGACGAGGTACAACCGGTACCGCCACAGACAAGAACGTTTCTCTTGTACTCGCACTTTACGGAAGCAAGAGCCTTACTGCCATCACGCAGAGCAATGGCCGAAAGGTGCTTTTCGCGAAGCGCGCTAAGTTCTGCAACTGTTTTAATCATCAGTGCTATTTCCTCCTAGTTATGTTCATCTTTACCGCTTAAGTAACCCGATTTCCCTGCCGGATCGGTCATACAGGTCTTATGCGGAGGTTGTGTTATCTGTACTTTGCAAGAATAGATTCAACGTCGGATACGCCGAGACGGCCGTAAACCTCTTCGTTGACGGTAAGAACCGGTGCCAGACCGCAAGCGCCGATGCAACGGCAGGCGGTAAGACTGAATTTGCCGTCAGCGGTGCACTCTTCCGCACCGATACCGAGCTTTTCCGAGAACTTATCGAAAATGAGACCGGCGCCCTTAACATAGCAAGCGGTACCGAGACAAATTGAAATATTGTACTCACCCTTAGGAGTAAGCGAGAACTGAGCATAGAAGGTGGAAACACCGAATACCTTTTCGATCGGAATATCCATACCGTCGGCGATCATCTTCTGTACTTCGTAAGGAAGATAACCGTAGATGCTCTGAGCTTCCTGCATGACAGCCATCAGTTTGCTCTTATCATGCTTGTTCTGATTGATAACCGCGGCCAGTTTTTCAGCCTGCTCCGCAGTTCCGTTAAAGGGGTGATTGCTGATTTTCTTTTGCACTTAACTAAACCTCCATCTGTTTATTCATGCGTTCCGGCAATAATTTTAGAATTCAACGTATTCCAAACGGCCATCCGTTTAACGGAATACGCACATATTCAATTTAGTATAGCACAACCAAACAGAATAATCAATAGTTTTTTAGAAAAATTCTGATATTTCGAGGATTTTCTTTTTTGGTAAAGATGCCGTTCTTTTCCTTTCGAGGATAAAGTGTTGACATTGAGACAAACCTTTGGTACAATAAGGATATTCCTATCCACGGAGGCAGCCCATGCTCACCATCAAACCGATTCCCACGCTCGACAAACAGAAAGAAATTCTTGCCAAATGCGGCATTACCTATCGCGACAACCACTTTGCCTATCAAGCCTACGAGGGCGACGAGCTGATTGCGGCTGCCCAATTCGATATTTTGGGCGAAACCGCACAAATCGATGCCATGCGCCAGGTCATCGACAGCAAGGATGATTTTGAAGCCATGTTCATTTTAGGGCGCGCGGTTCTCAATTTTCTTGATCTTTGCGGTGTCTGCACCGCTATATATCCAAGCGACAAGCCCGATGAACAGCGTCTGGCCAAGCTGCTTGGTTTTAAGGATCTCAATGGAGTACCGACCATCTCGCTTGCCGGTCTGTTTGATGCCCATTGCAGCTCGGGCTCAGGCTGTACGCTATGAAACTGCCACTTCCCTCCGCAGTTACTTCAATTCTTTCGCGGTATGAAGCCGCAGGCTTTGAGGCCTACGCGGTTGGCGGCTGTGTGCGCGATTTGCTGCGCGGCCTTGATCCCGACGATTTTGATCTGACAACCAATGCTCGTCCCGCTGACACCCTCTCACTCTTTTCCGACTGCCGTGTATTGGAAACCGGGCTCAAGCACGGAACCGTTACCCTCTTCTTCGAAGGCAAGTCCTACGAAATTACAACCTTCCGTGCCGAAACGGACTATACCGATGGCCGTCACCCTGATGCGGTCTCCTTCGGTGTCTCACTAAACGAGGACCTGTTACGTCGCGACTTTACGATCAACGCGATGGCATATGCACCGCAATGCGGGCTCATCGACCTCTTCGACGGACGCGAGGATCTTGAAAAAGGCGTCCTTCGCTGTGTCGGTGAGCCGTCAAGACGTTTTTCCGAGGACGCTCTTCGAATTTTGCGTGCCGTTCGTTTTGCTTCCCGTCTCAGTTTTTCTATTGAAGAAGACACCGCCGCCGCTATGCTGGCGCTGGCGCCTCGTCTTTCTCTGATCTCGGCCGAGCGCATTAACGCCGAGCTCACAAAAGCGCTGGTCGGTGATGGTATTGAAGCGGTTCTTCTCACATATCCGTCACTCTTCACACAGGTCATCCCCGAATTGCAGTCCTGTCTTCACTACGACCAGAACAATCCGCATCATCGTTTTGACCTCTTTACCCACCTTGCCAAAACGGTGGCCGCCTTGCCACAGGATCCGATATTGCGCATGGCGGGACTTCTTCATGATATTGGAAAGCCGCCGACACAGCACCTTGACAGCGAGGGAATTTCGCATTTTTACGGCCATGCCGCCGTGAGTGCCGAGATGGCACGTGATATTCTGACTCGTTTGCGCTTTCGGAATATCGATATATCCCGTATCACGACATTGATTCGCTATCATGATGGCGTCATTGAGGCAACCGAAACCGCGGTAAAACGCCGCTTGCACCGTCTTGGACAGGAGATATTTTTCGATCTTTTGGCTTTGCAACATGCAGATCATGTTGCGCAGTTGGGCGAGCCCTCTTTTCGGGCCGCACACAACGAAGAGTTATTCCGAATTGCGAATACGATCATGTCGAATTCGGAATGTGTTTCTCGTACCTCCTTGGCCATCAACGGCCACGATGTTTCGGCCACCGGTCGTCGCGGCAAAGAAATCGGAGAAGCACTCGCGGTACTTCTCGATGCCGTTCTTGACGGCAGAATCGAAAATGAACGCGAAGCACTTCTCCGCTATTTGGAAACACTTCCCTATTCTCAGCACTCCTCATAGTCAAGGCAGAGTCTTTGCGCCGTGAAAGGACGAACAAAGGCATCGGCCACGGCATTATGAATCGGACTGGTGCTATAATTCTTCAGCGCTTCCGTATCGACAAACAAGGAGTCCAGAAGCATATCGGCATTGGAGGACGGCAGACCGTGAATTTCAACGGTCAGCGAGACCAGCCCTTCGATCTGTCCCACCAGTCCCTCAAGCTCACGCTTGGCCTTTTGCTTGACGAGGGCGGCTTCTTCTGCCGAAAGGCTCTCCTTCAGCTTCCATAAAATACGATGACGAATCATAGTAACCTCCGTGCGGTTTTTTTACAGTATACCACACTTTTCGCGGTTTGTCATCCCATTTTTCTCGATTTTCGGAACCTTTTTTTCTTTCTTGCGTCTCAAAATGCAAATATTCACAAATTTCTCTTGAAGATACGACAGAACGCGAGTATACTACTAATAATACTAATAATACGCTATGACCGAAAGGAACACAAATCATGAGTGATACCCCTTCCCCCAAGACAACGAAACGATTCGATTGGGAACAGTTTCGTACCAAATGGGTTCCAATTATTAAAGAGGCCTGTCAGTACATACCGGCCGTTCTGCTCGTCATTCTTTACCTTGTCACGATTTCCAAAACCAATTTCGACCTGAAGAGCGAGGACAATGCCGATCTTTACCGCATGATCACCATGGTTCTGATGCTGGGCCTGTCAATCATCATGCCATCCCTTAAAAATTCTAAGGTCGGGGCCGTTATCAAGGGACTGTTCTATTTCGCCTATCCCTTCTTTTCCTACCTGTTCCTTGAGTCCTTTCTTCACGATCCTTTTGCCGAGGGCTCGGTTCAGAAGGATACCTTCATCTTTTTGAATGTCATTGTCTTTTATTTGCTTTCCTTCCTTTTCACGGCGCTGACAACGCGCTCGGATGTTGCTGTCGCTTTAACGGCCGGCATTCCGCTCATTTTCGGCATTGCCAACCATATGTCGGTAGCCTTCCGCGCCACGCCGATCTATCCCTGGGATCTGCTTTCGTTCGGTACGGCCATGTCGGTGCTTGACAATTATCAGCTGACTCCGACGACAAACTTTTATTTCCTTGTCTATGCCTTTGTCTTTATGATAGGCTTCGGATTTCTTGCGGGCTTCCGCTTCAAATTCAAGAAGTGGTGGATCAATGTGGCGACCGCGCTTTTGACGGTTGTTGTTTTCTTTGGCTATTGCGGCTATTTGCGCAGCGATGAAGCACAAAACAAATACGGCTATTATCCCTATCTGTATTCGGCCACCTATCTCTACAAATATAATGGCTCGGCTCTCAGCTTCATTTGGACAACACAGTTCTTAAACCTCTCGGCCCCCTCAGGCTATGACGATGATACCATCGAGGCGCTGTATCAGGACCATAAGGACCAAGCCGAGGATACGGCGGCTGACACGGACACCGTTTTCCCCAACATTATTGTCATCATGAACGAGGCCTTCTCGGATCCTGCTGTACTGGGTGACTTTACCACAAATGTCGATTACCTTCCCTTCATTAACAGCATGACAGAAAATGTAGCCAAGGGTAACGTACTGGTATCGGTAAAGGGCGGCAATACCCCCAACAGTGAGTTTGAATTTCTGACCGGCACCTCCATGGCCTTCCTACCCAGCGGCTCGATTCCCTTCCAGCAGTATATTAAAGGGGAAACCTATTCTCTGGTTTCTCATTTGGAATCGTTAGGTTATTCTTCGGTCGCCATGCACCCCTATCCCGCCTCCGGCTGGGAGCGCGAGGAGGTTTATCCGCGTCTCGGCTTTGATCAAAGCTATTTCCTTTCGAACTGGGGAAGAAAATCCTATCTCCGCGGCTATGTCAGCGACGATTGCGTATTTGACAAGATCATCGACGAATACGAGAAGCGCGATACAAGCAAACCCTTCTTTGCCTTTGCTGTTACCATGCAGAATCACGGCAGCTATTCCAAGCAGTATGCCAATTTCACTCCGGATGTCCGTGTGGACGGCGTCAGCAACTACAATCTGCAGGCGTATCTCTCGCTGATGAAAAAGACCGACGAGGCCTTTGAGGATTTGATTGCGTATTACGAAACCGTGGAGGAGCCTACCGTCATTCTTATGTACGGAGACCATCAGCCAAATGATAACGTCATTCAGCCCATTCTCAACCTGAACGGCATCAACATGAATACCGCCTCGGTTGAAGTACAGCAAACCCGCTACTTTACCCCTTACATTCTTTGGGCAAATTACGAAGCCGAGGGTCTGGGCTCCATGCCTGAAACCACATCACTGAACTATCTTTGCGGACTTATGCTGTCGGCCATTGATATGCCTTTGACGCCGTTCCAGATCTGGCAAGAGGAGCTCCGCAAGGAATACCCCTTGATGAACGCTAACAGCTATGTTGACAAGAACGGCAATTATCACGAGGCCGCCGACATCTTTGAGAAGCCGCTCCTGAACACCTACGCTCAGATCCAGTACAACCTTGTTTTCGACCTTAAACATACCGTGAAGGACTTCTTCACACCGATTCTGCCCGACTGATATGATCCATCCCATTAAACATTTTATCACCATTACCCGCCACCGTCACCGCGTCATGGCCGCCTGCTTTCGTTGCGGCATTGGCTGGCAGGGATTATTCCACGATCTCTCAAAGTACTCCCCCGCCGAATTTTTCGCCGGCGCTCGCTACTACAGCGGCACACGCAGTCCCAACGAGGCCGAGCGCCGACGCTACGGTTATTCGCCCGCATGGATGCACCACAAGGGCCGAAACAAGCATCATTTTGAATATTGGACCGATTTCAACACGTTAACCGGTTACTACGGACCGGTTAAGATGCCGCGGCGGTATGTTGCCGAGATGTTTTGCGACCGTGTTGCCGCCTCCAAGATTTACCGCAGTAAGGACTACGATGACGGCTATCCGCTCGCATATTATCTGAACGGCAGCGACAGGCGCAACATTCATCCCGAAACCGGCGAGGAAATTGAGTTTTTGCTGCGCATGTTAGCGGAACACGGCGAGAAAGAGACCTTCGCTTATATTCGACAATGGATTCATGAGTAAAAGAACCCCATCGCGATCGTCATCGCGATGGGGTTCTTTATGAACCAACCGATCAGCGCTCGGGCGCATCAAGCTCGGCTCGAATCGTTTCAAAAAGCGACAACGCCGAGGTGCGGGCAAGCGAGGAAACATAGGCAATCAGAATAATCTGCAACGCCGTTTCCAAGCGTTGTGTCGCCATACATTGAGAACCGAAAACAGAAAGCTCCTCACGAATCATCGAGCGAAGCTCCTCATGATCCATGCCGCCTTTTCTGTGGCAACGGTCGACAATCCGCGAAAGACAGCCATACAGCTTGACCTCCGACATCACCGTGCCCGACTCACCGTTAACATCCTGATGGATATAGCGAAGTAGCGTATCAATCTGCTCAAGGTGCATGGTACCGCGCACCATATTAATAATCAGTATCCGCGCCATCTGATCCTTGGAATAGCGCTTAGCCACCGTATTCACGAGCCAGCCGCGCTTGACCCAGTTCTGCAGTGTCGTGCCGTCAATGCCCGAAACCGCCCGAATCTGTGAAAGCATGATTCCCTGTGTCAAAAAATAAATGCTGTCAATCAATCCCTCGCCGTCAATCTCGGCAAAGTCTTCGCGCGGTATAACCGTTCCCGGAAAGCAGGTGTTATGCAATACCAGATCCATCGTATCCCTCGGCACATTGTAGTCGTATAACAGCATTATAGCATGCGGTCATGCGATTGTCAATGACAATCAAAAATATTTTGCGCCGTTATTTACAGTTTGTTAACAAAAAGTGACAGCATCTATGCGATAATATAGAAGTTAATTCCATTTTTTACTCGGAGGCTCATCTATGACAAACATTGCCTTACTTGGTTTCGGAACTGTCGGAAGCGGTGTTGCCGACGTTCTTTGCGAGAACGCCGCACGCATTGCGGACAAGACCGGCCTGTCCTTTCACATCAAATTCATCCTTGATCTCCGCGAATTCCCCAACCATCCGCTGGGCGATCGCGTCGTTCACGATTTTAATACCATTTTAAACGATCCTGAGGTTTCCATTGTTGTTGAGATGATGGGCGGCGTGCATCCTGCCTACGATTTCTCGATGGCGGCAATTCGCTCAGGCAAAAACGTGGTCACCTCCAACAAGGCAGTGGTGGCTGCTTACGGCCCTGAGCTTTTGGAAGAAGCCCGCCGACAGGGCGTACGCTACCTCTTTGAGGCCAGCGTCGGCGGCGGTATTCCGATCATCCGTCCGTTAACCGAACAGGCGGCCGAAAATGACATTACTGAAATCGTCGGGATTCTGAACGGTACCACAAACTACATTCTTACCGCTATGAAAAACACCGGTGTCACCTTCGATAAGGCATTGGCAACTGCGCAGGCGCTTGGCTATGCCGAGGCCGATCCCACGGCGGATGTCGATGGTTTTGATACCTGCCGCAAGATCTGTATTTTAGCGGCAGTTGCCTTTGGTACGCTCGTACCTTATGAAAACGTTCGTACTGTCGGCATTCGCAAGGTCACAGCCGAGGATGTTGCCAAGGCCGAAGTGAGCGGCTATGCCATCAAGCTGGTGGCTCGTGCGCTACGCACTGAAGGCGGTGTGTATCTCTCGGTTGAGCCGACCGCGGTCAAGCGTTCTCATCCGCTCTACGCCATTGAGGATGTGTATAACGGTATTCTGGTTCGCGGACGCGTTTCCGGTGATCTTCTCTTCTATGGCATGGGTGCCGGAAAGCTTCCCACTGCCGGTGCTGTGGTTACCGACATTCTGGACATTGCCTCGCGTGGAAATGCTCAGCCTCTGCAATCGCTCTGGACACGTGACGCTTCGATCTATGTACCGTTTCTTACGGCCTCAGAGGAAGAAGAAACCCTCGCCACGCTTGGCTATCCGATCTGAGTCGGTCTGTGATCAAAAAAGCGTTTTGTCGCTTCCGCAGGCACAGCGCTCAGCAAGCATAGGCATACGCTGTTTACAAGTGCCATCACGCTCACCGAAAAATCGGTCAGTTCCCAGACAAGCCCCGGTGCCGCTACGGCACCGAGCCATCCCGCCGCGCTGTACACGATCAGGTACAGGCGGCGGGATTTTTGTTTTCCGCCGAGATAAGCAAGATTCTCACTACCGTAATAGGACCAGCTCACCGCCGATGCCAAGGCAAACAGCGCCGAAGAAACTGCGATAAAGATACTTCCCCACTCACCAACGACACCGTAAGCTGCCATGGCAGTTTCCATGCCGCCAACCGAAAGCTCGGGCATGACTGTTAAGATCACAAAAGCAGTCAGCGAGCAGAGGAGGATAGTATCAACAAACACCTCGACAATCCCCCAGAAGCCCTGACATACCGCATCGCTATCCGACTCGGCATGTGCATAGGCGGCCGTACCGCATCCCGCTTCGTTTGACAAAATTCCACGCGCCGCTCCATAGCGCAGTGCGCGGCCGAGCAAAAAGCCGCCGCCACCGCCCCAGAGTGCCGCGGCAGAAAATGCATCCTCAAGAATCATGCGCAAAACATTTCCGAGGAAAGAATAGTTGACAACCAGGATGGACAGCGAAAGGAGCACATATCCCCCGGTAAGGATGGGAATCATCACCGAGGAAAAGCGAGAAACCCTTTCGTAGCCGCCTCTGATCAAAAGCAAGGTAATAACCGCAAAGAGAAGACCGCTGAGCCACGGCGGGCACGAAACCGCTTCACGAAGCGAAGCCGATGCTGCCGCACTTTGCACGATATTCCCAACGAAAAAGGAAGAGACAAGTATCAGAGCGGAAAACAACTTCGCCAACCATGGTTTTCTCAAACCATGCTCAATATAGTAAGCGGCTCCGCCGTGTCCCTCGCGCTTGTAGGACATCGCGGTGACAACCTCAGCATATTTGATTACCATCGCCAAAATCCCAAAGATCCACATCCAAAAGATAGCTCCCGGGCCGCCGACAGCGATGGCCGACGCGACGCCGGCGATATTCCCTACCCCAAGCGTTCCCGAGAGCGCCACACAGGCGGCACGAAAGGCGGATCGACGGTTTCCCTTCGCACCAAAAACGGTTTGCAGGATTCTATACGGATGCCGCAGGAGAAAAAAACGACACCGCACAAGCAAAAACAGACCCACAAATACAAGCGCCAACGGCAAAAAAATGCCGAGCAGACGACTGTTTAAAAAACTTAACATATTTCTTCCCCCGAATTTTCAAAAAACTCTTGCATTTTTTCTCCAACTGTGGTAATATAATAGCGTTGGTTCTTCGGTACCTATCGTATTATCCTGACAAACAAAATATGCCGGTGTGATGGAATTGGCAGACGTGACGGACTCAAAATCCGTTGATGGCGACATCGTGCGGGTTCGAGTCCCGCCACCGGCACCATTTTTTTGCAAATGTAGTTCAATGGCAGAACACCAGCTTCCCAAGCTGGTCACGCGGGTTCGATTCCCGTCATTTGCTCCATAGTCAAGAAAAAGACTTGCCGTGCAAGTCTTTTTTCTATCTATATATTTATTTCAATGTCAACAGCCGGGCTTTGAACCCGTTAGGCTCTTTTCCATCCATGACTTCGTGTACCAACAGCAAAAAAAATCCGAAAGCCGCAGCTTTCGGATTTTTTGGAGCGGGTGATGGGAATCGAACCCACGCAGCCAGCTTGGAAGGCTGGAATTCTACCATTGAACAACACCCGCATCTTGAATGCTCAATTATTATAACACAAACCTCCCGATTTGTCAATCACTTTTTTAAAAAGTTTTTGAGGGCTATCAAAAATTTGATAGCCCTCAAGCTTATGCCTGTTTTTGGATCATAATGCGAAGTGACGTATTTTCCTTTTTCATGCGGACAACAAGACCGTTCTCCATGAGTTCGCGTCCGGTGCCGACAATAGTTTCACCGGTTTCTACCACATAGAGAGAATATGTGGCTGTCTCATCCAAGCCCTTCAGATGGTAGGTTTGCTTAGACTGACTGCAATAGGCTGGACGGAACACCATGATAAAGCCATCGCCCTGATCGGGACGGTAATACTCGTAGGCGGCATTCTCCCATTTGAGCTTATCGCCAATACCTTGAGCCAGGATATAGTAATCACCTGCCATATAGTCGCGCAACTCAAAATATTCCTCAACACCCGGCATATAGAGATTATCGCGAACCGATGCCACGCCCAGTACCAACGTCGAAGCGGTCATCGAACGCCAATGATAATCGGTCTTTCTGCCCTCGCTGGAGCACCCGCCACCGGACAACGGGAGCCACCACGAAAGGTTATAGGTGATGGAACGGATTTCGTCGGTTGTGGAAGCGCCCTTGAGGTTATAGTCGGTACGCCACAGCGGTACCGAGCGCTTCATCATCTCAAAGTCAAGACGACGGCCACCCGAGGCACAGTTATCCATCATCAAACCGGGATTCATCGCTACGATGGCATCGAGATACCGGTAAAGATTGGTAATATACTTGATTTCGGTCATACCGACACGGTTAGCACCACTCAGCGTATCGTGATTGGCCCAGGTGCTGGCAGGATCGCAGTTGAAGTCCTGACGATACCAGTCAATACCGTTTTCCTTCAAGAGCGAACCAATCTGCTGAATCATAAAATCGGTTGCCTCATCACTCGAAAAATCGTAGACAAGGAAGCTGGTCTTCTGCGGCAGGAAGTATTCGGGGTGCTCGTTTACAATCTTCGTGCCGGGCATGGCGCGCTCGGGCTCAAACCAAACGAGAAGCTCCTTATCCAGACTATCGAGCTTTTCCGAAATTGCTTTGAATTCATGGGGGAACAGCTCGGGATTGATTTCCCAGTTACCGAGCTGATTGTACCACAGCGTATCCGAGGAAGTGGCATTATATTTATCACAATACCATCCGGCATCAATCCAGAGAACATCATAGTTGAGGCCAATACGTTCACAAAGTTCAATTTGCTCTAAGAGTTCCTTTTCGCCGAGACCGCCCCAGGTATTGAGAAAGAATGGAAGCGTTGTCAGCGGCTCCTCACCATCGGTAGGCGTATAGGAATCGAGAACAAACTGACGGAACTTATTATGGCCGGCATCCTGATCGCCGGTAAAGAACATCAAAAGAATGGCCGGAGTACGCATTTCCTCGGCGGCATAAAGCGAGATGCAGGTCTGCTTCATACCTGCTTTGACCGAAACATTGTCATTCTGAAGCTCAAAGGTTGCCTTCCAGTCACCGGTCCAACCAATACCGCCCAAAATACCGCGACTGCCATCCGCCACGTCAAAATACGGAAAAGCGCCCGAGGAGGAGCGTCCGCCCTGAGACTGCATGGTGAAAACGGTCGAGGACAAATCTACGGTCTGGGGAATGAAGTCTACTGCCTCGCAGAAAGAGCCGCGCGCTGTCGTAACCGATGTTGTCACAACATCGAGGGTGGCGTCAAGCGGCATAATCGACTCGATCACGGGCGAATCGGTCGACGCTTCGTTTTTAAAATAACAACAGTATTCGATTCCGGCAAAGGCGGTATTGAGCGTAAACTCTGCCCAGAACTTGACCTTTTCGGGTGACACATAGGTAACCGTCCAGGTCTTCCCCTTCGCATTGGTGCCGGTCGTTACGGTTTTTTGCCAGGTGGCAATGGTTTCACGCACCGGGGTACCGTTATAGTTAAAGGAAAAGAACGTATTGTTTTCGATCTTCTCTGACAGCCAGGCTTCGGCACGTGCCAACGAATCATCAGCGGTAGCGGCGGTTACCTGACCATTCCCGGTGGCAAAGGATCCGGTTCCGATCGCCATTTCGGCCGTCTCGGAAACGGTACAGGCAGCAAGACTCAACAGTGTCAACATACTTAATAATACACTCCATTTCTTCATTTTGATTGACCCTTTCCCTTTCGGTTCAAAACAATCACCACGATCGAACCGACCGAAAGCAATATACAAACCAGATAGACAACAATATTCGTCTGACCAACCGGCTCCTTGACAATCGGCTCGGTCGTCGGCTCTGAGGGAGCATCGGTCGTGACAGCTTGCGTTGTTTGCGGCGTGGTCACCTCAGCCGTATCGGTTGGGAGCACCGTTGTTGCCGGGGTTTCGATATACACATCGGCGTCCACGCGGGCGTTCGGGATGCCCTCAGCTTCCGAAAGATCGATCTTGTAAGAGAAGTCCTTCTCAATCTTGACATAGCAGCCATCGGAAGACGCAACGCGATTTGCGACAAGAAAGGTCAGGCCAAAGGCGTCACTGACATTGCCGACAAGGCTGTCCTTACCCTGCGAGGACGGTCCGGAAACCTCCTCGAAGCAGAAGGTAACAAGTGACCCCTTGAACGACGATAATTCGCCTTCAAAATTCATAATCTCGGTAATGGAATCAATGCCGAGACGTGTCGAGGTCACGGTAAACAGCAACCGATCGTGATAAGAATCGGCATACGTTAAGATCCCCGGCCACTGCAGATTGGTATTACCGGACTTTTTGAGCGCGAAGGATTCGTCGGTAATGCGAATCGCCCAGTAAGGGCCACTACTGACGCCATAATAATTAAAGGTAACCGGCTCAGAAAATTCAAGAATCAGCTGATAGTCGTTGATTTGAACCACGCGATCGAGCGTGATACCCGAGGCCTCGGCCGACACCGGCATACAGAAAGTCGTCAGGACGATCCACAGGATCAACGACAGCAGAACGGAAAACTTACCTAATTTCATAATTTCCCCTTCCTACAAGTGAATTATATGTATAGTTATACCACAGAAAGCCGAAAATGTCAATAGGATTTTAACTTTTGTTGTAACCATTTGTTAACTTCATGACAAAAGAAAACCTCACGCAGGAACGTGAGGTTTTCCTTATGTAAAACATGCAAAATATATCATTCCGCAGGATTGGTCAGATCGCCGAGAACACCCTCGCCAATAATCGGCAGCATCGAACCACCGCCAACCAGTGTCGGCAGTTTGCCGTCCCAACGCTGTGCGTAATAGTATTCAATCAGCACAGGCGTAAGGGTTTCGCCGAGCTTTTTATTCATTTCTGCTTCCTTTTCACCGGCATATTTGGCGGCATCGGCCTGAATTTCAGCAACCTTCGCCTCGGCTTCGGCCTCAATTTGCTTTCTTTCGGCCTGTGCCTTAGCTTCCAGAATCATTTGTGCCTGCTCGATCTCAGCCTGGAGCTTCTTCTGCTCGGCGACCTGCTTTTGTTCTACCGCGTCGGTGTACGCATCCGAGAAATCCATATCCTCGATAGCCGTATTAACCACAATAATATTATAGGCACTCAGCTCGGATTTCAGCTTGGCATTGATGCTTTCCGAGAGGGCCGCGCGCGAGGAGATCAGACTCTCAGCCGAATACTTGGCAAACACGCTTTTGACAACGTCCATAATCCGAGGCTTCATGACTCTGTCGTAGTAGTTTACGCCGATCTGCTTGTAGATCGTCATAGCGTTCTGTTTTTCAATCTGATAGTTGATCGTGTAGACAACATTGACCTCCTGGGTATCGCTGGAAAAGCATGAGGTAATAATCTCCGCCTTTTGAGTACGGTTATCCATAACCACCAGCTGCATCAGCGGATTCTTGACATGAAGGCCCGCCTCCAGCGTTTCGTCCTGCACTTCACCGAACAGCGTCAGGATACCGGTATGACCGGTTGGAACCGTGGCAAACATCGACGGAATGGCAAGCAACAGACCGAATATGGCCAGAAACTGCTTAGGAGAAGCACGCCAGCGGCGATTCCGGTCAAAGCCCAAAAGGACAAACAGTACAACAACGGCAACGGCAGCAACAAGAATCCAAGTCATAATCATAATTCCTTTCTGATTGTGTTTGAGAAAACACGTTGATACTTCTTTGATTAGATCACGCAGTCACATGATTGTCAATAGATTTTTGAAATATTTTACAGCTCCTCCGCGCTGTGAAGCTTGTACCCCTCCCCGAACACCTCCTTGGCATCCGACACGATCATGAAAGCGCGGGGGTCGATCTGGTTAACGAGCTCCTTGGCACGAGGAAAGGACTGCTTGCGAATCGCACAAAGAATGATACGTTTCGCCTCACCGGTGTAGGCACCGGCCCCCTCGGCAAAGGTTACACCGGCATCGGCCTCATCCAAAAGAGCGGCGGCAACCTTATCGGGCTCTTGACTGATAATGATCAAAAGCTTGGCCTCATCGGTACCGTACAGTATCACATCAAACAGACGGCTGGTAATAAACAGCGCAATCGCCGCATACAGGGCATCCTCCAAATTTCGCGAAACAACCGCCGATGCCATCACAATCACCGAATCCACAATCAAGAAGAGACTGCCGGTTTTCAGCGTTTTGAAGCGACGTCGCAGGAGCTTTGCCACGATATCGGTTCCGCCCGTCGAGCCGCCGCAACGGAAGATACCCCCCATACCGACAGCGGCCAGAACCGCGCCTGCCACCGCGGCCAAGAGCTTATCGGTGGTGACCGGGACAAGGGACGGCATGACCTTCGGCCAAAGATCGATCAAAAAGGAAGAAAAAAGTGTAACATAGACGGTCTTGATCAAAAAACCACGCCCAATGACAAGAAATCCGGCAAGCAAAAGCGGTGTATTGAGAATGATAATCATAAGACCGGTTCCAAGCCCGGTCAATTGATTGATAATGATTGAGATACCGCTGACACCGCCGGCCGCAAGGCCTGTCGGGCTGAGAAAGAGCGCAATGCCAAGCGAATAAATCACCGAGCATACGGTAATAATCAACCATTCTTTGACTGTTTTTGAACGTTTCATATGCTTTCCTTTTTTATCTTATGGTGATAGACAATGTTATTATATCCTATTTCAGACGAAAATGCAAGTGTTTTGCCACAACATACAAGGAATTTTTTGTCAGCAAAACACAATATATAGTATTTGCCATATTGACAGAAACGAGATTTTGTAGTATCCTAACAGTACATTGTGATGAAAGGAGCTTGCCATGACCATTCATGGACTGCAAAAGCTGACCCTTTTGGATTTCCCTCATAAAACCGCCTGTACGGTCTTTACCGGCGGCTGTAACTTCCGTTGTCCGTTTTGCCATAACAGCGACCTGGTGCTCCATCCCGGACGGGTTCCCGTCATTCCTGAGGATGACCTTTTTGCTCTCCTGGAAAAGCGCAAGCACACGCTGGAGGGTGTCTGCATCACCGGCGGTGAACCGATGCTGCAAAAGGATCTTCCCCTCTTCTGTGAGCGCGTCAAGGCACTCGGCTTTGCAGTAAAGATCGACACCAACGGCTTCTATCCTGCCCAATTAAAATATATTGTCAACAATCATTTGTGCGATTATGTTGCCATCGACATCAAAAACACCTGGCAAAAATACCCCGAAACCGTTGGGATCCCCTCACTCGATCCCTCGCCGGTCAAGCAAAGTGTTTCCTTCTTAATAGAAGGCTCCCTTCCCCACGAATTCCGCACAACCGTGTGCCGTCCCTTTCATACCGCGGACGATCTCTGTGCCATTGCCGCTATGCTCGGCCCCGAACAGCCCTATTATTTACAAGCCTTCAAGGATTCGGGCGCTTTGATCGGCCGTAATGTCAGCGGATATTCCCCCGTCGAAATGAAGCAGCTCCACCTACAGGTACAGCGCTTTTCCCCCGATGTCGGTCTGCGCGGTGTCGATATATAACACTTGTCACAAAAAAATCACCACAAGATATTGCAATTTGACTATTGACAGACACTAAATGTTGTGGTATGATTATCTACGCACCCCACATTTTGGGGTTATCTACCGTCAATCATTTATCATATACACGAAAGGAAACCACTATGTACAGCGTAAAGAAACGTAACGGTAAGGTTGTCAAGTTTGAGCTTGTTCGCATCTCTGATGCCATCAAGCTTGCCTTCGATGCCCTCGAAAAGCAGTATAACCAGGATATTATCGATTTCCTTGCCCTCAAGGTCACAGCCGCCTTTGAGTCCAAAATCAAAAACGACATCATCGCCGTTGAGGATATTCAGGACAGCGTCGAAAATGTGCTGATCCAGGCCGGCTATTCGGATGTAGCCAAGGCCTATATCCTCTATCGCCGCCAGCACGAAAAAATCCGCAACATGAAGAATACGATCGTCGACTACAAGGATATTGTCGACCAGTATCTCGGCATGGGCGACTGGCGCGTTAAGGAAAACTCCACGGTCACGTATTCGGTCGGCGGTCTGATCCTCAGTAACTCGGGTGCCATCACGGCCAACTACTGGCTCTCTGAGGTCTATGATGACGAAATTGCCAACGCGCACCGCAACGGTGATCTTCATCTGCACGACCTTTCGATGCTGACCGGCTACTGCGCCGGTTGGTCGCTGAAGCAGCTGATTCAAGAGGGTCTCGGCGGCGTTCCCGGCAAGATCACCTCGGCTCCGGCGTCGCATCTGGCCACGCTCTGCAATCAGATGGTCAACTT
>SVSA01000023.1 GCA_015064545.1 Oscillospiraceae bacterium | reverse complement strand
CGAGGGCGAGGGAAGGGTTATGAAATCGTATCTCAGATCTCGGCGAAATACTTGATGGTGCGAACCATCTGGCTGGTGTAGGAGTTCTCGTTGTCGTACCACGAAACAACCTGAACCTGGTAGGTCTCGTCGTCAATCTTGGAAACCATCGTCTGGGTGGCATCGAAGAGAGAGCCGTAACGCATACCGATAACGTCAGAGGAAACGATCTCTTCCTCGTTGTAGCCGTAGGACTCGTTGGCAGCGGCCTTCATGGCGGCGTTGATGCCTTCCTTGGTAACATTGGTGCCCTTAACAACGGCAATCAGAATGGTGGTCGAGCCGGTGCAGGTAGGAACACGCTGAGCGGAGCCGATCAGCTTACCGTTGAGCTCAGGGATAACAAGACCGATGGCCTTAGCAGCGCCGGTGGAGTTCGGAACGATGTTCTGAGCGCCGGCACGGGCACGACGGAGGTCACCCTTTCTCTGGGGACCGTCGAGGATCATCTGGTCGCCGGTGTAAGCATGAACCGTGGTCATGATACCGGACTGGATGGGAGCATAGTCGTTCAGCGCCTTAGCCATGGGAGCGAGGCAGTTGGTGGTGCAGGAAGCAGCCGAAATAACCTGATCCTCAGCGGTGAGGGAGGTGTGGTTTACATTATAAACGATGGTCTTCAGATCGTTACCGGCGGGAGCCGAAATAACAACCTTCTTGGCGCCGGCGGTGATGTGAGCCATCGACTTCTCCTTGGAGGTGTAGAAGCCGGTGCACTCGAGAACAACATCAACATCGAGCTTGCCCCAGGGGCAGTCAGCGGCGTTCTTCTCGGCATAGATCTTGATTTCCTGGCCGTCAACGATGATCGAATCCTCGGTAGCCTCAACCGTGTGCAGGCCCTCACCGATTCTGCCGCAGTAAGCACCCTGAGCGGTGTCGTACTTCAGCAGGTGAGCAAGCATCTTGGGGCTGGTAAGGTCGTTGATGGCGACAACTTCGTAGCCCTCAGCACCGAACATCTGACGGAAGGCAAGACGGCCGATGCGGCCGAAACCGTTAATTGCAACTTTAACTGACATGTGAAAAACTCCTTTTATGAAAAATATTATTTGACGTATTGATTACTTCCAAATTGTTATTATACTATAAAGCGATGCACAATACAAGAGAAAAAACGTTTGTTTTCAATTTTTTAACATTTTTCGTTAATCTTCCTCTTCTTCCTTGGCAGCAATTTCGCAGTTTTTTAAATGTTGCTGATAGGTGGAGGCGAACAGGGAATAGCCGCTCTTTTTGGCAACGAAATAGTAGTAATTGGTGGGCTCGGGATAGAAGGCATAATTGATGGCCAGATACGTCGGATTGGAAATCGATCCGGGCGGCAGGCCGGGATAGCGACGTGTGTTGTAGGGACTGTCGATGTTCAGGTGCTCGGTTGTCAATTCCTTGGGTGGATCTTCAAGGACATAATAAATCGTTGCGTCGCTGCCGAGCAGACCGTTGGTTACCGAAGGGTTTTTGATACGGTTATTGAATACCGAGGAGATGGTAGAATACTCAATATCATAAATTGCCTCTTTCTGAATCATGGAGGCCAGGATGATGATGTCATCAAAGGAGAGATTGCGCTCCCGACAGAGATTGGCAATTTTTTCGCGGTAATCATTTCCCTCGGCGGCACAGTTTCGGAAAACCTGTTTCATCTTCGTGTCGAAGTTCGCCAGCATCTTATTGATGATGGTGACGGCGCTGGCATCCGAGTAATAATAATAGGTGTCGGGGTAGAGATAGCCTTCCAAACGGTACTTGCGTCCGTAACGTAGGTTGACCAATTCATCCACAAACCAATAATCAAAATCATAGTTCTGGATGGCATCGATGAGCTCCTCCTCGGAGGAGAGACCGTATTTATGAACCAACGTGTGGATGATCTGATCGACCGTATAGCCCTCGGGGATGACGACAACGACGGTCGTGCGCGTGGTCGTTACCTTACGGGCAAAGGTTGCGATAAGCTGATCATAGTTCATGGAGGAGGAAACGGTGTAGGTGCCGGCAACAAGCTCGGAATTGCGTCCGCGAAGCATGGCGTAAAGATTGAAGATTTCGGCATATTCGATCACGCCGTAGTCCTCAAGGATAACGCCCAGTTGTTCGATTGTGGTGTGATCGTCGATGGAAATTTCGGTTTGATTATCCTGCTTGACGAGAGCAAAAACATCGTTTCCGATCGAAATGACAAAATAGGAAAGAAAACCTGAGATAACCAGAATCGAAACAATAAAGACAATAGCCTTGACCAGGCTGGATACCGCCGTATTGCCGGTGCTGCCGCCGTTATCGTTAAGATAATATTCGCGACGGTCGCGGTTTGAGGCCTTGGCACGGGCGGCCTTGGCCGCGCCGGAGGGGCGGTGTGCCGCAGGATGCGGAGCGCTTCGCTTTTGAGGGGGTGAAGCATCGGCATTGGCCGATCGACGCTCTTTTTCCGGTTGACGCCGCGGAGTGGAATCGGTTTGCTTGCGACGGCGATCGGGTGGGGATGGATGTTTGTTCATGGATAGGTAGCCTCCGTGTAATCAGATAAAGCCGAAAATCATGATGGCATAAACCAAAAGACAGAGTAAAAAGGTCGGGGAAAAGAAGGCTTCAATGCCATACTTGGCGGATTCCTTCATGACGGGTGCCTTCATGTCCTCGTCCTCGGATGCTTCGGTCGCCGCGATGTCGGGCGTTTTTCCGTCGGATGCCTTTTTCAGGCGATACGAGGGCGTTGGTGTTCCGGTTTGGCCCATGCGGCGAAGAATGTGTTCACATTCACCGAGCAAGATGATCAAAAGAATCAAAAACAGCAGAGCAAAAGTGAAGAGACTGATGATACGGTTCGTGGGATCGGTAAGGGCGTCGATGATATAGGATTCCCCAAACAGACCGTAAATATTGAACATCAAGTGTGAAAGAAAGGCGGCAAGCGAAGAGCCGGTGACATAGGTGACAAGACAGAAGGTCACCGATGCGAGAAAGCGGATCGGTAATTGCTCAAGACTGAAATACATCATCGAGCACAAAAACGAGAGGATTACGGTGCTCGAAATCGCTCCCAGGCCGCTCTCGTTATACTCGGTCAACAGAATGGCACGAAAGATCAGCTCCTCGGCCAGGGCGGGCATAACCGCGAAGGCCATGGTTGTGAAAAGGAAATCATCGGTTGCCACCGAGGGACGGAAGGACTCAAAGAGAGAAAAGGAAAAGGACGTCATGCCGAAGAGGTGAATCTGAGCGAAGCGAATCAAAATCGAGCCGCAGATTAATGTGAGGCCTGCCACCAGCGTGCAGCCGAGCTTGCCGGGCGCAAACAGACGGATGTTGAGCTTTACCGCATGTCCGACGCCCTTGAGGCGGCAGAACACAATAGCGGGGATCAGAAACAGAAGAATCTGCAGGATGATAACGGTCAGATACGGATTGTCCCCCGCCGCTTGCAGCTTGGCCTCCAGATAACCGGATGCAATCAGAAGACCGTAAAGAACCAGGACAAACAGCGGAGCGGTTAAAGAAGCTTTGGCTTTCATTGCGGGGTGAACACTCCTTTCTCGGTGATAACCAGATCGACCGAGCGGTCAAAGCGCCCGCGAGGTAAGGTCGGTAGCAGGAATTCATGCATGGTAAGGCCGACTGTGGTGCCGCCGAAGCCAGAAAGATAACGATCGTAGTAGCCCTTACCATATCCGATTCGATACCCATTCCGGTCATAGCAAACCGCCGGAACAACACAAATATCGTGCTTGTCGGGATGGGGGTGATAGATGTCAGCCTGTTCCTCCGGCTCTAAAATGCCGTAGGCACCGACGCGCAGGGCTTCGATCGAGGGAACCAGGTGGTATTGCATCGTGTTGGTTTCGGGATCGCATTTCGGAAAAGCAATAGCTTTACCGAGCTTTTGCGCCGTTTCACAAACGGCAAGCAGGCTCGGCTCACCTTGAATCGGTGCGTAAAGAAGAAGAACCTCGGCAAAGCGAAAGGAGGCCAAATTCACAAAACGCGAGACCATGGCGGCATCGGCACGGTGACGGATGTCGTTGGGGATGGCGAGACGGCGAGCAAGCATCTCTTGACGGATGCGGTGCTTTTCGGCGCGCAAACCAAGCTTCATGGAAAAGGCCCTCCTTTTTGATAATACTTGTGTGTTTTTTTCTTACTCGGCAATGACGGCTTCAAGTATCTCGTTTGCTTTTTCCTCGCCGAACAGAGTCGCAACCAGCGTAGCCGCAAAGGGCAGTGCAACGCCCATACCGGCGGCCGTGATAATGTTGCGGTCGCGAACAACCTTGCGGCTTGCAAGCGTAGCACCAAGCAGCTTATCCTCAAAGCCGGGATAGCAAATCGCCTCGCGTCCTTGCAAAAGCCCAAGCTCGCCGAGCACGAAGGGGGCGGCGCAGATGGCGGCTACATAGCCGCCGGCACGGTTCACTGCCAAAACGGTATCGCAAACCGTTTGATTGGCGCGAAGATTGGCCGATCCGGGCATACCGCCCGGCAAAAAGACGAGATCGGGAAGGGCAGCATCCATGGCGGACAGCGTTATGTCGGCGATGACCGATACGCCATTGGCGGAGGCAACCGTTCGATTTTCGGTAAGACTGACCGTAGTGACCTGAGCACCGGCGCGGCGGAGCAGGTCGATGGGACACATGGCTTCGACGAGTTCAAAGCCATCCGCAAGAAAAACAGTAACCTTCATATTCAGATCTCCTTCTCAAAGGTTTTGAGATTCTCAAGCAGAGCCGCCATGGCGAGATGATAGCTGAAGCTGCCAAAACCGGCAATGCTGCCGAGGCAAACCGGCGCAATGACCGAAGTGTGACGAAATTCCTCACGCGCCTGAATGTTTGACATATGAACCTCAACCGTGGGAATATGGATAGCGGCAATGGCATCGCGCAGGGCATAGGAATAATGTGTCAGGGCACCGGCGTTCAGAATCACGCCATCATAGTGCCCGACGGCTTCATGAAGGCGGTCGATGAGACACCCCTCATGATTCGATTGAAAAAAGTCGAGCGTCACATGTAATTCCGAGGCGGCATCGGTTAAGAGATCGTTAATGTCCTGCAGTGTTGCGGAGCCATAGATGGACGGCTCGCGCAGACCTGTCAAATTCAGATTGGGACCATTCAATACGAGAATGCGGTAGGTAGCGTTCATGGGAGATCCTTTCTTTTGCGGAAATCGGTAACGATAATAACTCACTTTATATTATAACAGAAACACAGCAAAAGTCAAGAGCCTATTGCTAACACATGAAATGTATAAAATTTGTAAACAAAACCGTCATCTCTTTCTTTTTGGCGGAAAGTGTGGTATATTTTATATATAGAAGTGTGTGCGCTTTGATAGGAAGGCGAAAGGAGTACAGCAATGAAACGGTGGATGGCGATCGTGCTCGCGGGGCTTTTTCTTTTGGGGCTTGCCGCTTGTCATAAGGAGACATGGCAGGGCTTTTATGAGGAAGACCTGAGCCGGTATCTGCGTCTCGGAGATCTTGAGACGCTGACCTATACGGCCTATCCAACCGATGTCAGCGAGGAGGAAATCGACGCCGTAATTGCCGCTCGCCTTGAGGCGGCTACCGAATTGTGTGAAACGACCGAAGCGGTGGAAAACGGTATGACCGTACGCTTCGATCGGTATTGCTTTATCCGCGGCGTGGCAAAGCCGACGCTTTCGGTGAAAAACGCCGTCGGCACAGTTGGCGTTGCCTATGAGGATAGGGTTCTATCCGCGCTTCTTTCGCATATGATAGGAACAAAGCAGGGGGAGACGGCAGAATATACGGTGACGCTCCCGGCAGGGTATGCCGACGACATTCCGAGCGAGACCGAGGCAACCTATCGGATCACGGTGCTTGCGGTTTATGAGCGAGAGGTTCCACCCTTGACCGATGCCTTGGCAGCTATGCTGTGGCCGGGCTGTCAAACCGTCGAGGACATGCGGCAAGCAATCCGACAGACGCTTGCGGCGGAGAAGGAAAAAAACGCTTCTTACAAAATTCAGGCTGAGCTTTGGGAAAAGCTCGTCTCGTCAAGCACATTGCTTGCACTTCCCACGGTGCTGTATCGTGAATATTATACCGAGCTGTATTTGCAGTATGAATCGCAGGCAGCGGCCGAATCGCAGGCACTTGCCGATTATGTGGGCGGCACGCTTCAGATGACGATGGAGGAGCTGGAAAATGAGCTCAAGCGCCGAACCGATGCGGCTGTGAAAGAGGACCTGGTTTTGTTTTCTCTTGTGCGTCGAGAGGGGCTTTCCTGTACCGAGGCCGATCTGCTTTCCTATGCCAATGGCTGTGCGCGGGATTCGGATGGCATCTTTGACTCGGGGGAGGAATATTTAGCCTATTATGGCGAGGATGCGGTAACCAAGCAGTATTTCCGAGATGCTGTCGCAGTACTTCTTCGCCGCTACGCGACCGCTTCTTGAATCCGCTTGATACAATGACCAAAAAGGAGATGCCGCTTTGTCGGTAATACTTATGGAACAACAATGGATCAAAGCCCGTACCTGGCTCGAAATTGACCGTACGGCATTATTGCATAATCATAAACAAATCGGTGAGCTTCTTCCCGAGGGCGTCGATATGATGGCTGTCGTGAAGGCCGATGCCTACGGCCACGGAGCCGCTGCGGTGGCGGAGCTGCTTTCCGACCGCGTGTCCTATTTTGGCGTGGCCTCGGCTTATGAGGCGATCGAGCTTCGACGGAGCGGAATTGAAAATGAAATTTTGATTCTCGGAGGAACGGATGCCTCACTGTATGCAGAGCTGTTGGAATATGGGATTATCCCGACACTCTTTGATGTAGAGGCGGCCGAGCAATATGTATTGGCGGCCGGCGATCGTGAGGCTCCTTGCTTTCTTGCGGTCGATACCGGTATGTCGCGGATCGGTTTTTCGGATGACGAGGCCGGTGCGGAGGCAATTGCTTCGCTGGCGGCGCTTCCCGGACTTCGGATTGTCGGTATTTTCAGCCATTTTGCCCGTGCCGATGAGCAGGATAAGACGTCTGCTTTGGCGCAGATCGAACGATTTCGCCGTTTTCTTGCGCTGCTTGATGCCAAAAAGGTTACATACGGTCTGCGCTCACTCTGCAATAGTGCCGGACTCATGGAGCTGGACGCCGCCTATGATTTGGTGCGCGCCGGCATCATTTTATACGGTCTTTATCCATCCTCGGAGGTGGAGCGCGAACGGTTGGATCTTCA
Source organism: Oscillospiraceae bacterium (assembly GCA_015064545.1). Taxonomy (GTDB): domain Bacteria; phylum Bacillota; class Clostridia; order Oscillospirales; family CAG-272; genus Colimorpha_A. The sequence continues at coordinate 16,443 of SVSA01000023.1, read as the reverse complement.
CCCGGTGCTCTCCTTCCGCACCAGGGTTGAGCTTGTTAAAACTGTTCCGGCAGGAACCGGAGTCAGTTATGGGCATATCGCCGTAACCGAGCGCGAAACACGTCTGGCCACCCTCTGCGCGGGGTATGCTGATGGGGTACCGCGATTGCTTTCGGGTGTCGGCTGTGTCTTACTTCACGGAAAACGAGCCCCGATTGTGGGACGCATTTGCATGGATCAGATGATGGTGGATGTCACCGATATTCCGGAGGTGCAGGTTGGCGATGTTGCGACGCTGATTGGCTCAGACGGTGAGGCGATGATCACAGCAGATGAGGTTGCCGAACAGGCAGGAACGATTTCGTATGAAATCCTTTGCTCCTTGTCGCGTCCGCGCTTGCCACGCTTGTACCTTCCTTAAAGAGTTCCTTAAATACCTTCTCTCGGCTTATTGCCGATGGGAAGGTATTTTTATCTTTTTCATGTTTCCTCTTGACAACAGAGAAAAACGATGCTATACTATAACTGTAATAGTACAAATAGTACAGTTGAGGAGAAAACCATGTTCGAGATCAATGCGATGTCACGCTTGCCTGTCTATGAACAGCTGGTGGAGCAGGTGGAGCGGTATGTGTTGCTCGGCTTGCTTCCGGCGGGCAGTCAGATGCCATCGGTACGGGCGCTCTCGGCCGAGCTGACCATCAATCCGAATACGATCCAAAAGGCGTATGCCGAGCTTGAAAGCCGAGGGGTGTTTCTGTCGGTACCGGGGCGTGGGAGCTTTATTGCGGAGGACGCTGCTGTCGGCATTCGCGCCCGACGGCTTGGCGAGCAGGGAAGCTTACGAAAGCTGATCCGTGAGCTGAAGGCTGCCGGCATGACCGAAGCGGAGCTGATGGCGGCGGTGACGGCCGAATTTCGGATGCAAACCGAGGAGAATAAAGGAGGAGAGAAATCGTGATTCGTGCAGAGCAGATAAGCAAGCGATTCGGAAAAAAAGTTGCGTTATCGGCGATTGATTTGACGGTCGAGCGTGGGTGCGTATATGGACTTGTCGGCTCCAACGGCGCCGGGAAATCAACGCTGTTGCGTATTTTGTCGGGTGTTTACCGACCTGACAGCGGTTGTGCTACCTTGGATGGACATCCCATCTATGATAGCCCGATTGCCAAGGAAAAAATTGCCTATGTTCCCGACGAGCTGTATTTTTTGCCGGGTGCCGATCTTGAGCGTATGGTGTCGCTGTATCGGGCCGTATATCCCCATTTTGATGCCGAGCGATTTTACCTGTTGATTGGCGAGATCGGCTTGAGCATGGACCGTCCGATTGCCGAGTTTTCGAAAGGTATGAAGCGTCAGGCCGCTACGATGCTTGCGTTGGCTACCGGAGCTGACTTTATCTTTTTTGATGAAACCTTTGACGGCCTGGATCCCGTGATGCGCCATTACATCAAGGGAATGATTGCCGAGGATATTCTGTCGCGGGGTGCTTCGGCGGTTATTACCTCCCATTCGCTGCGCGAATTGGAAGATACCTGCGATCAGTTAGCGATGCTGCATCAGGGCGGTGTTGTGCTTGAAAGCGATGTATCGGGCTTGCGTACCCGTCATATTAAAGTGCAGATTGCCTTCCGCGACGAATACGACGAGAGCCGCTTTGCGGGCTTACCGATTGCACGTATTGTCAAGCACGGTTCGGTCAGCAGTATGATTATCTCGGGGGATGCCGAGGATGTGGTCGCTCGGCTTGCCGCTATGGAGCCTGCGATTCTGGATGTGCTTCCTCTTTCGCTGGAGGAGCTGTTCACCTACGAGCTTTCTACCCGTGGCTATGTGTTTGAGGAATAAGGAGGACAGGATGAAAAAACAATGGTTTCATGTACGCCTTTACGGTGAGGTACTTCGTCAGCTCAAAACACCCGGGATCCTGTTGACGATCCTGTGCTCGTTTTTGGCAATTTCCGGTCCGAGTAACGTCGGTAGATATCAACCGAAAACGCTTTGGTTTGACAATATCTTCCCCTTAGGCCGTGTGTATCTTGCCTTTTTGGCGCCGCTATTTGTATTGCTTGCTTTTCGTTATGTCATGAAGCGAAGGGATTCGGATTTTTATGATTCGCTCCCGATTGCGCGCACCGCCGTGTTTTTCTCTCGCTTTGCGGCAGCGATGACATGGACAATCGTGATTCTTGCGGTGCAAATGACGGTCGGTATTTGCCTTTGCCAATCCTTTTTGCCCGCCTTTCCCATCGCTTATGGGGATCTGGTGCGGACGATTCTTGGGATTTTGGCCGCGAACCTGCGTATCGGCGCGGTAGCGGCGTTGGCCATTACCTTCTGTGGAACAAGTCTGACGGCAGTTACGGCGACGGCCTTGATACAGTTTTTTCCTATCATTTATTTTAACGTTCTTGAAGAATGTTTGGGAAATGCTTACCGTCGCATCCAATATATGATCCATTTACCGGACGGAACACATGAAAATAATCCGGTATGGTTAGGCCTCGGGGAAGTTTTGGAAACGTGGCGAGAAATCATGCGGATTGATTATTTTTTCGATGCGAGTGAGGTGATTTGGCCGCAGACACTGTTTTCGGTTGTTGTTGCCGCCTTGGTGCTGAGTCTTGCGGGATTTTTGTTCGTTCGACGGCGAAGTGATCTGGCCGGTCAAGCAACGGCCAAACCGTTTCTTCACGTATGTATGCGGTTTGGGGTGGCGCTATTGCCGCTCTGGTGGTTTTATGCCATGGGAGGACCGGATGTATTCAGTATAATCATGCCGCTGATTTTCTATATTTCCTATGAAATGATTGTTGTCCGCAAATGGAAACGGCTTTTGTCTTCTTTGGCTTGGATTCCGCTGTTGGCGGCGCTCTATCTGCTTCCGTATGGGGTGCAGGAGCTGATCGTTTGGTACGGCAATAGCCGTTGAAAGGATACGTCATGGCAAAACAAAGAAAAGAAAAGGAAAAGACAGAGGTGTCTTTCTTCACTCGCTTTCTGAAGCGCCTTCTGCTGATCGCCGTCATTTGCGGTGTGATTGGCGGCCTTGTAATCGGTGTTCTCAATGCGATCGTGATGATGCCGGGGCGACAGCGGATTCTCACCCCCGAGGAGGCGGTGAAGCTGGAGAATGTGGATTGTATTCTTGTTCTCGGTTGCTTCGTGCAGTCGGACGGCACACCGAGCCATATGCTTCACGACCGTGTGATGGAGGGTGTTTCTCTTTACCGAAATGGGGCGGCGCCGGTTTTGTTTATGACGGGCGACAGCCGTTATGAGGGATATGACGAAACCGGCACCATGCGCGACCTTGCGGTGGCAAACGGTGTTCCGATCGAAGCTATTACAGTCGATCCCTACGGACTCTCCACTTATGATAGCGTGATTCGCGCAGCCGCAGTTTTTGGGTATCGGCGGGTTTTGATTGTGACACAGGAATATCACCTTTACCGTGCCCTGTATATTGCCGAGTCCTGCGGGCTTGAGGCTTACGGTGTAGCGTCGGATCCCCGCGCCTACGCCGGGCAAGTGTTTCGTGAGCTTCGCGAGGTGGCGGCGCGTGTCAAGGATTTTCTCTTTTGTCTCTTCGCCCCGACTCCCGAAATGGGTGAAGAGCTTCCTGCTCATTCTCAAAGCTGACCCGACAAAGAATAAAAAGCCCTTCGGATTCTTGAATCCGAAGGGCTTTTTGAAATGTTTCGTTTTTTATTCGGCGGTCTCCTCAACGGGAGCGGCTTCCTCGGCGGTTTTCTTGCCGAGCAGCGAGGGGAGCTGCATACCGGCCATGGCGAACACCTCATCCAGCGGCGGTACGGCTTTCATCATGCCCGAAATAAAGTTGGCGGTGGAGGTTTTGCCGTCGCCGTTCTGGCCGCCGTCCCAAACGGTGACCTTATCGATCTTGATGCCCTTCACGGCATCCACCTGAACGCGCATCAGATCCTCGAGCTTATCGGCAATGAGAAGCTTGAGGGCGGCCTCGGGATCGCCGCCGGCCGATTTGACGATCTCGGCAAAGCCGGCAGCCTGCTTGCGGAGAATCTCTTCCATACCGCGGGCCTCGGCTGCCATCCTGGCGTAGATAGCGTCGGCTTCACCCTGTGCTTTACGGCGGATCTGTTCTGCTTCGGCCTCGGCTTCCAGCTCGAGCTCACGCTTTTTGGCCTCAGCGCGAACGATCAGGTCCGCTTCGAGCGTAGCCTGCTCCTTGGCGCGTCTTGCTTCTTCAGCGGCTTTCTGTGCGGCGTAGGATTCCTCCAGCGCGCGGGCGGCCTGAATCTTTTCGGCGGTGGTGGAAATACGCATGGCCTCAGCTTCTTTTTCCTTCAAGGCTGCCTCGGACATGGCGATCTTCATTTTCGCTTCGTTTTCACCCTGGATGGCGATCGAATCGGCCTCCGAAACCTTGATGCGCTGTTCCATTCTGGCATTTGCTTCACCGATCGAACCTTCTCTGTCCTGTTCGGCGACGCTCTTCTTGGCATCGTTGATCGCTTTGGCGGCGGCTTCCTTACCGAGAGCGGCAATGTAGCCCGATTCGTCGCTGATGTCGGTGACGTTGACGTTAATCAGACGCAAACCGATTTTCTTCAGCTCGGTTTCGACGTTGCTGCTGACGGCGGCAAGGAACTTATCGCGGTCGGTATTGATTTCCTCAATGTCCATCGTGGCGATAACGAGACGAAGCTGACCGAAGATGATATCCTTGGAAAGCTCCTGAATCTCGGAGAGCTGCAGACCGAGCAAACGCTCGGCAGCGTTCTGCATGACGCCCGGTTCGGTCGAGATACCGACGGTAAAGCGAGAGGGCACGTCAATACGAATGTTCTGACGGGACAGGGCGTTCTTCAGATCGACCTGAATCGAGATGGGTGTCAGGTCGAGATAGGAATACGACTGGAACACAGGAATGACAAATTCGGCACCGCCGTGAATACATTTCGCACTGCGATTGGTACCGTCCTTGTTTTTGCCGATCGAACCATAGATGACCATGATTTTGTCGGACGGGCACTTTTTGTACCGCGAACAGATCCAGACGATGAAGGACACCAGGATCAGAAGGATGGCGCTGATCAAAACGATAACTTGGGGTTGCATAGTTTTCCTCCTTAATATAATAAATAAGATTTATTTACGCTTGACAATCAGATGGGTTTGCCCGCTGACACCGATGACAACAACTTCGGTGCCGGTGGGAATGGCTTCGGATTCGTCGGTTACGGCATCACGTTCTACATAGGCGCCCTGGAGCATGACATGTACCTTACCGATGCCTCCCCGCGTGGCCGGAATCAGAAGATGAACCTGCCCAATCGTGCCAACGGCATTGCGATTATCGGCGTTACCATCGTTACGCAGACGCATGACGGCACGGAAAAGAAAGGCAAGGACAACCATCATGGCAAATCCGCAGAGGGCGGAAACAGGGATGGTTAACCACAAAGTGGCGTCGGCCGCGTCCATCACCACGCCAACCCAGCCGAACACGACCAAGAAAGCGATGATGCCGCGTACGGTGAAGATACGAAGGCCTTCTAAGCCGCCGGTGGCATCAAAGTCATCGGCGTCGGCATCCTCGAGGGAAAGGTCATCGTCCGGTATGTCGATATCATCGGCGGCATCGGCGTCATCGTCAAGGCCGAGAAAAAGCATGACGGTTTGGACTAAAAGGATCAGGGAGGCGGGGATGGCAATGCAATAGAATATCTGTGATGCCAGACCGAGGGCATTCCACCATTCAATGATAGACATAACGAGGTTCCTTTCCGATAATAGATGATGTTGGTGGGATTAGAGTGAGAAAAGAAGCTGTTCCGCTGTGTTACGTAACTTAGCGGCGGTGTGCGCATAGTACATGACCTGCAAAATACGACAAAGCATGGCTTTGGCATGTGGATCGTTTTCGCAGATGCCTTCGGCGGCAGCCTCGGCCGCAGCCTGTACCGAGGCTTCGCTGGTCGGATCAATGGTATCGATGGCCAGCATATCGATGTAACGGTGATAGAGCTCGTCACTTGCGATGAGATCGTCGCCGGGATCGTCGGTTATTCCGTCGATCGTTTGGGTGATGGCGCAGATACGCTCGATTTGCAGTGACTCGCGGAGCATATTGATCAGGACCACGCGGGCAAACTGCTGTCGGGAATAGAGCCGCTTGACCGAGTGCGTGAGAAATCCGCGCTTGATCCAGTTTTGAATCACATACGGCTCCAGCCCGGTCATGATGGAGACCTGAGAGAGCGTGACTCCGCCGGCGGTGAAGATGCCGTCAAACAGGGTGCGGGAACAACCGTGGGTGAAGTGCGAAATCTCGATGGTAGTCCCCGGTAGGGTGGTTGACATGAGAGGCCTCCTTTCTGCTTTTGTCAATATGATTATACAACATGGTCACGTGATTGTCAATAGCGGAGACGAGATTTTTTTGAATTTTGTCGTCTTGCTAAAAGGATGGGCTTGGATTTTGGATATTATTGATAAAACGGAGGGATGAGGTAAACGACAGAAAAAAGAAGCCGACCCATGAGGGTCGGCATTGGGGATGACTTAGAGAGTAGCACCGAAATCGGATACGATGACCTGACCGGTGATGGCTCTCGACTCGTCGCTGGCGAGGAAGAGCAGGATATTGGCGACATCGATCGGCATGCAGGGAGGAACCGAGAGATTCATATGCTTACGCATTTGTCCCATCATGTTAGAATCCAGCGAGGCGGGATCGGTCGTCATGGTCATGGGCGTAATAATGGTGCTGGGGTTAACCGAATTGCAACGGATACCGGTTCCGGTGAAGCGGATGGCCGTATGCTTGGTCAAGCCGATCACGGCGGCCTTGCTGGTTACATACGAAGCACCGCCGGTACCAAAGGCGCCGGCAACCGAATCCAGATTGATGATGGATCCGCTGTTGTTTTTCATCATTTCCTTGACAACCGCTCTGGTGCAGTAGAGGCACCCCTTGGTGTTAATGCCCATAACCCATTCCAGATCCTCGTCGGTGCAAACATCGATCGGCTTCAAGCCGGCCTCCAGCACACCGGCATTATTGACAAGTACATCAATTTTACCGTATGCTTCCACAACCTTGGCCACCATAGCCTCAACATCCTCTACCTTCGAAACATCGCAGGGAACAGCCAATACCTCGCCACCATTGCCGCGGATCTTGGCGGCAACCTCCTCAAGCTGAGGAACACGGCGTGCAGTGATCACTACCTTGGCCCCTTCCTTGGCAAACAGCTCGGCTGTAGCCGCGCCGACGCCGGAGTTACCGCCGGTGATAATTGCTACTTTTCCTTCCAAACGTCCCATAATTAACATCTCCTTTTTTTGTGTCGATATGTCAGGATATAGTTAGATTATAAGACAAAAAAGCGAATTCGTCAATAGATAGTAATAAGGAAGTAAAAAAAGAACAGGTTCATGTCAAAACCTGTCTTTTTTGTGAGGATAGCTTATGCACAAATGAGGCTACACGATTATTTATCCTCGGGAAGATTGAACTGATGGCGCATTTTCGCAAAAGCGGAGCGAATGCTTTCAAAGCCTCCGTCAGGCAACGCACGGATTGCGGCTTCGTCAAGATAGTCCCAGCTGTCGGGAGGCTCAGTACGAAGATCCCATTCGAGAACCTCGTAAGAAATGGGGGATGCGCCGCATTCACCGGAGGGAAGAAGGCGTACGGTCAGGTGATCGTCGGTAACGAAAAGGACACCGTGTGATAAACGAATCCCTCGCATAGCATATCTCCTTTCGTATGGATATCTCATTATATCATCTCTTGACGGCGATGGCAAGGCGTTTGACGAAAAAAATCGGTTAACTTGAATCCGATGATGATGTTTCTGAGAGCCCTTCGCTCAAGGGGGCGCCGGCTTGCGCACTATTTGAACGAAGCTTCTTTGCGAAACAAAAGATTTTCATCATTCCCATTGCGGTTGCGTGATCCGAAACGGCATCGGGAACGGCAGATATGTTTCTGTCTGAGAAGTCTTCCAAAATTGTGTACATGGGATTCCGTAGTTGCGCTTTGCCGGCAACGACGATGCTATGGATTCCTGTTTTTCGGATGTTCTCGATTTCGGGGCATAAAGCGACGCCCTTGAAAAAGCGGAGTGATCCAATCCAACAAAAACACCGAGAGGCGGGCCTCTCGGTGTTTTCTCTCTTACCGGTAATGAAGTAGATAAACAATTAAGGAAAGGGGTAATACGTAAAAATTCCGCACACTTGTGTGTACGGAATTTTGGCACCCGCAGCGGGAATCGAACCCACAACTAACCCTTAGGAGATACCGAGGGAAATGGCTCTCCAATCCCTCTCAATACCTAAAAATCCCCTGTTATCAGGGGATTTTTAAGGTTAATGTGTTATTTGTGTTACACCGTTACTGGTGATTTTATGTTGTTTTAATTTATTTGATTAGCAAGCAATTAGCAAAGAAGGTGAATTTTGGGTAGAGGTGATATGAGTGCATTTTGTTACGGTGTTACTACTAATGCCTTACCGTAACTGCTCTGCCTCTTTTTCGAGTGCGCGGTAGTCTACCTTGCCAACCAACGTTAGAGGAAGTTTATCAATGTACCGATAAGCCATAGCCACATCTCGTTCGGGAAGGTGTACCTTACTGAAGCGGTCAATATCTTCAATCAGTTTGTCAGTTGCCTCATATCCATCCTCAACAACTATAAACGCCGTTGGGATTTTACCATTCTTGTTCGTGGGATTTGGCATACCGACAACGGCACATTCTTTTACACTTGGATGCCGTGTAACAACTTCCTCTATAACAGAAGGCCATACATTGTGTCCGTCAGGACGAATCACCATTCGCTTAATGCGATCAACGATATAGATCACACCATCTTCCGTCATGTAACCAATATCACCGGTATGAATCCATGTTTTTCCGTCAGGATGTTTGCGCATAACCTTATTAGTTTCGGAATCATTTTGATAATAACCCAACATCATGGTGCTACCAGTCATGCACAATTCACCCTGGACATTGTATCCCAGTTCTTCTCCTGTCTCGTGGTCAATTACTTTTACTTCGGTGAGATGTGTTGGAATGCCAACGCTTCCAGGTATATTGCTTTCATCCGTTGCTGTAAAAGTGGCTGCAGAACCCATTTCAGTCATGCCATAGCCTTTAAGAATGGTGTACTTGCATCCATGATCTGCAAAGAACTTGTTAATATGATCCTCCGTGCTTGCCAGCAGACGATCACCACCTGTGATGGCACACATGAGGAAATCCAGCTTCTGATTACCTACTTCAGCACTATTGGCCAAACTTTCAAAAAAAGCCGGGACACCCACAACATGGTTGGGCTTATGCTTCAGAACCAATTCCGCAAATTTCTTGGGTTCAAATATCGGAATCAGTGTGTTTTCCAAACTTGCACAGAAAGGAATGAAGAAACCAAAAACGAGACCATAAGCGATGAACGGGGGCATAATTTCCAAAAACCGCTCACCCTCATATAGCCGGGGAGCATCATAAATGCTCTGCAATGCCATTGCCGTCAAGCTGTCGTTGGAAAGGAGCGCTCCTTTGGAGATGCCTGTTGTTCCACCAGTATAAATGATGGCAGCTGGTGCATTCTTTACATAGGGAGTAGAAGCCAGTTTTAAGCGCTTTCCCTTTGCAAGAAATACAGACCAATACTCAAAACGCTGCTCAGCAGGAATATGAGGAATCTTTCTGCCTTTTGTAAGCTTAAAGCCAATTCTTGTGTGGATTGGCATAGACTGCGCCAAAGGTACAACAATGATATGTTCCAGTTTGGTTTTATCAACAATCTGAAGAATTTTAGACAGAAACACATCTACAACAATTAAAACACGGGAACCAGCAGCATTGATGCGATCTTTAATTAACTCTGCATTTGTGCGCGGCTCAATCAGATTACATACTGCACCGATTTTATTTAATCCGTAAATAGAATAAATGGTTTCGGGCATGGTCAGCATACACATGGATACAAGTTCGCCTTTTTGCACATTTAGTGCAGAAAAGGCCTTTGCAGCATCATCGATACGGGAGAACATTTGAGCATAAGTAGTCCCTTTGCCAAAATATTTAAGCGCCGGTTTCTCAAGATTATTCTTGTTGCAGTTCCAAATATATTCATAAATCGTGCACTCAGGCAAAGGTGCACTTATTGCTTCCTTTGAGTAGTATTTCAGCCAGGGTTTGTCAATCGAAGCATACCCCGTCAGTTTCTTTTCTTCCATATTTTATCTCCTTATGACTTAATTTAATATTTGCGTGGCATTTTAATAGATCAGCCTTGATCTGCTCTACTTCAATATGCCAAGGTTCTTTGCGCGCATATTTCCAAATCAATTCATAGTTCATATATCTGCATTCAGACAGCCTCTTTTTAATATACGAATTCCATGAAACATCGAGCAAAGCTTTGTCGTAATCAATTCTATTTCCCGGCAAGTATTCAAACAGCTTCCATTTGAGTGTCGCCATTTGGTCTCTCAGTTCTTCAAGAAGTTCCAGCGGTTCTACAGTTGGGACAATCGGGTCACCAATCACTACATAATAGGTATTTGTTTTGTCATCAACTTCTAACCCAAAGGGGACGATCACTGCCTTTGCCGCGGCCGCAATATCCGCAATCCCGCGAAACAGCGGTAAAACAAGCTGATTAGGGGAGAAATTCCACGTCCCTTCAGGGTAGAGCATTATGTTCTCACCCTTTTGAAGTAAGCCGATCATTTCCTGCTTCGCTTTGTTTCGGGACTCCTTATCATCACGATCCACATAAACAACACCATTGAATTTCAGCCAATATCCCTCTACTGTACCCGGCAAGTCATGTGGATCACCTGACAACAGCGACCAACGGTGATGCCAAAGCACTTCGGTCATAACCTGAATATCAAATTTGCCGCAATGTGTTGGGGTAAAGATAATGGGGCCGGATACGGCTTTGATAGTTTCTAACGACACCTTATTGATAATCTTGATTTTTTGATGTCTTAGTAATCGTTCAACTTTTACGATCAACACAAGTATGTAATGCAGGAACATTCGAAAGACTGTAACGATAGCTTGTTTCATATTAGTTCACCGTTTTGGTTGGTTATTTCCCGCGCGACCCTACATGGTACACCAAATGCAAGCACATTGGGTGGGATATCGTGCGTCACAACGCTACCTGCTCCAATAATGGAACCGGAGCCAATCGTAATGCCGGGCAGAATGATCGCTCCCGTTCCGATCCACACATCATCCCCGATGGTTACCGGGGCAATGATCTCCCAATTGCCCTTCTTTCCGGGATGAAAACTGTCTTTGGTATCAAATACTCGACGCTGATCCGGGTCAAGGGAATGGTTCACCGTAGTGATCGTCACATTGGGTGCAAGCAAAACATTATCCCCTATGGTAATGGGTGCATAATCCATCAAAACACAGTTACAATTGGAAAAGAAGTTTTTTCCAACATGGATGTTTCCTCCGAAGCTAACATGAAACGGAATCTGCACCAAATAGGGATTACCGTCAATGGATCCCAGCCATCTCCGCAGTAACCAGTTCCGCTTGGGTAAGTTCCATACTGCGGTACGATTGAAGGATCTTTGGATCATTTCCAATTTAAGCATTTCCCAGAATAAGGATTTACTTGATGGGTTAGTTGTTTCTCCCCTCATTTTGAGCCCTCCTGTGACACGAATTCATTGCCCATTCTTTCAAGAAGCCTAAAATCGTATTTGCCATTTGGCGTGTACGGCAACGAGCTCATGAAGCGATAGTACTTGGGGACTTCATAATCCTTCAATTCCTTCTGGCACATACCCAAAATGCTCTGTTTGACGGTATCTTCATCCAGGGTTGTATCTTTCATCACAATATAAGCCATAGGTACATGTTCCTCGTCGGGATCGTTTACTTCAACGGCAACGCATTCTTTGACCGCCGGATGGCGGCAAATAGCATCCTCGATGGTATATGCCGATATCTTGAACGCCCTGCGAACAATGACCCGTCGAGCCCGTCCATTTAGGGTAATAAAACCTTCCTCGTCGATATATCCTAAGTCGCCGGTGTGAAGCCACACATTCCCATCTGAATGTAATCTTTTTACAGCGCCGGTTTCTGCCTCGTTTTCCTCGTATTCCAGGAACAATGTATCGGTGAGCGCACAGATCTCTCCACTTTCACCGTATTTCAGTTCTGTTTGCGTGTCATTGTCATAGGCAATAATTGTTTCACCGTATTTGGGAATGCCCACGGTTCCATACTTGTTATGCTTTGTAGGATTTACAGTCAATGCGCCCCAACCTTCGTTGTTGCTATATCCATTAACGATTACTGTTCCCAAAATTCTTTCCATTTCTGCATTCTCTTCGGCTGTGATTTTATCGCCGCCAGAAACAAGACACTCAATTTTTTCTAAGCCATGCTTTTGCTTCGCTGTCAGTTCATTAAAATGATCCTTCAAATAACGATAGCAGATTGGTGCAGTAAAGCAAATGGTGAACTTTCCAAGATAATTTGCAATTTTATCCGGATCAAACGTTGGACTTAATATCACTTTTGATCCTAATGCCAGTGCAAGAATAATGGCATCCCCTAAGGCGTACGCAATCCAAGGCGGAAGGTACACCAACAGACTTTTTCCTTTTCCCAAGGGTAAATCTGAATATGCAATTTTCTGAACACATGCAGTTGCAGAATAGTCGGAATGTACAATGGTTTTCGGCTTGCCCGTAGTATCACTGGACTGAATCATAATGGAAGGTCGGTTTTTATCAAAAGGAGCACATGCAGGGGTTTTACGAACATCTCCTGTTTTGACAAGCTTACCAAAGTAAATGTAACGAGAATCATTAGGCAACTTACAGTTGTTCTTGAAGGAGTATGCGATCTGGACAAGTTTAGGCAATGCCCCTACAGGTTTTATGACGATTATCTTCTCAAGCTTAGTGTTGTTAAGTATCGGCTCAATTTTAGGCAGCAGCATATCGAATGCGATTAACACCTTGCAGTTGCTTTCGTTCGCAGATTGCTCAATATCCTTTTCGCTTGCGCGTATATCGAACCACTTTGACACTACCCCCAGCTTGTTTAGGGCAAGTAGAGAAACCACCGATTCCGGAGCATTAGAAACGCCAATCAAGACGGTATCACCCAGTTTAAGACCGATTTTTGCAAATGCATCCGCAGCCCGATCCGTTTCTAACTTTAGCTTTTCAAAAGACCAAGCAACACCCATATACTCCAGAGCAGTATCTGACATATTTTCTTTATTAGAATTGAACACTAATTCATATACAGTTTGCTCTGCATTGATTGCACGAATGGGCTCCTTGCGATAAAATCTATCTTGCGGTCTATCTATTGAGGGGTAGCCTGTCAACTCTTTTTCTTCCATTTTTATAGCTCCGACTAATCTAATCTCTTATTGAAAAGAAATGCATTTTCTCTTCTTGGTTTTAATACATTGAGGTGTGCAAAAGCCTGTTCCTGCGTTGTAATTGTTTTGTCATGGAACGCTTCTTTAAGCGCATCTTCTAGGGAAAATCCATAGCCATAATTACAGCGTCCGACAATTTCGGCTTGGAAATCATCCAAGTATCCCGCAGGAATGCTTTTACGACATAGAACTCCTTGCTGTTCCATAATCTCCCACTTGAGTGTTGCCAGTGTATCGCGCAAATTTGCGTTCAGCTCATCGGCACTTTTGGGGCTGTTTTTGGGAATACAATAGTTCGTTCCTACATTGAAATAAAATGTCTTACCATATTGCTCTACTGCAATTGGCACGATTTCTGCACCAGTTTCCTGCGCCATGCGAACTGTTCCGGTAAACGTCTTCATCACCACAAGGTTGGGCGATACATTCCATGCTCCTTCTGGATAAATCAGAAGATTACCTCCGGAATTCAATAGCTCAATTGCTCTTGTGTAAGCAATCTTCCTATCTTCTCGGTCACTTGTTTCGAGGGGGATTACTCCATTAAGTTTTAGGCCTTGATATATTGGCATCCGATACAATATTCCAGGGTCGCCCAACATGAGATACGCCGGGTCATTCATGACTTGGAATGATCTCTGAATGTCGTTTCCGCCAATATGAGTGCACGCGTAAATCGTTGGCACATTCGGCTTCTTTGTATGCAAATCGCGCAGGACGACTATCTTTTCTCCAGATGCTACTTGATCAATCTTAAGGATTAGTTTCACCAAAGGATAAATTCTCTTCCGGAATACGATCCCACTCAGCTTCTTTCCCTCGGCAAACTGTGCTTTGCGCCGCCCTGCATGATAGATAACGAGCTCTTCAATGGGCATATTCTGTCTGCTCCACCAGTTGATCTTGGGCTGTTGATTCATTTCTTCCTCCAAAAGTTTTCACAAGTTGCGAACCACTCTGCATGGTGCACCAAACGCAAGCACATTAGGCGGAATGTCGTGAGTGACTACACTGCCTGCACCTATCGTAGTACCCGAGCCAATGGTTACTCCCGGTAAAATGATGGAACCTGTCCCGATCCACACATCGTCCCCAATAGTTACTGGAGCAATAATTTCCCAATTGCCTTTCTTGCCGGGGTGAAAACTGTCCTTAGTACCAAATACTCGTCGCTCAGTTGGGTCAAGGGAATGGTTCACCGTAGTGATCGTCACATTGGGTGCAAGCATTACATTATCGCCTATGCGAATTTCTGCATAGTCCATCATTACACAATTATTGTTGGAAAAGAAATTCTTTCCTACATGTATATTGCATCCGAAACTGCAATGGAAAGGTATTTGCACAAGATAAGGGCTGCCATCTATCGAACCTAAAAGTCTACGAAGTAACCAATTTCTTTTTGGAAGATTCCATACTGCCGTTCTGTTAAATGAGCGTTGTAATATTTCGGATTTTAGCATCTTCCAAAACAACGTCTTGCCGGATGGGTTAATAATGGTGTTACTAATTTTCTGTTTCAAAATAACATCTCCATAAAACAAAAAGTGCGGCTACCGAAGTAACCGCACAAAAAACGCAAACCCCGATAGTCGCCAAACTAATTATACAAAATGGTTTTACCCGAATTCTGTTATACTGGAATTTGCATTTTTTCAAATTCAAACAGAATTCAGGAAATGGTAAAAAGGGTATAATATCCCTACGGATAAAAAATACCACTTTGCATATTTAATTAGTTTGGCATAATCAGTTTACCACAGTTTGCATTGAAATGCAATAAATTTTTCGAAAAATTTTTCGAAAAAGTTTATGGATAGAACATACGCCAGTTCAAATTAGCGGAATTTTGCTAAAAATCTGATTAGCTGGCAATTAGCAAAAGGTTGATTTTCTGCTAATCGCAATTAGCAAGAGCCCTCCTTGTGTAAAGGAGGGTGGCTGAGCGAAGCGAAGTCGGGAGGATTGTCAACTTATAAAATTACAAAACAATCCCTCAGTCTTTTGCTTCGCAAAATCCAGCTCCCTTTACACAAGGGAGCCTTAAAAACGCTGTATTTATGCGGGTTTTCGCAAAATAAAACCGCCTCGAATGAGGCGGTTTTTGGCACCCTGAAGAGGACTCTAACCTCCGACCTGCCGCTTAGGAGGCGGCCGCTCTATACAACTGAGCTATCAGGGCATACACGATACAGTTCAAACGGATCACCATTCGCCTTTTTGCAAAGGTGTTTGTTAAAACACTCACTTAGGAGGGGCTTGTTATATCCATTTAACTATGCAGGCGAGTCGGACATCCGTATTATAGCACGAATGAGGAAGAAAATCAAGAGCGGAATTCAAATAATATAAAAACGATGGAGGAAGAGTAATTTTGCACAAAATAAGGCGGATTATGTTGGGAAAAAGTAACAAGAGGGGATAAAGTGAAGAAAATGTCAAAATTCTCTTGACAACCCCGAAAAGAAGTGATATAATAGCGAAGCACTTTGAGGGGGGTACCCCGAGGAGTGAGCCGCGAAAAAGTTTTTTGAAAAAACTTGAAAAAAGGGCTTGACAAACGGATGGGGCTGTGATATAATAACCGGGTGCCCAAACGAAGCGAACCGAGAAACCGGAAAGCGAAAGGCCTGAAGAAAAAGTTTTTTGAAAAAAGTTCAAAAAACCTCTTGACAAATACCGGAAAGTGTGGTAGAATAAAAATCCGCCGCTCGAAGGTACAAGCCAGGTTTGCGGCAGCGGTCCTTGAAAATTGAACAACAAATGAGAAAGTACAAAGCACAAGAAAGTCAAGAAATACTTGAACTGAAAAGTGTAAAACGATCTCGTACAATTCCTTTAAAACAAAAGTAAAAGAGTAAAGCTAGAAAGCAAACTCGACAAATTGATTTTAAGTCCTTCGGGATTTGAGATACCATTTATCGAGAGTTTGATCCTGGCTCAGGATGAACGCTGGCGGCGTGCCTAACACATTCAAGTCGAACGGTGAAGGGACTTCGGTCCCGGATCAGTGGCGGACGGG